>NZ_JAHZBQ010000001.1:711578-1067368 GCF_019423325.1 Campylobacter sp. | reverse complement strand
GGCTAAAGGTAAGAGGGGTAAAAAATCTAATAAAGAACAATAAGAAAGAATATATAATGTATAAAATAAGGGGAGGAGCGTAAGGTGGACTTCTCCTTTTATAAGATTTTATGAACTTTATAGTTTTATATAGTTATATTCTTTTATAATCGAAATTTACGAATTTTATAGTTCCTTCTTTATTCTATCTATAAATTCCGTGTGCTTTGAAATTTTAACTTTTGTACTTTTTCTCGGCTTTGCTTTCATCTTATTTCGTGTTTGATTTATTAGGTTTTAATTATAGGGTCTTTATAACAAGCACCGTCATGTCAACAAAAAGAAAGCAAAGGGAGTGATAAAATATAAAATAGATTAAGTGGTGGTTAGAGGCAGAATCGAACTGCCGACACGCAGATTTTCAGTCTGCTGCTCTACCGACTGAGCTATCCAACCACCGAAAAAGAAAAGTAATTTTAGCCATGCAATACTTAAATCTCGGTTAAAATTCTCGATTTTCGCTATATTTTTGCACGTTGCGCTCGGAAACAGCCAAATTTACTCAGTTGGAATTTTCTAAATTTTAGTGATAAAAATATATTGCTTGAGCAGCAATTTGCAATAATTAAAAAGGACTATCGATCTAAAAGCAAAGTGATATAAAATTACTATTTAGCCGACTTTGCAAATTATACGCTTGGTTCTAGGCTATGCAAAGTAGATAAATTTGCGCCAAAGGATCGCGGTATCGTTTTAAATTTGTGCGCATAACAGGCGATAGCCGCAATTGGTTAAATTTAGCATCGAAAATTGGCTTTAATTTGGACTTGACGAAGCATCTTTATAAACATTGTGCTCGAGCTAATAGTGTGACATGGGGATGTTTACTTCGGGGTTGAATTTATTTAGATATCCGCGCAGCAGAAGCGTTGAAATTTTAAAATACGATTGCAAATTGTATTAATAAAGGCTCGACCTGATCCATCTAAACTTTATATGCTTATCTATCCAAGTTGTGCGACTTGTTTTTTAAATAGCTCGCCGCGTTCGGCGTAGCTTTTAAATTGATCCAAACTAGCACACGCAGGGCTTAGTAGCGCTATTTCGCTTGCGAAATTTACGGAATTCTTAAAATCCACAGAATTTTTAGAATTCTGCGAATTCCGAGTTTCGCCGTCGTTTGCGCGGCGTTTCGGCGAAGAGGCGTCGTCGCTTACGGCAGATGAGCCGCCGCCTTTATGCGGCGTATTTTCGCCGATCTTTGCGTTTTCTTTCGCCTTGCCGCCGTTGCATTCGCCATTCGCGCTTAAATTTCGTACTTTCAATTCGCTTGCGCCGCTTTTTTTAAAGTCCGCATCTCGGTACCGCTTCGAAATTTCGCTCACCGCCGTTTGTAAAATTTCACAGCGCACGCAAGGAAGTCCGTATTCGTCGCACAAACACACGATTTTATCGGTATTTGAGCCGACCGCGTAAATTTGCAGATCGTATTTTTTAAACTCCGCAAAAAGCGGGTGCAGATCCACGCCTTTATCGTCGCCGCCTAGGATCAGATGTATTTTGCGCCCCGCGTATCGCTTCAGCGCCTGCGCGCACGCATCGATGTTGGTCGCCTTCGTGTCATTGACCCAGAGCCTGCCGCGCGCGTCGGTAAATTCCTCGAGTTTATTGCCTTCGATCACGAAGTCGTTTAGTCGCATGGCGTCGCATCTGTCGAATAAAATTTTCTCCACGCACAGTGCCAAAAGCGCGTCGATCAAAAACGGAGTTCGGAATTTTATCTCGTCTAAATCGATGCCGAATTTTTGCGCCAGATCCGCTTCGTCCTCGTAGCAGATTACGCGAGCCAGGCTATTTTGCGCGGCGGCGGAGCTTTCGTAGGCGCGCGGGATCAGCGCCACGGAGCCTTCGCACATCGCTAGCAGCGGCGAGAGTTTGGCGCGCTCATACTCCGCGAAATCGCCGTGCCAGCTGAGATGATCGGGCGTGATCGCAAGCAGCACGTAGATGTCGGGACGCGCGTGCTTGGTGTAGTGCAGCGTAAACGAGCTCGTCTCCAGCACCCAAATTTTGGCACTTTTATCAAGTTTTGCAAGCGGAACGCCCACGTTGCCGCCCATTTGCGAGCCGTATCGCTCGAGTAGGTGCTGCATCATCTTCGTCGTCGTGGTCTTGCCGTTCGTGCCGCTGATCCAAATTTTAAGACCTTTGTAATCGTCGAAATAATCGTATTCGCTGATTAAATTTCGTGCCTTTCGCACCAGCTCGTGATGCGGCGGAAAGCCTGGGCTTGGGATTTCAAGCTCGCTTGAGGCAGGATCGAACTCGCTTGGGTTTAAAAGCGCGTTGCCGAACTCATCCAGCTTCGGCGCCCCTGAAGAAATTTCAAATTTATCGTCGTAGATGTCCCAGGAGCCGCCTTCTTGGCAGTGCTCGGCGATCGCTCTGGTCGTAAGCCCGTAGCCAAATAGCGATTTTTTCATTTTTCTCCCCTTTTGCCCCATAAAATTTGAGTTATCTCGCCCGCGCTAAGCTCAGCCGTTTCGCCGTATTTTTCGCGCACCGTTTCGAAGTCGGGTTCAATTTGCGCTCGCATTTCATCTCAATTTCAGCGACGTCAGCGCTATGATATTTGCGATCAACGCGATGATCCAAAAGCGGATGATGATTTTGTTCTCGACCCAGCCTTTAAGCTCGAAATGGTGGTGTATCGGCGCCATCAGGAAAATTCTGCGTTTGAAAATTTTAAAGCTGCCCACCTGCAAGATCACGCTGAGCGTTTCGATGACGAAGACGAAGCCGATCATTATGAGTAAAATTTCATTCTTCGTGATGACTGCGCAGTATCCTAAAAACGCGCCTACGCTGAGGCTGCCGCTGTCGCCCATAAAGACTTCGGCGGGGTAGCAGTTAAACCACAAAAACCCAAGCAGCGCGCCGATGAGCGCCGAGACGATGATGCAGACCTCGCCTGCGCCCGCGACGCGCGGTAGCAAGAGATACTGCGAGTAGATCGCATGCCCGCAGAGATAGGCAAATACGCCCAAGCTGCAGAGCGAAAACACCGACGGAATGGTTGCCAGCCCGTCTAATCCGTCGGTTAAATTTACCGCGTTTGAGCTCGCGCTTATCACGATCGTCCAAAACAGCGGCGCGAAAATCCATAAATTTAGCAGAGGGTATTTGAAAAACGGCACGAAAAATTCCCCGCCCAGGTCGCTAAAAGCATAAAGCGTCGCCCCGATCAGAAACGCCAAGAAATTTTGTAGTGCAAATTTAGCCCGCGCGCTAAGACCTGCGTGGTTTTGGCGGCCTAAAATTTTAGAGATATCATCCTTAAAGCCTATGTAGCCGAAGCCCACCAAACAAAGCAGTCCGCAGAGCACGAAGACGTTGTTTAGCTTGGCGCACAGCAGGCTTGCGAGCACCGCGGCGGTAACGAAAACAAGCCCGCCCATCGTCGGGGTTTTGCTCTTTTTCTGATGGTTTTGCGGCGCGAGTTCGTAGATGGGCTGCGCGGCGTGTCTGGCTTGCGCCCAGCGGATAAACCGCGGCATAGCCCAGACTGAAAAGCAAAAAGCGATAAAAAATGCGATTCCTGCGCGCGCGGTGATGTATTGGAAGAAATTTATATTCGTAAGATGGTAAAGATAATAAAACAAAGTTTGCCTTTTAAATTTTATGAAATTTTATACGAAAATGCGCATTTTAGTATAAAAGAGGTAAAATTTAGCTTTTAGGGCGGATGGAATTTTGCCGCATTTGCCAAAAGAAAGTATAATGCCGCTCGTAAAAACAGCGCCGCGGACCTGCTTCAAAAGGCCAGCGCAGCGAAATTTAGACGAAATTTAGGAGCCAAAATGGGGCAAAAGACGATTTTACTTATCACCGACGGCATCGGCTTTAACGCGAGCGATAAATTTAACGCGTTTGCAAACGCAAAAAAGCCCGCCTATGATTATCTTTTTAAAAACGTGCCCAATACGCTACTGCGCACCTCGGGGCTTGCCGTGGGCTTGCCGCAGGGGCAGATGGGAAACAGCGAAGTAGGGCATATGACGATCGGAAGCGGTAGAATTCTGTATCAAAACCTAGTCAAAATCGATCGCGCGATCGATGAGGGCTCGCTTGAGAAAAACGAAGCGCTACAAAGCCTGCTTTCAAAGTGCCGCAGAGTGCACGTCATAGGGCTTTACAGCGACGGCGGCGTGCATTCGCATCTGCGCCATTTCGACGCGATCTGCGAGATAGCGCAGAATGCGGGTTGCGAGACCTGGGCGCACGCTATCACCGACGGGCGCGACGTTTCACCGAGCAGCGGAGCGGAATTTTTAAAGCGCCTGGAGGCTAAATTTAAAGTAGCGAGCGTGTGCGGGCGCTTTTACGCGATGGATCGCGACAAGCGCTTTGATCGCGTAAAGCGCGCTTACGATGTACTTATGGGCGAAGCGGCGCCGCTTGAAATTTCGCCTAGCGAGTATATACTGCAAAGCTACGAACGCGGCGTGAGCGACGAGTTTATCGAGCCTGCGAGCTTTAACGGCTTTAGCGGTATCGGCGCGGATGATGGAGCGATCTTTATAAATTTTAGAAACGATCGCGCCAGGGAGCTTTGTGCGGCTTTGGGCGATGAGGGTTTCGGCGAATTTGAGCGAAAATTCGTCGTGCAAAATTTAATCACGATGAGCGAATACGACGCGAGCTTTAAATTTCCTCTACTTTTTGAGAAGCCTGTGCTTAAAAACACGCTTTGCGAAGTGATCGCAGAAGCCGGTTTTACGCAGCTTCATACCGCCGAGACCGAAAAATATGCACATATTACGTTTTTCTTTAACGGCGGCGTCGAGGAGCCGCTGCCGAACGAAACTCGCGTGCTAATCCCAAGCCCCAAAGTAAAAACCTACGACGAGCAGCCGCAGATGAGCGCGCCTGCGGTATGCGATGCGGTGATTCGCGGTATCGAAGGGGGGATCGATTTCATCGTCGTAAATTTCGCAAACGGCGATATGGTTGGACACACGGGCAATTACGACTCCGCGGTAAAGGCGGTCGAGGCGGTGGATGAGTGCATCGGTAAAATTTTAAGCGCGGCGAGGGCGCACGATTACGCCTATGTGCAGATTAGCGACCACGGCAACTGCGAGGCGATGCGAGATGCGGACGGCGAAATTTTAACGAACCACACGACCTTTGACGTATTTTGCTTCGTGCTGGGGCGCGACGTGCGTGAACTAAAAAGCGGACTTGGGCTTAGCAACGTCGCAGCTACCGTACTAAAACTAATGGGGCTACCGAAGCCCGCGGAGATGGACGAGGCGCTATTTTGAAATTTCAACGGCGCGCTTGTAGCCAAATTTTAACGGCTAAAATTTAGGTAAATTTGGATAAATTTACGCTAGAAATTAAAATTTTAATAAAAGGAAAAGTATGAAATTTAGCGGAAAAAACGTTTTAATCACGGGCGCGAGCCGCGGTATCGGCGCACAGATCGCAAGGACTTTGGCAGGCTACGGACTTAAGGTGTGGATCAATTATCGCTCTGCACCAGAGCCTGCTGACACGCTGCTAGAGGAGATCCGCGCAAACGGCGGAGAGGGCGCCGTGATAAAATTTGACGCGACGAACGAGGCGGAATTTAGCGAGGCGATTGCCCTGATTGCACAAAGCGACGGCGAACTAAGCTATCTGGTAAATAACGCGGGCGTCACGAACGACAAGCTCGCGCTTAGGATGAAGCTGGAAGACTTTATGGGCGTGATCGAAGCAAATTTAAGCAGCGCTTTCATCGGCTGCCGCGAAGCTTTAAAGCTAATGAGCAAAAAGCGCTTCGGTGCCGTCGTAAATATCGCCTCGATCGTCGGCGAAATGGGCAACGCCGGGCAGGTCAATTACAGCGCGAGCAAGGGCGGAATGATCGCAATGAGTAAGAGTTTCGCAAAGGAGGGCGCAGCGCGCGGCATCCGCTTCAACTGCATAACTCCGGGCTTCATCGCCACCGATATGACGGACGCGTTAAGCGACGACGTAAAAGCAAGCTACGAAGCGAGCATCCCGCTTAAGCGCCTCGGAAGCACGAGCGACGTTGCCGAAGGAGTTGCGTTTTTACTCAGCGACGGTGCGGGCTACATTACGGGCGAGACGCTTAAAATCAACGGCGGGCTCTATATGTAGCGTTAAATAGCGGAATTTAAGGTTAAATATTATAGAATTACGCGGTATTTTTTTAAAGGAGTGCTAAAATGGCAGTATTTGAAGATGTAAGAGACGTAGTTGTAGAACAACTAAGCGTAAGCCCGGATCAGGTTAAACTTGACTCTAAAATTATCGAGGATTTGGGCGCGGACTCTCTTGACGTAGTTGAGCTAGTAATGGCTTTAGAGGAGAAATTCGGTATCGAGATCCCAGATAGCGAGTCTGAAAAATTAGTAAGCATTAAAGACGTAGTAGATTATATAGAAAATTTGCCTAAGAAATAAAATTTTAAGGAAGCGGTTTTGAAACGAGTCGTAGTAACGGGCATCGGGATGATAACTTCTCTCGGGCTTGACAAACAGAGCAGTTTTGAAAATATCTGTAACGGAAAAACCGGGGTTGATAAAATTTCGCTCTTTGACGCTAGCGAATTTCCGGTTCAAATTGCAGCTGAAGTAAAAGGTTTCGATCCTTCGAGCATAATCGAGGATGGAAAAGAGATAAAAAAGATGGATAGATTTATCCAGCTGGGACTTAAAGCCGCGGGTGAAGCTATGGATGACGCTAAATTTAGCGGTTTCGATAGCGATGAATTCGGCGTTAGCTCCGCTAGCGGTATAGGCGGTTTGCCGAATATCGAGATAAACGCCAATACCTGCTTGCAGCGCGGCCCTAGGCGAATTTCTCCGTTTTTTATCCCTTCTGCGTTAGTAAATATGCTCGGCGGCTTTGTTTCGATATATTATAAATTAAAAGGTCCGAATTTATCCAGCGTTACGGCTTGTGCGGCTTCTGCACATGCGATTATGGACGCTGCGAGAGTTATTATGATCGGCGAAGCGAAAAAGATGCTTGCAGTGGGAGCCGAGGCTGCGGTTTGTCCCGTAGGTATCGGCGGATTTGCCGCGATGAAGGCGCTTTGTGCTAGAAATGACGATCCTGCGCACGCTTCACGTCCGTTTGATGCGGAGCGAAACGGCTTTGTTATGGGCGAAGGCGCGGCGGCTTTAGTTTTAGAAGAGCTAGAGGACGCAAAAGCGCGCGGCGCTAAAATTTACGGCGAGCTCGTAGGATTCGGCGCTAGCGGCGATGCTTATCATATCACTTCGCCTAGCCTAGACGGACCGATCCGCGCTATGAAAAAGGCCTACGAGATGGCGGGACGCCCGAAGATTGATTATATCAACGCTCACGGAACGTCCACCGCAATAAACGATAAAAACGAAACTGCGGCGTTAAAAGAGCTTTTCGGCGAGGGCAAAGTGCCTGCGGTCAGCTCCACTAAGGGTCAGCTAGGACACTGCCTGGGTGCTGCCGGAGCTGTAGAGGCTGCGGTCAGCCTTTTAGCGATGCAAAACGGCATTATACCGCCTACGATAAATCAAATTTCAAAAGATCCAGATTGCGATTTGGACTATGTGCCAAACGTCGCTAGAAAAGCCAAACTCGATTGCGTTATGAGCAATAATTTCGGTTTCGGCGGTACAAACGCGTCGCTTATTTTCAAAAGAGTAGATTAATGGCGAGTTATTTGGACTTTGAAAAGTCTATAAAGCAGATCGATGAGGATATCACCGCTGCAAAAATTCGCGGCGATGAGGACGCGGTCGAAATTTTAAATAAGAACCTCGAAAAAGAAATTTCCAAAGTTTATAAGAATTTAAACGAATACCAAAGACTTCAGCTTGCGCGCCACCCGGATCGCCCTTACGCGATCGATTATATTCGTGCGCTTTTGCAAGACGCTAGGGAGCTTCACGGCGACCGCGCCTTTAGAGACGATCCGTCGATTGTATGCTATCTGGGCATTATGGGTAACCGCAAAATCGCCGTGATCGCCGAGCAGAAGGGCCGCGGCACCAAAAACAAGCTGAAGCGCAATTTCGGTATGCCCCATCCGGAGGGCTATCGCAAGGCGCTGCGCGTAGCGAAACTTGCCGAGAAATTTAACCTTCCTATTTTGTTTTTGATTGACACTCCGGGCGCATATCCGGGACTTGGTGCCGAGGAGCGTGGTCAAAGCGAAGCAATCGCGCGAAATTTATATGAGCTTAGCGATCTTAAAACGCCTACGATCGCCGTCGTTATAGGCGAGGGCGGCAGCGGCGGAGCTTTGGCTATCGGCGTGGCCGATCGGCTGGCGATGCTTCAAAACTCAATTTTTTCAGTTATCTCTCCTGAGGGCTGTGCCGCGATTTTGTGGAACGATCCAAGCAAGAGCGAGGCCGCTACGAAGGCGCTAAAAATCACCGCCGAGGAGCTAAAAGAGCTGGGTTTGATCGACGACGTGATCAAAGAGCCTAAAACGGGCGCCCACAGAGATAAAGACGGCGCGATAAAAGCGCTTGGAAACTACGTTTTAACCGAGCTGCACAAGCTAGACGATCTTAGCATAGACGAGCTCATCAGCAGAAGGCAACAAAAAATTTTAAGGTTCGGTGCTTATAAAGAAAACTAAATTTTAAATTTCGCGACTTTTTTAAAACCAAATTTAATAACTTCACACTCTAAGAGGACAAATGGAAAATACAAATCAAAATTCCGCTCAGACCGCCGTTTCAAATTCTAATCAAAACGGCAGAAAAACTTACGCTAAAACGCATGTTCCCGTCGAGGGCTATCAGATCGAGGAGCTCCGCTCGATGGATCTTGAAAATCTCATCGCCATAGCAGACGAGCTAGGCGTCGAGAACCCGCGCGAATTCCGCCGCCAAGCGCTCGTTTTTGAAATTTTACGCATGCAGACGAAGCAGGGCGGCTTCATACTTTTTACGGGGATTTTGGAGGTTACCGCCGAGGGTTACGGCTTTTTGCGCGGCATAGATTCAAATTTAAGCGACAGTGCCAACGACGCCTACGTGAGCCTAAGCCAGATCCGTAAATTCGCCCTTCGCGTCGGCGACATAGTCACGGGTCAGGTACGCGAGCCGAAGGATCAGGAGAAGTACTACGCGCTCTTAAAGATCGAGGCGATCAATTACAAATCGATCCAAGAGGCTAGAGAGCGTCCGCTATTTGACAATCTCACGCCACTCTTCCCGACCGAAAAGCTCAAGCTCGAATACGATCCTATGCGCCTTACCGGTCGCGTGCTTGATCTTTTCACCCCGATCGGCAAGGGGCAGCGCGGGCTCATCACGGCGCCTCCGCGTAGCGGTAAAACGGAGCTTATGAAGGAGCTCGCCAACGGCATTACGCGCAACCACCCCGAGGTCGAGCTTTTGGTGCTGTTAGTCGACGAGCGCCCGGAGGAGGTAACCGACATGGAGCGCAGCGTGCGCGGCGAGGTATTTAGCTCGACCTTCGATCAGCCCGCATTCAACCACGTTCGCGTCGCCGAGCTCGTCATCGAAAAGGCAAAACGCGCCGTCGAAAACGGCAAGGACGTCGTCATCCTGCTTGATAGCATCACCCGCCTTGCGCGCGCCTACAACACCATCACGCCTAGCAGCGGCAAAGTCCTAAGCGGCGGCGTGGACGCAAACGCCCTGCATAAGCCGAAGCGCTTCTTCGGTGCGGCGCGAAATATCGAAAACGGCGGCTCGCTTACCATCGTCGCTACCGCGCTCATCGAGACCGGCTCGCGAATGGATGACGTGATCTTCGAGGAGTTCAAAGGCACGGGCAACAGCGAGATCATCCTCGATCGCAACATCTCGGATCGTAGAATTTACCCCGCGATCAATATCACCAAGTCCGGCACGCGCAAAGAGGAGCTTTTGCAAGGCAGCGAAAATCTGCAAAAGATCTGGGCGCTGCGCTCGGCTATCTCGACGATGGACGACGTCGAGGCGCTGAAATTTTTATACGCCAAGATGCTAAAAACCAAAGACAACACCGAACTGCTATCGATAATGAACGGCTAAATTCTTTAAATTTAGCCTTATTCTGAAATTTCGCTCCAAATTTAGCGGCATGGTTTATACCGCTTGCCGCAAATATCGCCACGTAGCTTCGTACGCGCTTTGAGGGCGGCGCGCAAATTATGATGGTAGGGGTAATTTGCAACGTGTAAAATTCCGTAAATATGTGGCGAGCTGATATTGCGGTAATGCACTAGACTTTCACTTAAAATCCCAATAGCTATGAAATTCTAAAGCTTAGCTTTAAATTTATAACTCACAAAATTCTGATTTTAAATTTTGTCCGCAATCCAATCGTGGCATCGTAGCCTTTTTTTGTTTGGATGCCGCATCTTATCTCGTAACTCTCATTTTAAGATGTGCGCACTTCAGCTGCGACAAGATTAACATTATGAATCCCACATCTAAGCTTGCTATTTACGTTTAAATTTTACTAGCCACGTTTTAAAATTTTAAAATAGCAGTTTAATCCATATTTTAAGGAGATTTAAATTGGGACGGCGTTATAATTTATCTATATTTTAATTAAAAGGAAAAACGATGAAATATCTGGTTTCAAAAAGCCTTTTTACTTTAGCTGTGTCTTTTGCAGCCGCTTCCGTCTTAGGTGGTTGTGGTTTTATAAAAAAGCCGATGACTAGTGAAGCGACACTCTTAGATCGCGCTGAAATGGCAACTGGTATAGATAAATCAAATCTAACGGTTGTGCCTGATTCAGTAAAAAGTGAGATTGACTCAGTACATTATAAGGTCAGGAGCAAAAACGGGGATTTGTATCGTTGCTATTTTTCATCCGTTATAGTAGTTGATTCTGACGTGCTTTGCACGAAAATCGTCGGAGCAGCGGGTAGTACGGGAAGCGGCAAAGGCGGTAACTGCAACGCTCTGCTTAAAAAAGCAGGCAAATGCTAGCGCGCTAGGCATAGCTAAACCGTGCGGCTTTAAAACGGGTTCATTCGGCCCAACTGCGCGCCGCTAGCCGTTTAGGCCGCACCCGCAAAATCTTCGTCGCATCTTCAAAGTAAGCCCGCTGCTTCTACGGCGCATTTCGGCGCTCGTTATGCTGGCAGGTAGTAAAATTTTAATGCTTTTAAGCTTTGCCGAGAGGATTGCGAAATTTCAACGCGTAAATTTTAAATCTAGAGGCGCGTTTGGGCTCTTTTTGTTACGAAACGAGGCGTAAAATTTTACGCTTTAATTTTACTGTGCAAGATTTACCGCATGAAATTTCATTGCGCAAAGCCCTTTGCTCCGGCGCTTTGCGGATCGTAGCACGCGATTGAGCCGAGCCGCCTAAACGTCGCAAATTAGCTCGCGATCCCCGCGTGCCGCTTCGCCGCGCAAATCTGCCGCATGATTTATCGCGTGAAATTTCGCTCGCTCCTATCTATTCCGTTCGCTTCCTACTTCCCGCCGAAAAACAGCAGATTTGCCATTATGATCACGATCGCGACGGGCGCTACGAAGCGCAGCGAAAAGTACCAAATTTTAAATCCGAGCTCGCCCATATCGGCGCCGAAAAGCCCGCGCAGACGCTGTGCATCCATCACAAAGCCCACGAAGATCGCCGAGGTTAGCGCGCCGAGGGGCAGCATGACGTTTGAGCTTACGAAGTCCAAGCAGTCAAAAAAGCTCGCGCCGAAAAGCTTAAACCTGCTCGCATAATCCGCGTGCATTGATAGCAGCGAGCATGCGCCTAGCACCGCTATGACGCACCCCGAGATGCAAACTGCGCGCAGGCGCGAAATTTTAAACCTGCCGATGAGATAGAAGACGAAAGGCTCGATCATAGAAACAGCGCTCGTGATCCCTGCGAAAAAGAGCGAGACGAAAAACGCGACTTCAAGCACCTGCCCCGCTAGCCCCATTTTTGCAAACATCGTAGTGAGCGATACGAACACAAGCCCCGCACCCTGCGCGGGATCGGCGCGGAATTCGAAGATGAAGGTAAAGACGATGAGCCCCATCATCAGCCCGATCGCGATGTTGATAAATACGATGTTTACCGAGCTTCGCACGAGCCGCACTCCCTCGCTAAGAGACGCTGCGTATGCCGCGATACAGCCGACGCCCACGCACAGGGTAAAGAGCGCGAGCCCGAGCGCGGAGAGGACGGAGTTAACGGTGATTTTGCCGAAGTCGGGGTAAAAAAGAAATTTCGCCGCCGCGCCGAAGCCCTGCATCGTGCACGCATACGCAAGCATCGCGAGCAGCAGCACGAAAAGCAGCGGCATCATCACGACGTTGAGCCGCTCGATACCGCTTTTGATGCCGCGCGCGACGACGGATAGCGTCAGCACGAGCGCAAGTGCGTAAAAGCCGAGGCTCGTGGCTAGCGAATGCGAGATGAGATCGTCAAATACGGCGCCCGCTTCCTCGGCGGTTGCAGGCAGCGGAGAAAAGCCCAAAAATATGTAGCGGATCACCCAGCCGAGGATGACGAGGTAAAAGGACAGCACCAGCATGCCGCCCGCGATGAAAACGCCTCCCGCGCGCCATTTACGCCCGCAGCGCGGCGCCAGCGTCTCGTACGCGCTCGGCAGATCCCGCCCACTTAGCCTGCCTAGTGCCATCTCGGCTAGAAATATGCTAAAGCCCACGCCCAGCGTGAGCGCGAGGTATAAAAGCACGAAGGCGCTGCCGCCGTTTTGACCCACGAGGGTGGGGAATTTCCATGCGTTGCCAAGCCCCACCGCGCCGCCTGCGACGGCAAGTATGAAGCCGATTTTGCTAAATTTATCGTTCATTTTCGCTCCGATTTTTTAAATTTTAAAGCTACGGAATTTTAAAATTCCATAGCGTGATCAGACGCGGCTGCGCTAAGGCGTCTTTGCCGCGGTCTTGCGCAGGTTGCCGCGCAGGTTAGCGCGGTCACGCCGAAGGCTGATTGCGGTCGCCGCATGCTCCTATCTAGACGTAAAATTCCAAGCGCGATTTTTGACAGCCGCCATGGCCGCTCACGGATCGCCGTGAGGCTCGCTATGGAATTTTGCCTATCGCTCCGAGCCGTCAGAGCGTAAAATTTTAAAATTTCAAGCCGCAATATGTGATCCCTGCGCTGTTCTGACGGATCGGTCGTCTATTAGACGGATCGCGGGCTTGCGCGTCGCTTTAGCGCTAAATTTTAAAATTCCAAGCGCGATGTCGCGCGGGTCACCACAAAATTTTACGCGCCACTTCTGCGGCAGATTGCATAGACCACGTCATAAACTATCGCGGCGGCTACGCACCGACCGTCTAGGTTTAGAATTTTAAAATTCCGCAGCGTGATCAGACGCGGCTGCGCTAAGGCGTCTTTGCCGCGGTCTTGCGCAGGTTGCCGCGCGGATTAGCGCAGTCACGCCGAAGGCTGATTGCGGTTGCCGCATGCTCTTATCTAGCCATCAAATTCCAGGCGCGATTTTTGACAGCCGCCATGGCCGCTCACGGATTGCCGCGAGACTCGCTATGAAATTTGGCGCGTCGTTTTTAGGCTGCTTCAGCGCCAAATTTTAAATCCATGTTGTCCATCAGCTTTGCAAAATTTAAAAATTTAAAATTTTTAGCTGATTGAGCGCTATCACTACGATCGCGACTGGCGCCACGAAGCGCAGTAGCACGAAATACCACAGCTTAAAGCCCATTCGTCCCATATATGGGCGCAGTAGAATTTCGACGGCTCGTTTTTTTATCACGAACCCTACGAAAAACGCCACGATTATGCCGCTAAGAGGCATTAAGATATTCGAGGTCAGGTAATCAAGCACGTCAAAAAAGCTCTTGCCACCTAGGCTAAAATATTCGCTCGTACCCCCGTAATAACCCAAAATGCAGCATATCCCTAAAACATACGTCACGGCAAAAACTAAAAGTGAAGCGCGCTTGCGGCTTAGCTTGCGGGAGTTTACGAGATAATAAATCGCAGGCTCCAGCATCGAAATTGCAGAAGTAATCGCCGCGAATAACAGCGAGGTAAAAAATAAAAAGGCTAGGATGTTTCCGATCGCACCGAGCTTTGAAAAAAGCACCACCAGCGAGACAAACACTAGCCCAGGACCTTGCGCTTTGGGATCGCCGCCGAATTCAAAGATGAAAGTAAAGACGATAAGTCCCATCATCACGCCGATTAGGACATTAATGCAGACGATATTTATGCTTGAGGTTAGGATATTGGTGCGCGCAGGCAGGCTTGCAGCATAGGTTATAATCGTAGTAACGCCAAGCGAAAGCGTAAAAAACGCAAGTCCTAGCGCCGAAAGAACACTATCCTTATTAAGCTTGGAAAAATCTGGCACTAGCAAGAATTTTGCGCTACGTCCGAATCCATCGAAACTCGCGGCGTAAATTAGCATCAAAACCAGCAAAATAAATAGCGCAGGCATCATCCAGACATTAAGTCGCTCGATGCCGCTTTTGACACCTTTAGATACGATGAAAAAGCAAAATGCCGACGTTATAGTAAAGCACATCGCTACGCTTAAAAAATCGCTGCCTAAAAGCGCTTTAAACGCTGCGCCGCTTTCATCTATACTTTTTGGCAGATAAAAAGCGCTTGAGACCACGTATTTTAGGATCCAGCCCATTACGACGCTGTAAAAAGCATAGATCAAAAGCGCACTAATCATAAAAAATCCCGCGTATTTCCATGCGCCTTTGTATGAGGGCGCGAGCTTTTCAAACGCGCGCACTGGATCACTTTCGCTTAGCCTGCCTATGACGATCTCGGCTAAAAAAATCACGAAGCTAACCAAAAGCGTCAGCAAAAGATATAGCAAGATAAATGCGCTGCCGCCGTTGGTGCCTACTAAAGTGGGGAATTTCCACGCATTACCGAGCCCTACGGCGCTGCCCGCGACTGCGAGGATGAAGCCGATTTTGCTAAATTTATCATTCATTTTGCACCTTTTTTAAAATTTAGCCGCAATCTTAGCGAAATGTAGCTTAAGGGCGGTATCAAAGCTTCGTTAAATTTGTTTACCGCGCAGGTAGAATGGCAGTAATTCAAAATTTTTAAAGTAAACGGATAGTAAAATACCGATAAATTTCAAACAAGGAGAATGAAATGAAAAATCCTAAAATGTTCCTCTGGGGGGGGGGTGTTAGCTGCTTTATTAGTTGGTTGCGGTGACGATACCGAGGTAAAGACCAAGGAGTATTACGACGCGCATCTGGACGAAGCCAAAGAGGTTTTAGCGAAGTGTGATTTCAATACTTTAAAAGACGGAAGCAATTCCTATAAAAATTGCGTGAACGCCAAAGAATCAGTTAATGATATAAAAGTTATGACGGTAGAATATTATGAAAAGCATATAGAGGAAGCTAAAGAGGTAGAAAAGAATTGCGATTGGGATAAGATAGAGGAAGGAAGCAAAATGCACAAGAATTGTGAAAATGCAAGTAAGGGGTTAGAAGAATATAGATTTAATGAGCGTAAAAAATATTTTACTGGAGGGCAGAAGTAAAAAATCGTAGGCTTAGAGGATAAAAAGTTTTTCTCGAGGAAAAATAAGATTTTAATATTATTTCAATATTAAAATTTCTCTTATCTCATACACTTAAGTTCATTCTAATTTACCTTGTATCTCGGTGCAAGGTAAATTTGATGAATGTAAATTTTAAAATACAAATGCCGAGCCCTGCTAAATTTTAAGTCCCGAAACGCTAAAATCATCCAAAGATTTTAAAACCAAAGGCAAAACATGCAAGTCAAACTTCTAAATTTCACTCCGCTTTGGGTTTGCTCAAACGCGATCCGCACCTGCTGGCAGAGCTTCGAGCGCGGCGATTGCGGCGGCGCCAAAGACCTAGCGCTAATAGATCGCGTAGGCAATCAGCTCAAGCACTCAAGCACGCTCGAACACCTCTACTACAACTTCTACATCAGCGGTATTTCGCGCGCGCTGCTTCAGGAGCTGGCGCGCCACCGCTTAGCAAGCCTTAGCGTAAAATCCACTCGCTACACTCTCAAAGAATTGCGCGGCGAGGACAGCTTCGCGCAAGGGGATTTCGAAAACGCCGCGCGATACATAGTGCTTACCGGCAACGAAGCGGTCGATAACGCAAGTATCGCGGCTCTTGAAAATCTGCGTATAATCTTACAAAGCCCAATCAGCCTTGATATCGCCAAATACTGCCTGCCAGAGTGCTACAAGAGCGAGCTTAGCTGGAGCATAAACGCACGCAGCTTGCAAAACTTCCTCGCTTTGCGCTCTAGCAAGGCGGCACTTTGGGAGATCCGCGAGCTTGCGGGTAAAATTTATGACGCGCTGCCGCAGGAGCATAAATTTATATTCCAAAGCTGCATGGCGGGCGGAGAGAAGACGCAGGACGAGGAGTAGCGAGCGAAGTAAAATTTTGATATAAGAGGCTTGCGATGATAAAACTTACGCAGATGAGAGCGGCTTTTGAAAAAGAGGAGCCGAACGCGCTTTATCTGAGCTACTTGGGGTGGGTAAAAACCCTGATTCCATTTTGGAGGCAGGCCGCTGCGAGGATCGCGGAGCTAAGCGGTACGGCGGATGAAAAAAGAGACAAGCATCTGCGAGCCATCGACGGTTCTTTGGAGCTGATGCAAGCTTGGCGATTTAAAAAGATAAAATACGTGCAAGCAAGAAGAAAAGAGATCGATAGCGCCATAAGTTTTATTCGAAACGGCGCCTTAACGCAGCAAGTATCGAGATACGCCTTCGCGCCCGTTTGCAGAAATTTAGCGGGCATTTTGCGCAGCTTTTTATACGTTTCGACTTTCGGCTATTCGGACGAGCAGCTTCCGACAGTATTTGCTCAAGATATTTACGGCATTGCGCTGTGCCATACTTTATTTCCCTTCGATACTGCCGATTTTGTGTATTATCTTCCGCGCGAAAAATCCATCCACACCGAAGATCCCGCCGATTTGGACAACTGGCATTTGATGATGGAGATAGCGGGCGGCGATTTAGGGATTTCTGCGTTGATTGAGCGGCTAAACGAACGCGCGTATGAAATTTGGACGAATTACAAAACGCCGTTTGAATGGAAATACGACGAGGGGATTTGGAATTTAGAATTTGAGAATGTTGCAAAAAGGCTGCACTATGCGGGCGTGCGAGCTTTTGCAAGTCTGAGTAAAGCGGAATAAAAGGCGCGCAAAATTTAAACCGCTTTTAAATTTTAAAATTCCGCCGGTATGCGGTAAAATTTCTGCAAGTTTCAATGCGGGTAAAATTTAAAATTCGTTTGAGCGAGTTTTAGCGGCCTGCGGTATAAAATTTTAGCCGCCGCGCATTTTGCGGTTTACGGCGCCGAGAATTGCAGCGGCGGCAAACCGAAAGCTTGGGCGAGCGATAAATTTTAAAGGACGGATCATGAAAAACCTAGCGCTTGTGATGTTCAGCGGACAGACGCACCTCGATTTTGTGGGATTTTACGATTGTATGCTAAGGCTCAAAGCCGTCCGCCCGCAGCTTGAGATGAGGTTTTGCTCGCGCGAGCGGCAGGTTTCGGACAGCGGCGGCCTTACGATCGATGCGGGCGAGATCACGACGGATCTAGGCGGCTTTGATGCGGTTTTTGTGCCCGGCGGTACGGCGACGCGCCGCCTTAAAGACGATGCAGGCTTTATCTCGTGGCTCGCGACCGCGCGCGATGCGAAGTATAAGTTTAGCGTTTGCACCGGTTCGCTGCTTCTGGGCGCGGCGGGGTTTTTGCGAGGTAGGCGCGCGACCACGCACCCGTTTTGCTACGATCTGCTGGCGCCTTACTGCGCGGACGTGGTGCACGAGCGGCTCGTACGCGAAAGCCTGCCCGCAGGAGGCGAGATCATCACTGCAGGCGGCGTGAGCAGCTCTATAGAGCTTGGACTTTGCGTGATCGAAAAATTCGCGGGCGCCTCTGCGCGCGAGACCGCCGCTGCGGCGATGGATTATCCGTATTACGACCTTAGAAGCAAGCTCGTACGATGAAATTTCAAGGCCGCTAAGATCGGCGGCGCGGTTTATAAATACCGCAGCAAATTTATAAAATAGAGGGGAAGTTAAATTGTAATGCAAACAATAAAAATATTAAAAATATTGTGGAAAGTCATCAAGATCGCCATGCTTGTAATTGCTATATTGTTTTTCTTATTGATAGCGTATATATATTTGGCTATTCAAATTTCGCCATTATCTAAATTTCCATACGTAAAAGATCGAGATTTGGCTAAATTTGAAGCCTTAACAAATACGAAGGGAGAAACTTTGCTCATTTATCGCAAAAAAGCCATTCCTTATCATTGTAGGGACAAATTGCAAACTTGCATCTGTTACGCGCATTTTATAAAGGCGGATAAGCCTTTTGTTTTGACGCAACAAAAAATGTTGCAAGAGGGCTACGAGTTTGTTTCCAATCCGATTGCATAGCTGAAACTACAAATTTGCACGAATTTAAACTATCGTGGGCGATGCCGTCTTATCATTATGCTGGCAGTCGGGAGTATTTGATATATGGTTCGATCAAAAATTTAAATATAACGGCAATAGTGAACGATAAAAGGCGAATATGGCACAAAAAAGAGCACGAATCGGGACAACCGAGCGATTATGATCACGAGGTTATTTTTTATCCGGAACTTAATATAATTCAAATAAATAAAATGGGGTATTAATAGTGTGCGCTAAATTTACTTACGACCGATTTAATATAACGTTGCGAACTAAATTTAAAAGCCTTTAGGATAAAATTTAAAGATTTGAAAGATTGGACTTTAGTCTTACGGACGTTTATCGAAGTAGATAAAATAACGATATAATGGGTTTTACATAAAATAGGAGATCGCAAAGACAGCATGAAACCGGCTCAAATTTT
Source organism: Campylobacter sp. (assembly GCF_019423325.1). Classification (NCBI taxonomy): domain Bacteria; kingdom Pseudomonadati; phylum Campylobacterota; class Epsilonproteobacteria; order Campylobacterales; family Campylobacteraceae; genus Campylobacter; species Campylobacter sp. The sequence goes on along the minus strand of NZ_JAHZBQ010000001.1, from coordinate 1,048,529 downwards.
ATCGCTGCTTTCGCATATAGCTTTCGGGTCGCTTATAGGTTAAAATTCAGAGATAATAACCCGTGGGAGTTCGCAATCGCGCTTTTTGCCTACGCGATTTTGTTTGTTTTTTGCCGCGAGAGCCTGCTTAACGATAATAAAAAGACGATCGCCCTGCTGCTGTTTATGGCGCTTTTGATCGTGATCGTGTAGCGGCGCCTATAAATCGGCGGGATCGGTTGGCGGCGAGAGAGCGCGGGCGATCTGCCTTTGATTGCAGCGGCGCGTGCGAGCGAGACTATTTTTAAAATTTATTGTAAAATTAGAGCGTTAATTTATTAAAATTTAAAGGGTCGGTATGCAGATAAATTTAGACAACGTGAGGATCGAGAGCGGCTGGAAAGAGGCGCTTAGAGAGGAATTTTTAAGCGAGTATTTTGCGAAGATCAAAGAAAATCTGCTCGCCGCAAAGGCGCGCGAGATCGTCTATCCGCCGGGAAATTTGATCTTTAACGCCTTTAATCTCACCCCGTTTGAGCGGGTACGCGCGGTGATTTTGGGGCAGGATCCCTACCACGGCGCGCATCAGGCGATGGGGCTTAGCTTTTCGGTGCCGCGCGGCGTGCGAATCCCGCCTAGCCTCGTAAATATCTACAAAGAGATTAAGAGCGATCTGGGTATCAGCGAGCCTGCTAGCGGCGATCTGAGCTACTGGGCGAAGCAGGGCGTGCTGCTACTTAACGCGAGCCTTAGCGTGGGCGCGAACCGCGCGAACTCGCACAGCGGCTTCGGCTGGCAAATTTTCACCGACGCCGTGATTAAAATTTTAAGCGCGAGGCGGCAAAGCTTAGTCTTTATGCTGTGGGGAAATTTCGCCAAAGCAAAATCTACGCTGATCGATGCGCAGAGGCATCTCATTTTAACCGCCGCGCATCCTAGTCCGCTTGCAGGAGGAGCGTTTTTCGGCTGCAAGCATTTTAGCAGATGCAACGAATATCTGCGCGCGCACGGTCTGGGAGAGATCGATTGGGATCTAAATCACGGCGCAGATTAAATGTATTTTAAATGAAATTTGCGTAAAATGCGACGCAAAATTTCAAAGGTAAAGAAATTTTAAAAAATGTCGAAAGGAGAAGTGAGCGAATAATATACGACCGGCTTAAGAGGGCTTGCCGAAGCGACGCAGATGCGTGGCTAGGCTAATCATTGTAATTAAAGGAACGATATGAAAAAGATAATTTTGGGAATTTTATTGCTATTTACAAGTAGTGTAGTGGCAAATACCCTATCTGAGATTAGGCAATCGGGCAGTGTGCGCGTAGGCGTATTTGAGGCGCAACCGCCTTTTAGTAAATTTGAAGACGGCAAATTTCAAGGATTTGAGGTGACCCTAGCCGAGGCGCTATCAAAAGATATATTCGGTGGCAAGGCGGGCAAGGTAGAATTCGTACCCGTAAAGGCTAGTGAGCGTTTAAAAGCGTTGGAAGAAAATAAAGTAGATATGGTGCTTGCGACCTTTACGATCACAAATGAGCGTAAGCAGCTAGTCGATTTTACGACGCCATATTTCGCAGTAAATATCGGCGTGCTAACCCGCGCCGGCGATAGGATCAAGACTGTATCGGATCTGCACGACAAGCCGATCATCGCAGAAACCGGAACTACGGGTGAGGCGTATTTTAGAAAAGAGGGCTTTGAAATTGTAAATTGCGCTACCGCAAACGAATGCTATAAAATGCTAAAGGATGGTAAGGGCATCGGATATGCGACAGACAATCTGATAGTTTTGGCTTATGCTGTCATCGACAGCGACACTGAGGTAAATATAAAAAATTTAGGCGTTTCGGATTTCTTAGGCATCGCGGTTTCTAAGGGCAATAAGGATCTGCTTGAGTTCTTAAATGGCGAGCTAGTCAAGCTAAGCAAGAACGGCTTTATGAAAAAGACCTATGACGAGACGATCGAGCCGTATTACAAGGGCACTGCGGAGAAAAAATATTTCTTGCTGGATGACCTTTATAGCCTATTTTAGGCGGGTATAGCCGATACAGCTCGCCTGCATTTATTTGCAGTAAGCATAGCTGTGCGCTATACGCCAGGTAAAATTTTAAAAGGCTTGCATAGCCTTGCTATTTTGCCCGACTTTGCGAGCTTGGGTTTGGATTGTAAATTTTACTAACGCGCCGTTATGAAATTTATAAAATTCCATAGAATTTCGCAGCGGCGTGCTATTTTTTTTTACGCGGCGCTAATAGACGCACAGAATTTATAGCGAAGCGCTAAAATTTAATGAGAGCAGGCAGGGTTTGGCGCAAGGCGGCAAAATTTAAAAAGCCTCTATCATTATGTTTAGAAATTTTAGTTGCGAAATTTTATTGCTAAGCTCGCAATTTAGGGAATAATTTCGGTTTTGGTAAAATGAAATTTTAAGAAAATTTACATTACAATTACGAAAAATTTAAAATTCAAGGAGGAAATTATGAAAAAGTCATTTTTTCTTATTCTATTGTCGGCGATCTTTGTTTTTGCGAATTCCTTAAGCGAAATAAAGCAAAGCAAGGTTATCAGAGTGGGCGTTTATGAAAACGAGCCGCCTTTTAGCAAGTCAAGCGAGAAAGGCTTTGAAGGCTTCGAAGTCGAGCTTGCCAACGCGCTAGCCGGTAAAATTTTCGGCAATAGCGGCGGTCGTATCGAGCTTATCCCGGTAACGAACGAAGTGCGCTTCCCGATGCTTCAAAACAACCAAGCCGATATGATAATCGCGGCTGCAAGTATCACGGAGGAGCGCAAAGGTAGCGTTGATTTTTCGATGCCGTATTTTACGGTAAATTTGGGAATTTTAACGAAAAAAGACTCAAATATTCATAAAATAGGCGATCTGATGGGCAAAAAGATCGGCGTCATCCGCAAGACTACCGGCGAGGCATATATCAAAAAGGACGGCGGTTATAATGTTTCTTACTGCAACGATTCGGTCGATTGCTATAGGAGATTAAAAAGTGGCGAGATCGACGGGTATTGCAACAACAACCTTTTTGTAATGGTCTATCCGATCGTAGATCCCGCAGTCGAAGTCAATATAAAAAATTTAGGCGATAATGTATTCTTGGGCGTCGCGGTGCAAAAGGGTAACGCGGAGCTGCTAGAAGCGATCAATAAAGGCTTGATCGCGCTTAGCAAAGAGGGTTTTTTCAAAAAGGCTTACGAGGATACTTTCGAATCCTTCTATAAAGGCACCGTCGATAAAAAATATTTCTTACTCGACGATCTTTACAGCTTTTTTTAATAAAAAAGGAATTTAAAATGAAAAAATCACTGTTTTTAATTGTTTTATCTTGCATCTTTGCGCTTGCGAATTCTTTAAGCCAAATAAAGCAGAGTAAAGTCATTCGTATCGCTGTTTATGAAAATGAGCCTCCATTTAGTAGAGTTACGGATAACGGCTTTGAGGGCTTTGACGTAGAGCTTGCTAATGCAATCGGAGGCAAAATTTTAGGCGATACCGGCGGCAGGATCGAGCTCATACCGGTATCGGCGCAAGCGCGCTTTCCGTCCATTCAAAATAATCAGGCAGATATGCTTATCGCGGCTGCAAGCGTTACTGAGGAGAGAAAGAAAAATTATGAGTTTTCGATGCCCTATCTTTCGGTAAATTCCGGAGTTTTAACCAGAAAAAGCGACAATATCCAAAAAATGAGCGATCTGCGAGGTAAGAAAGTAGGCGTCATTCGCGGCTCGACGGGCGAAGCGTTTATGCAAAAGGACGGCGGCTACAATCTAGTGTATTGCAAAAATTCCTCCGATTGCTACAAGCGGTTAAAGAGCGGCGAGATCGACGGCGCGTGCGACGATAATCTATTTGTGATGGTCTATCCGGTCGCAGATCCTAGCGTCGAGGTTAATATCAAAAGTCTTGGCGAGAACGTATTTTTAGGCATCGCGATGCAAAAAGGCAACGCAGATCTCGCAGAAGCCGTTAATCAAGCGCTCATTTCGCTTAGCAAAGAGGGCTTTTTCAAAAAAGCGTATAACGATACTTTCGAGCCTTTCTACAAAGGCACCGTCGATAAAAAATACTTCCTTTTAGACGACATATACAGCTTCTTTTAGAATTTTAAATTTGATGTGGGTCGGGATTTGAAGCTTTGCGGCTTTAAATCCTAACCCCCGCATAAGCGGTGTGTCATTAAAATTCCATCTCAAAATTTTGTCCTAAAATTTCATTTCAAATTTTATTAGTCCCACTGCCGCGCCTAAGCCAGCGTGCACACGGCGGTCGTAATCTTTAGTATTTGCGAGTATTTACGGCGCGCAAAGCTAGATCGAGCTAGGCTTTAAAATTTTACTTCGAGCCCTTGGAATCTTTTAAATCCTCCATACGCTCCTGCTGAGCCTGCACGAATGCGTCATATCTGATAAAAAGATAATCTTTGATCTCAAAAATCATCAACGTAAAAATCGAAGGCAGCGTGAAAAATCTAATCGTCATAAATACCAGATCAAGCGCGCTTAGCTCATCCTCGCTCGCTCGATACCCTCCCGCGCTTGCGGTTAAAATCCCATGTAGCGCCTCGTAGTTGTAAAGGATGAAAATCGTCACAAAAAGCGTCGAGAGCTTCGATACGATCTTATTCATGATCTGCGCCACGTCCTCATCAGCGATCACCGACATCGCAAACCATACGAGGGTGAAAAACAGCGGAAAGACGATGTTGAAATTTAGCGAGTTATCAAGCTTTTCCGCGCCCGTCACCGCGATGATCGCAAACACCGCCGCAAAGGGGATCACAAATAGCGCGAAAGTCATCGCCGATTTTATCGCCTTAAAAAAGCTATACGCAAGCAGTGGCGAGCCCAAAGCGAGCAAAAAGATCGTCAGTGCATAGTTGGCTTTGGCAAAATCGTATAGGTTAAACAGCGCAAATACTGATGCTGCGGCAAGTAGCGGCACGCTTAGCTTAAACAGCACCCCATATTTGGCGTAAGCGCGCGATACGACGGCGTCGAGCTTGCTAAATTTGACGTTTAAGCTTTGCGCTCTGATGAAAAACAAAATGACGGATTTGACGATGCAATTCGGCTTCACTGATATCCCTTAAAACTTAATAAATTTATCTGTTTATTGTCACACGAATTTTCTTGCAAAAAATCTATAATTTTAAAAACTATCAGTGCAAGTAATGAAGGTATTGTAAAATATTGTATAGCCATAGATATAATTTTAATTACTTGCTTATCTGGAAGCTGTGTCTTTTCAGTAAAAATTTCTATTAACATATCATTACTGAGAAATGCAATAAACAATAATACTATAGCAGAAAACCTAGATATTATTTCATTCACAAATATCGACAACTTTTCATTAGCTAAAATGAAACTTATAAGCCAAATATATGTACCATAAATCATAGGAACTAATACTTTTAAAAGCGATGAATTATTAATAGCGTAATAATTATGAAATAATGGCAATATATTAAATTGATGAAATTCAAAAATAAGCTGTACCATCATTTTTAAATATATTAAAAAAGTTATATATATAATTATTTTTGTCAAATTAAATTTACAAGCCCACATAAGTCGCATGAGCAGAATAGTTAATGCTAAAAATGCTATTATCAAAGTTGGTATGATCATTAAAAAAATAGTTATTATAATAATACCATACAATATTGATATTATAGTACTGCTAAATATACGTGATATGTAAAAATAATAAACAATCATAAAAATAGTCAATATAAGTAATGCTAAAGAATTATTTGCTATTGCAGAACTCAAAATTTCAAAAGAGATAGCAAATGGAATAATAAAAATTATAGATGACTTTTTTAATGATAAAAAACCCCACTTTTTAAATATTTTATCTAATCTATCAAATAGTTGAGGTTTCTTATTTACTAAAATAAGTATAATAAATCCTAATGCAAATATTATAACCGCTGGGATAAAATTTTGCTTATCTAACCACAAAAGTACCACTAGCATTAGTATTTCAATCGCTATAATAAATAATAGACAGAACGTACCAACAACATTAACCGATTCCGAGAGTTGATTATTTTCCATCATTATATTTCACATCCAATCTAAAATTTGCGTGATCTCCGTGGCGTGAAAAATTTTAAGCCCCTGCGCGTTTTGCGGCTTCATCGGGACGATCGCGTTTTTAAATTTCTGCATCGCAGCTTCCTTCAGGCGCGCATCGAGGTTAAAGATCTCTCTGATCTCGCCGTTTAGGCTCACCTCGCCGATGAAGACGCTCTCTTTGCTGATAGGGCGGTTTTTGAAGCTGCTTACGATCGCCGCGACGACGGCTAGATCGCACGCCGTTTCGGTGATCTTTACGCCGCCGCTTACGTTTACGAAGACGTCGTATCCGCCAAGCCCGATCTCAAGCTTGCGATCAAGCAGCGCCAGAAGCATATCGAGGCGGTTTTTATCAAAGCCCGTAGCGCTGCGCTTCGGATAGCCGCTCTCGCACACGAGCGCTTGGATCTCCACGACGAGCGCGCGCGTACCCTCCATCGTGATCGTGATCGCCGAGCCGCTTACCGCCTTGCCGCGCGTGAAAAATTTACTCGCGACGTCCTTGGCGCTTACGAGCCCGTGCGGTCCCATCTCGAAAATCCCCACCTCGCTCGTAGCTCCGAAGCGGTTTTTAAAACCGCGCAAAATTCTAAGCTGTTTGCTCGCATCGCCCTCGAAATACAGCACCACGTCCACCATATGCTCTAGTATGCGCGGGCCCGCGATCGAGCCCTCTTTGGTGATGTGACCTATGATGAAGATCGAAATCCCGCGCGCCTTGGCAAGTCGCATCAGCTCAAACGTGATCTCGCGCACCTGCGTGATCGAGCCAGGCGCAGAGGGGGCCTTGTCGCTAAAAAGCGTCTGGATGCTGTCGATGACGATAAACTTATAATCCCTGCGCTCCACCTCTTCAAGCACGGCGCTTAGATCTATCTCGGTGAGCAAAAATAGCTGCTCGCTTATCGCGCCCAGCCGCTGCGCACGCATTTTGATCTGGCTGGCGCTCTCCTCGCCGCTTACGTAAAGCACTGCGCGGCCGCCGCTTGCTAAATTTGCCGCGATCTTAAGCAGCAGCGTGGATTTCCCGATGCCGGGGCTGCCGCCGATTAGCACGAGTGAGCCCTCCACGACGCCGCCTCCGAGGACTAAATTTAGCTCGCTATCCTTGGTGTCGATACGCGAAATTTGCTCGATCTGTATCTCGCTGATCGCTTTGGCGCTTGCGGACGAGGTGCGGGCAAGCTCGCCCTCGATCTCTTTTAGCGCTTTGATCTGGGCGGGCTTGAGCTCGACGAAGCTATCGAATGCACCGCAGTCGGGGCATCTGCCGAGCCATCTGCTTTGCTGATTGCCGCAGTGCTGGCACTCAAAAATCGTAGTTTTAATCTTCGCCATCTTTATCCCTCGCTCATTTTGTCTAAATTTAGCCTTGAATTTTGCGAAATTATACTTAAAATTTTTGAAATTTTAGCCGCCTCGTGCGCTGCGTGTCCACCAAAAAATCGTAAAAAAGCTAATTTTTAGCTAAATTTCGGCTAAATTTAAATATGTTTTAAACATTTGTAACTACAATATAAGTTTCAAATCCAGCAAGGAAGGTTTTAAGATGAAGGGCAAGCTTAGTAGAAGCCAGTTTTTAACGATATCGCTTACGCTGTTTGCGATGTTTTTCGGTGCGGGAAATTTTATTTTTCCGCCGGGCTTAGGCAAGGATTCCGGACAGAATTTTTATATCGCGATAATGTTTTTTTGCGCTACGGCGGTGCTTCTGCCGGTACTCGGCGTCGCAGGCATTGCGCGCGCTAAGGGGCTTCAGAGCCTGGTGCGCCGCATAGATCCGGTGTTTGCGATCGTTTTTACCGCGCTTTTATATCTTACGATCGGGCCGCTTTTTGCGATACCGCGCGCGGCGAATATGCCTTTTGACATCGCGATTAAGCCTTTTGTTGCGGAAGAGCGTCTTCAAATTTGGCTATTTGTTTATTCTGCGGCATATTTTGTGCTGAACTATTACATCTGTATGAACCCTTCAAAGCTCGTCGATCTGCTCGGAAAATATCTCACGCCGATACTTTTGGCGCTTATTTTGCTGCTTTTCGGCGCGGGATTTTTATTTCCGATCGGAAGCTTCATCGCTCCTAGCGGAGAGTATGTCGATCATGCCGCAGCAAAGGGCTTCGTAGAGGGCTATCAGACGATGGATGCGCTTGCATCGCTGGCATTCGGAATCATCGTAATTAACGCTATTAAAGCAACCGGCGTGAGCGACGAAAAGCACCTTGTAACCTCCACGATAAAAGCAGGAATGATGTCGGGCGTCATACTGATGACGATATATTTTATGCTGGGCTATCTGGGCGCGACCTCCGCGGAGCTTTTCAAAGATACGCCGAATATCAACGGAGCGGAGCTTCTGTCGCGAGTAAGCGATCATTATTTCGGAAGAATTGGCGTCGTGATCCTAGGCAGTGCGTTTTTCCTAGCCTGCATCACCACGACGCTGGGTCTTATAAGCTCGGCTAGCGAATACTTCGAGGAGCTTACGAAAGGCAAGATCAAATATAAAACCTGGGCGATCGCTTGGTGCGTGATCGGCTTTGGAGTTGCAAATTTCGGCCTTACGACCATCATCAAGGGCTCCATCCCCGTGCTCGTCGCTATTTATCCGATCTCGATCATGCTGATAATCCTCTCGCTCATAAATCCATGGATCGATTCAAGCAAGCTGATTTACCGCGCCTGCGTCTATGTCTGCGTAGTCGAGGGCGTCATAAATGGGCTTGATATTTTGGGGATTTCTGTGCCGCTTGTTACGTTTATCGTAAAGAAAATGCCGTTTTACGACTCGATGCTCGGCTGGATCGTGCCTAGCACCGTGACCTTCGCCGTGACCTACGTGCTGCATCTAATCTTTGAAAAAAGAGACGATAGCTTCTAAATTTAAGAGCTATTTTAAAATTTAGCCGGGCTCTACGGAGCTCGGCACGCTTCTAAATTTTAATTCGCCATCGAATTTAATCTCTCATATTTTTCTATAGAATTTTGAGATATAAAATTAAGCCGCCTTCAAAATTTAACTTAAATTTACGATAAAATTATCAAAATAAAATCGCAAAAGGAAATAAGATGGATAAGCGGGATGAGGCGCTAAATCTGGCGCGAGATTTCGAACGCGACGGCTTTAGTATGCCTAATTTATACGAGCAGTTTTGGCGGCTGCAAGGTGATGCGGCGGCGTATTTTACGCTAGCGGATAGCTTGCTGTGCGGGCGGAGGGACGGCCGCACGCTGCTAAAGGACGCTATGGGCTATGTGGGCGAGGAGGATTTTAAAGCTTTGATCGCTACGGCGGTTGAAATTTTGCGCGAGGAGGCGGCAGAGGAGCGCGAAACGAAGCAGGACGAAAGCGCGGCACAGATGGGAGAGAATGCACGCTCGGCGCGGGCAGACGAAAGCGCAGGCAAAAGTGTACGGCAACGCGGCAGAGATGAAAAGAGCGCGCGCTGGAAAAACGCCGAAGAGGTCATCGCAGCAGCAAGTCTCGAGTTCGCGCCGCTTTTGCACCCGTATCTTGGCGAGCTTTTTAAATTGCAGCCGAACGAGAGCGCGTATTACGCGGAGTATCCGTGGCGCGGGCTTAGTTACGAAAGCTCGCAAATCTGGCGCGAGAGGCTTGCGGATCCGCAGACGAGCAAAGACGATAAGCAAAAAATTTTTAGCTGCCTGCTGCAAACCCGCGATCCGCGAAACGTAAAATTTGCCTGCGAGTTAGCGCTTGCGGAGGATTTTTTCGATCGCCCGTGCGATTTGCTCGAGTATATAGGCTACTGGCTGGAGGTCGTGGGATTTACTTTTGAGCGGACTAAATTTGACGCAGACGGCGCGACGCAAGCGGCAGCGGATGAAATTTTAAAAATGGATGCGGACGAATGCGGCGGCGCCAAGCAAGCTCAAGCGAGCGAAAATTTCAAAGCGGGCGCAGTCGAATATGACTCTAAATTTAACTCAAACGAATCTGATTCCGATAAATCACAAAAAGCGCCGAACGATGAAATAAGCTTTGGCGGCGAGAAATTCAGGCTCAAAAGATACTGCGGCCAGCGCGCGTATCACATAATCTTTCCGCGCGGCTATTTCGGCGCGCCCTACGCGGCGCATCTGGCGAAGTACCATCTGACCTGGCGGCTTGAGGGCGGCGAGGCGAGATATAAGCTAGGCGGGGTTTTGGACGAGGCGGACGGCGATGCGCAAAATCCGCTATTTCATCTCATCACGCTTGATCCGCTACCCCATGACTTGCCCGTGCGCTCGCTGCCCAGCCTAATCCTAGCCGCGCATGTTAGAGAGATAAACGAGGGCGAGGTAGTCTTTTACCAGCACGACGCGCAGGGTATGCCGCGACGTATCGGCGAAAGGACGCAGGTGGAATACGCATTTGACGAACCGATAAAGGAGTGCGAAGTAGTACTTGCGCCCACGCCGGCGCGCTGGACGGCTCAGGACTGGGGGATGTCAAACAGCAGGCAAAACCTCGCGCGCATCGGCGGCGAGCCTTCGTGGATACAGGGCGCCTTGTTGCCGACGTGTCCGATATGCGGCGAAAAGATGGAGTTTTTGATGCAGCTTGACAGCGAGCTTCCAAGCTGCGAGCAAGGCGGCGAGGTATATTTTGGCAGCGGCGGGATTTTATATGTGTTTTGGTGTGAGCGGACGCGGGTGAGCGGGTTTTTCATGCAGTGCACGTGAGTAAAATTTAAGAAAAACACGCAAATGGATGGACGGATGATCACGGCAAAAATAAAAAGAAGGGGCAATATCTGGTATTTTGACGATTATTTTAAGTCGCTTCGCAAGAATGAAAACGAAATAGCAAAGCCTATCAGGCAGTTTGTATTGGATCCGAAAAGGTATCTGTTCAGTACGAAAGAAACCCTTCACGACGCCGTTTTGACTGAATTCAAATTCGCTATTTTAAAAAACGAAGATAAATTAACGATGAAATTTTTATCGTCCTACCGAGATAGAAATTTTAAATTTGTTTTCAAAAACGTCCTAGCCGTCCGCTTTAAAACGGACGACAAGAGCTTTAAAAATAACGATCTGATAGTTCATCAATTTTCGCTAAAGCGGGGAGGCGTTTGCGAGTATGATTTTATCTTTGCGAGCGGACAGAGGATAACCGTGAAATTTAAACAGCTCGAAATCATTGAGGAATTCTTATAAGCGCGCTGCTTTGTTGATGGCGGCGGGATTTTACGTGTTTTGGTGCGAATGGACGCGGCGAGCGCGTTTTTATGCGGTGAGCGAGAATTTTGCAAAATCCTAAACGAAAATCGTAAAATTCTAAGTAAAATTTATTCTAAGATAATAAAGCGACAAAATTTGCCGAGCATTTCGGCGCGTAAAATTTAAGCTTGTTCGGCGAGAATATGTAAATTTAAGCAGGCGCGAGGCTTAGGCGTAAATTCCCTCCACAAGCGTCTCTACGAACTCATCCGAGTTAAATTCCGCCAAATCCTCCATCCGCTCGCCCACGCCGACGAAAAGTATCGGTAGCCGAAGCTCGCGCGCTATGGCGAAAAGTGCGCCGCCTTTGGGCGTGCCGTCGAGCTTCGTGATGATGATGCCGTCGAGCCTTACGATCTCATTGAACGCCCTGGCTTGCGCGACGCTATGATTGCCCTGAGTGGCGTCTAGAACGATGATCTTTCGGTGCGGTGCGCCGCTTTTTGCACGGTCGCAGATGCGCACGATCTTCTCTAACTCTGCGGCTAAATTTTTCTGGTTTTGCAGGCGTCCAGCGGTGTCGATCAGGACGCGATCGATGTTTTTGGCACTTGCCGAGCTTACGGTGTCAAACGCCACGGCAGCAGGGTCGTGCCCCTGCGCGGTCGCTACGATCGGTAAATTTAGAATCTGCGCCCATTTTTTTAATTGCTCGACCGCACCCGCGCGAAAGGTGTCGCATGCGCCTAAAATCACGCTTTGGCCACTATTTTTATATAAATTTGCAAGCTTTGCGGTTGTCGTAGTTTTGCCCGCGCCGTTTACGCCAATGATAAGCTCTACGAAGGGCTTCTCATTCGCGGGTTTAGCGATTTCGTAATCGAAGTAGCTCTTCAAAATGCCCTTAAGATCGTCTTTTGCGACCAGCTTTTTTGCGGGCAGTTTTTCTAAAATTTCCTCCACGAGCTCGTAGCCTACGTCGGCTTCAAGCAGTATCTCTTCTAAAATTTCTTTTGAAATTTTATCTTCGCCCTTTGCACCTCGCATCGCGCCTATGGTCTTGCTAAGCCCTTTTTTAAAAAATTCGAACATCAGAAAATTTTCTCCAATTCGGTCATTAAAATTTCTTCCGGCATCAGCCCGAAATATTGCGCGCTAAACTCGCCCTTTTCGTCGTATATCGCTATATACGGCACTTCGTTTATGCCGCCTAGCGCCTTTGTAAAAAAGTCCGTCCCTTCGCCGTAAGCGATCGCGTAATTTACTTCGTGTGCGCTTGCATAATTTTTTGCATCGTCTAAATTTGCATCACCGATCATCACGCCGATGATATCAAGCTTGCCGGAGTAGGCTTGTTTGGCGGCATTTAGTGCGCTTACCTGCACGGCGCAGGCGTCGCACCACGGCGTAAAAAATGCAAATAGCGTCGCGGTGGAGTTATTATCGATTCGAAAGCCTTGCTTTGTCTTTTGCATATTTAAAATTTTGCCGTTACTTAGCTGAAGTGTAAAAGGAGCGGTATAATCGACTTGGATTACGGCTTCGGTTTCTGACTGCAGCTGCGTGGCGTTGGCCTCGGTCGGGGTATCGCTTGATTTTTTATCCTCATCATCGCCGCAACCCGCAAGAAACAAAACAGCCGTAAAAAGCGCTAGAAAAAAACGAAATTTCATAATAAACCTTAAAATTTAATCGCAAGATTATACAAAAACTAGCTAAAATAAGCGTTAAAATTTTATAAAAGGCTTAAGCCATGCAAAAGAATGAATTTAGAGCAATTTGCAAATCGCGTCTAAAATCTCACGCCGCGCGCGCGGCTAGATGCGAGCATTACGCACTTTTATGGCGGCTGGAGCAGCTGATAAAATTTTTAAAAGCGCGTAAAATTTTGATATTTTTGCCGATGAGCTACGAGCCGAACGTTTTGATTTTAAGAAAAAAGCTATCAAAAAGCTGCGAATTTTACGTTCCGTTTATGGTGGATATTAGCTTAAAAATGGTAAGATTGCGCCAACCTTTTAAAATTTCACGCTTTGGGCTGCGGCAGACGCTTCCACAAAACGGATATTTTAAAAAGGTCGATCTAGCCGTGGTTCCAGCTATCGGAGTGGATGGCGCAATGGCTAGAATAGGACATGGGAAAGGATTTTACGATATGTTTTTTTCAGGTCTGAAGCTTAAGCCCGCAATCGCGTTCGTGAGTATAAAAGACTGCTTTTGCAGCGAAATTTTATCGCTTGATCACGACGTAAAGGGCGATTTTTACATAACTCCGAGCCAAAATTACCTAAAAAGAGGAAAGTATGATAGAGATTTTAATCGCCTTGTGCGCTCTTGCGGTGGGCGCTGGCATAGGATACTTAGTAGCTAGAAAGATCAATAACGCCAATTACGATTTTTTCGTAGAACAAGCTAAAGCTAAAGCCAAAGCTATAGAATTTGAAGCCGAGGGCATCTTGCGAAATTCTAAAATTTCGGTGCAGGAAGCTGAGTTTGAAGCTAGGAAAAAATACGAAGATAAGGCAAGCAAACTGCAGAAAGAATTTAACGTTAAATTTGACGAGCTCGGCAAAAAGGAGCACGCGCTTCTAACCGAGCAAGAGATTTTAAAAGACAGCAAAAAAGAGCTCGAAAGCGCCAAAAAAGAGGCGAAATTCCTCTACGAAGAGGGCTCAAATTTAAAGAAAAGCTATGAAGAGAAGCTAGCCGAAGCGCTTAAGGTTTTGGAGCGCGTGGCGGGCTTTACGCAGGACGAGGCGCGCGCGCAGGTGCTTAAGAAGGTCGAGGAGCAAAGCCGCACCGACATCGCTCACATCGTGCGAAAATATGAAGAGGAAGCCAAAAAAGAGGCGCGAAAAAAGGCGAATTATATTTTGGCGCAGGCTACGTCGCGCTTTGCTGGCGAGTTTGCCGCCGAGCGACTTATCAACGTCGTAAATATCAAAAATGACGAGCTTAAAGGTCGCATCATCGGCAAGGAGGGGCGCAACATAAAGGCGCTTGAGATGACTTTGGGCGTGGATGTCATCATCGACGATACCCCCAATGCGATCATCGTAAGCTCGCACAATCTATACCGTCGCGCTATCGCCGTTCGCGTCATCGAAACTCTTATCGAGGACGGCAGAATTCAGCCTGCGCGTATCGAGGACATCTACAAAAAAGTAAGCGACGAATTTGAAGCTAGTATTGCCGAAGAGGGCGAAAATATCGTAATGGATCTAGGTCTTAGTAAAATTCACCCCGAAATTTTAAAACTCATCGGCAAGCTTAAATTTCGCGCGAGCTACGGACAGAATGCCCTTGCGCACAGCCTTGAGGTCGCACATCTTGCGGGCATCATCGCCGCAGAAACGGGCGGAGATCAAAAGCTAGCTAAGCGAGCGGGTCTACTTCACGACATCGGCAAGGCGCTAACTCACGAGTACGAGGGTTCGCACGTAGATCTGGGCGCCGAGGTTTGCCGCCGCTACAAAGAGCATCCCGTGGTGATAAACGCTATCTACGCCCACCACGGCCACGAGGAGGCTACCAGCGTGGAAAGCGCCGCAGTCTGTGCCGCAGACGCGCTAAGTGCTGCGCGCCCGGGCGCTAGACGAGAGGTACTAGAAAGCTATCTAAAACGCGTTAGCGATATAGAGGCGATCGCGATGAGTAAAACGGGCGTCAAGCAAGCCTACGCGATCAACGCAGGTCGCGAAATCCGCGTTATCGCAAACGCCAAGCTCATGAACGACGATGAGGCGGTTTTGGTCGCTAAAGAGATCGCTTCGGATATCCAAGATAAGGTTCAATTCCCGGGCGAGATCAAGGTTAATGTCATACGCGAGCTTCGCGCGGTGGAGATAGCTAAATAAGGAGTGTGAAATGAAAAAATTTATAATCGCTTTATTTTTGCTTTTTAGCGCGGCATTTGCCGAGGATGAGCTCATCATTGATAGCGCGAGTGCCTATTCGTCGGTAATGCGCACGAACGCGCAGTATAAATACCTAGCGCAGCAAGCCCGCGCGATAGTGATATTTCCGAGCGTCAAGAAGCTGGGCTTCATCATAGGCGGAATGTACGGCGAAGGGATCATCATCTACAATAACGACGGCGCGCATAGCGTTAGCGGTGCTGAGATCAGCAGCGCCAGCGTAGGACTTCAGATAGGCTATGAGGATAATTATCTAGTTATTTTCGTAATGCATGACGATGTAATCCAAAAAATGCGAAATTCCCAAATCACGCTTTCGGGCGATGCGACGGCAGTTGCAGGTAACTACAGCGCCGATTCTGGCTCTTTAGATGTGCTAAATCAAGATATGTACGTCTTTACGAATAAAGGCGGGCTGTTTGCGGGCGTGAGCCTGGGCGGTTCGGTGCTGGAGACCAAAAATGACCGCGCTTTTGATCCAAATACCGAGGGCTATGCGCTTTTGATGCGAGTAATTGGCGCAGATGAGTAAAATTTAGCTAAAGATGCTAAGGCGCATAGCTTAGCGAAAAATTTTGCTTTATGGGCGTTTTATTAGCAGCTTGGAATTTTGCTCGCGTGATTTCTGCAGAATAATAGACTTAGGTGCGCAATTTTATTGCAATTCGCGGGGTGGGAGGCATTTGAGGATATCGCGTAAATCCTGCGTAATTCGCAAGTTACTTTGAATTCTAAAGAAGTCGAAATTTTGTCATTAAATTTAGAATTGCAAAATTTTACCGTTAAATTTTGCGGTGATTTTGTTTGATGTCTAGAAATTTTATTTTGAAATTTCACTTGATATTTTGCGGCGAAATTTTGTATTTTGCGACAGCCGTGCGGAATTTTATTTAATGTCGCAGCGAAATCAAGTAGCGTCGTGGGACGTTATAGTGAAATTTTCGCACTGAATTTTAAAGCTGTTTTAGTCAAATTTATAGAATTTTATATGATCTAATGAAAGGATTCGATGGAATCGATGTTTGCAAACCTCCATACGTGGGGGTATTTGATACTGTTTTTGTATTCGCTGGGCGGAGGATTTTTGGCGCTTGCGGCGGCGGGCGTGCTAAGCTCTGCCGGCGAGCTCAATATCGTCTTATGCATCGTAATCGCCTGCATATCGAACTTCATAGGCGATTCGGGGCTATTTTTAGTAAGCCGCTACAATAAAAAAGAGATCATGCCCTATCTGCGCAAACAGCGCCGCAACCTTGCTCTGGCGCAGATTTTGTTTCGTAAATACGGCGACCGCATCATTTTGATTAAAAAATTTATCTACGGCCTCAAAACCCTCGTACCGATCGCGATCGGCATCACAAAATATTCATTTTTAAAATTTAGCGTCATCAATGCCGTAAGCTCGCTTATTTGGGCGCTTGTGGTGGGGTTACTGAGCTACTACGCGGGCGATTTCGTGCGCGAGCTCTATGTGCACATTAAGGACGCGCCGTGGATCGCTCCGCTGGCTCTAGGCGCGATAGTAGCGGCGATCGTGCTCTATTTTCGCTTCGCGACCCGCAAAAAAGGCTAGTGGTGGCAAAAAAGCTGATCCCGCTCGCAATTTTTGCAGCACTTCTTTTGGCGCTAAATTTCATCTCCAATTCGCGCAGCCCCGCGGCTAAAGATGAGCGGGTTTTTACCTCCAAAACCCTGGATGCCGCCTCGCGTAAAAGCGGCGCGCAAGATATCAAAAGCGGCACCGATCGTAAAATTTCAAGCTCGCAAAATCCCGCAAGCGGCGCCGGTGCAAAAGATGAGAGCGGTGCAAGAAGCGCAGACGGCGGAGCAGGGCGCGGAGCAGACCTAGGAGATTTAAAATCTCATCCGCAAGCAAACGAGCCCGCCGCCGTAAATCCTAAAGACGAGGCGGACGTCCACAGGCGGCGTAGCGCAGATTATGAAGCTTCGCAATCTCAAAATCCCGCTGCAAATTCTAAAAATCAGCTCGCGGACGAGCCCTGCATAAGCAAGGAGTGCGTGAGCGCTCATATCCGCCGTACGGGCTCTTTGCCGCAAAATTTCATCACGAAAAAGCAGGCCGGTGAGCTTGGCTGGCAGGGCGGTGATCTGTGGCGATACGCGCGCGGCAAGAGCATAGGTGGCGATCGTTTCGGCAATTTCGAGCGCAGGCTACCTGATAAAAAGGGGCGGATTTGGCGCGAATGCGACATCGAGTATCGCGGCGGCCCGCGCGGCGCAAAGCGGCTGATATTTTCAAACGACGGACTGATCTTTTACACCGCCGATCATTACGAAAGCTTCGAGCGCGTGCAATGAGCTTAAATTTTAAAACGCGCAGCGCCGCAAAGATCATCATCGACGGCGCAAAGATTAGGCGCAAAGATCAAATTTTCGCGCTATTTGCCGCAGCGCTAAATTTCGAGCCAGAATACGTCGCAAATTTAGACGCGCTCTACGACGCGCTTGGCGAGCGAGGCGGACAGGTTTTCGTGATCATCAAAAGGGGCGGAATTTTAAAGCTAAGGCTGGGTAAATTTTATGATATTTTGCTGGATGTTTTGCGCAGCGGCGAGGCGAAAATTTTAATCTTATGAGCTTGCGCGGCAGCCATATCATTTCAAATCTAAATTTTGCCGAGGCAAAGGGTGGTTTGTTACGCCGCAGTTTCGAGCGTGCCGTTAAAATTTACTGAATTTTAGAGCTTATTAAAAGAGGCGATTTTAGAGATTTCGCTCACAAAGCTCGCGCGGTCAAATTTAAACTCAAGCCCATACCGCCAATCTCTGCGGCGCGGGTTTGCAAAGTCGCTAAATTTAACCGCGTTCGCTTCAAATTTAATCTTAAGCGCGAGATACCAGCAGCTCCAGATCCCGCACGGACAGCCTAGTAGGACGACATCCCGCTCATCTTGCGCTAAATCAGCCTCAAGCGCCGCACGTAAAAATAGCTCCTCAAAATCGATCAAGCTTAAGTAGGCGTAGCCTCCCGCGATGCTAGCTTGCCCCTCTTTCGCCGCAAAGCTTTGCTCGCACCGCTTAATCAGCTCAAGCAGAGGCTCGCCGTTTATCGCAACGACGACTTCGGTAAAGCTTTCGCCCTCAATTTCGTAATCGTTTAGGTAAAATTTAATGCTATTCATGCGGCAATCTCGCTAAATGATCTATTTCGCGCCGTATTTGCACCGGCCTGCTAAAATTTCGTCGCAGTTTAGCGAATTTGAAGTGAAATTTGGTTGAAAATCAAAAATTCGCTGGTAAAGCGCAGATCAAATGGATATTTCGTAAAATTTAATGATTTTGAACTCGCGGAGCTTGCTTTTGGTGAGCGCAAGCTCAAATTTGCAAAAAAGCTAAATTTGTGCAGACGAAAGAAGCAAAAATAAAAGGTTAAATATCATCGCAGATCAAAGAGATCGAAACGAGGGCTAAATTTTGCTATGGATAAAGAAGTCGAAACGAGAAACGAGGGGTTAAATTTAATTCGCTTTTCATGGCGCTTAAATTTAACCCCGCCGCGGCTACATCATTTCGCCGTTTTTGTGCTCGTGCTCGGTGTAAGTTACCGGAATATCCTTCTTGCCTTTGCCCGGTGTATACACTCCCTCTCCGCGTTTAAAAAGAAGCTCGATACCTTCGGCGTTCGTAAGCATTATACCGCTTGCGGAAGCAGCGCGCTTGAGATTATGCTTTTTACCTTTTTCATCGGTTAGCACGCCCGTTGCGAACATATCGTTCGAGCTAAGGCTGATGCGCTTATCCCCGGTCTCTCCGAGTAGAAATACGATCGTGTGCGTTACGGGCTCTTGCGTTTGCTGTGGAGCCGTATCAGCCTTATGTTGGTAGCATCCGCTTAAAAGTGCGATTGCCGCTAATGACGAGAATACAATTCGTCTCATTTTTTCTCCTTTAAAAAAAAAGTTCGCGAATTATATAGCCAAAAAGTAAATCCTAGATTTCGCGACTTTTTATTTAATCAAAGATTAACCCAAATTTAGTAAAATTCCAGCTGAAAACATCCCAGATAAGGAGAACCTTATGGCAGTAAAAATCGCAATTAACGGCTTTGGAAGGATCGGTAGGTGCGCGGCTAGAATTGCGCTAAGCAGGGACGATGTGGAGCTTGTGGCGATCAACGATACCGCTAAGCGCGAGCTTACGAGATACCTGCTTCAATACGACACTGTTCACGGCGAGTTTCGTAAAAAAGTAGAAATTCTAAGCGACGAATGCATAGCCGTAGACGGCAAAAAAATCCGCGTCTATTCCACCAGAGAGCCTGCGGAGCTTGATTTTGCGGGCGATGGTGCAGAAGCTGTGCTTGAATGTACTGGTGCGTTTTTAACGAGCGAAAAATGCAAGCCGTTCATAGATAACGGTATCGGCGTAGTCGTAATGAGCGCGCCTGCCAAGGATGATACGCCTACTTTCGTAATCGGCGTTAATGAGGGCGCTTATGCAGGACAGCGCGTCATCTCAAACGCTAGCTGCACCACTAACGGCCTGGCTCCGATTGCAAAAATTTTAGACGATGAGCTTGGTATCGAAAAGGGTCTGATGACGACGATTCACGCCTATACACATGGACAGAGTCTAGTCGATGTAAAAGCCAAGGATTTTCGCCGTTCACGCGCCGCGGCTCTTAATATCGCTCCGACCACGACGGGTGCGGCAAAAGCGATTAGTAAGGTACTTCCGCAGCTAAGCGGTAAGATGCACGGACAATCGGTGCGCGTGCCGGTGGCTAACGTTTCGATGGTTGATCTAACGGTGCTAACGCGTAAACAGACGAGTGCTGAGGAGCTAAATGAAATTTTCCGCCGCTATGCCGCTAAAGAGATGAAAGGAATTTTGCTCGTAGACGACGATAGCCGTGTCAGCAGCGATTTTTGTACCTCAGAATACTCCAGCATTGTAGCTAGCGACTGCACGCAGGTAATTGACGGTAATCTTATAAAAGTGATGAGCTGGTATGACAACGAGTGGGGATATAGCGAGCGCCTCATCGATTTAGCCTTATATGCGGCAAAAAGAAGGAAATAAGATGGGTGAAATTCTTTCGATTAAAGATTTGAAATTCAAAAACGGCGCGCGCGTTTTTATCAGGTGCGATTTTAACGTGCCGATGGATGAGTTTTGCAATATTACGGACGATCGTCGTATCCGTTCGTCTATCCCTACGATTAAATATTGCTTAGACGAGGGCTGCGCGGTAATTTTAGCCAGCCACTTAGGACGCCCGAAAAACGGATACGAAGAAAGACTTAGCCTAAAGCCTGTGGTAAAGAGGCTATCTAGGCTTTTAGAACGCGAGATAAAATTTGTCTCTGATGTCGCGGGCGAGGAAGCTGGAGCTGCGGTAAATTCGCTTAAAAAGGGCGAAGTGCTTTTGCTAGATAATCTGCGCTTCGAAAAGGGCGAGAGCAAAAACGACGAAGCACTAGCTAAGAGGCTTGCGAGCTATGCGGAATTTTATATCAACGATGCTTTTGGCGTATGCCACCGCGCGCATGCTTCGGTAGAGGCGATTACGAAATTCTACGATGAGGCGCATAAGGCGGCGGGATTTTTGCTGCTAAAAGAGATAAAATTCGCCAAAGACCTTATTAAAGATCCTGCGCGTCCTTTCGTAGCCGTAACGGGCGGCAGCAAAGTAAGCGGCAAGCTTCAGGCGCTTAAAAATTTACTTCCTAAAGTCGATAAGCTCATCATCGGAGGCGGCATGGCGTTTACGTTTTTAAAAGCCGTCGGATATGACATCGGTAAATCTTTGCTCGAAGAGGATCTAATCGAGGAAGCAAAAAATATTCTCCGCAATGCTCGCGAGCTTGGGGTCAAAATTTATATCCCCGTCGATGCCGTCGCAGCTCCGCAATGCTCGCAAGACGCCGTTACAAAAAAGGTTACCGTCCAAGAAATTCCAAGCGATTGGATGGGGCTAGATATCGGACCTGCGACCGTAGCGCTTTTTAAAGAAGCCTTAGACGATGCACAAACGATCTGGTGGAACGGACCGATGGGAGTTTTTGAGATCGATAAATTCGCTCGCGGCAGCCTGCATATATCGCACGCGATCGCAGATAGTGACGCCACGACCGTAGTGGGCGGTGGCGATACTGCAGATGTCGTCGAACGCGCGGGCAACGCTGATGATATGACTTTTATTTCTACCGGAGGCGGTGCGAGCTTAGAACTCATCGAAGGCAAGGAGCTGCCGGGCGTGCGAGTGCTTACTGCTAAAACGGAGCTGCGATGATACTGGCGGCGAATCTTAAATGCAACCATACCCGAGCTAGCTTTGAGCAGTACGCTAAAGCTTTAGATGAAGGCTTAGCGGGCCTAATTTCGCGCGAGGATGAAATTTTGGTTTTTCCTCCTGCTAGCGCATTTTGCGCGAAAGTGAAAAATTTTACTCAAGGCGCGCAAAATTTCTATCCTGCCGCGCACGGCAGCTTTACGGGCGAGATCGGTGGCGATATGCTGGCGGAATTCGACATCAAAACCGTTCTTATCGGACACAGCGAGCGGCGCGCCATTTTGGGCGAGAGCGCGGAGCTGATAAGAGAGAAATTCAGTTTTGCCGCAGCGCAGGGCTGGCGCATCGTTTTTTGCGTCGGCGAGGATGAGGCGGCATTTGCGCAAAACCGCAGCGAGGAGTTTGTAGCGACACAGCTTGAGGGTATCGATCTGAAATATCCGAGCTTAGTACTAGCCTACGAGCCCGTCTGGGCGATCGGCACTGGCAGAAGCGCGCAGTGCGAGCAGATCGAAAGAATGCTAAATTTCTTGCGTGCTAAAAGCCCCGCGCCGCTACTTTACGGCGGCAGCGTGAATGCTGAAAATATCGCAAAAATTTGCGCGATAAGAGGTTGCGACGGGGTGCTAGTGGGGACGGCGAGCTGGGATGCATCGAAATTTTTGGAGCTTATACGCGTTGTCTCGTGAGCGTCTTTTAATGAGTTGGAAATTTTAAGTCTGCGACAGGCTATGCGCCTAGTCTTGACTTAAAATTTCTACACAACATTAAAATCCATCTCACGATACTGCCGCTATTAAATTTGGCGTTTTGTCGAATTTTGTAAATTTCAAATTGCGTAGGATTTTGAGATGATTTTTGGGGCTTTGCAGTTAAAATTTTGCGTAGGCTAGACGGATGGTCTGCCGAGCAAAATTTTAACAAAATCGCCAAAAAGCGCTCAAAAGCCAAGCAAATTTTAAAGGAGAAATAATGATTTTAAAAGGAAAAAAAGGCCTCATCGTCGGCGTCGCTAACGCCAAATCCATCGCTTACGGTATCGCCGAAGCTTGCTACGAACAGGGTGCGCAGATGGCGTTTACCTACCTAAACGACGCGCTGAAAAAACGTGTAGAGCCGATCGCTGAGGAGTTTGAAAGCAAATTCGTCTATGAGCTTGACGTAAACAACCCAGCTCACCTTGACGGTCTTGCAGATCGCATCAAAGCAGACCTGGGCGAGATTGATTTTGTCGTGCATGCCGTAGCCTATGCGCCGAAAGAAGCGCTTGAAGGTGAGTTTGTAAACACTACAAAAGAGGCGTTTGATATCGCGATGGGCACGAGCGTGTATTCGCTGCTAAGCCTTACGCGCGCGGTGCTTCCGGTGCTAAAAGAGGGCGGCTCGGTACTTACTCTTACATATCTTGGCGGACCGAAATTTGTGCCTCACTACAACGTAATGGGCGTTGCAAAAGCGGCTCTTGAAAGCTCTGTGCGCTATCTCGCTCACGATCTTGGCGCACGCGGCATCCGCGTAAACGCTATCAGTGCGGGCCCTATCAAAACGCTTGCCGCAAGCGGAATCGGCGACTTTAGGATGATTTTGCGCTACAACGAAGTAAACAGCCCGCTAAAACGCAACGTCACGACGCATGACGTCGGCAACAGCGCGATGTATCTACTTAGCGACCTAGCTAGCGGCGTGACCGGCGAGGTGCACTACGTCGACTGCGGCTACAATATCATGGGCATGGGCGACGTAGCTACCGACGCCGAAGGTAAGACGATCCTCGCGTGGGATGCGGCCAAGACCGAGTAAAACGACAGGTAAAAAGGCTAAATTTGACGCGCGCAGTTTTTTACGACGATAGTCATAGACGGATAGCAGAGGGCGGCATAGAGGGCATCGCCGCCGTTTTGCGAGGTGATGACGAGGCAGAGAAAGCCTCGCTTCTGTTGTGTCTAGATTATTACCTTGATCCATACTACGGCTGCGCGCTGGCGCATGAGAGCGAAATTTTCGCCCTTTTGCAGGAGCTACTTCTGAGCGAGCGCTCACAAGCCATCAGAGGTGACATTTTGCAGCTTCTGGGTGATTACTGCGGCGATTTTAGCGTGCTGCGAAGCAGGATTTGCGAGGCGTCCGGCGAGATTTTGCCAGACATTAAGCGCTTGATCGAAGGATAAATTTAACGGCCGGCGCGCTTTCGTGTACGGTAATTACGCCGCAGCGAGCGGTAGCGAAATTTGCCGCGCCTCCGCGCACGCCCCTTTTGCCGCGAAAATACGGCAGCGTAAAATTTTAAGATTGGAAGCGGCAATGAAAACCTTGGATGAGCGAGGAGCTAGGTCTAGCGAGCATACCTAAAAACGGCATGGAGATAGAAGATTATTTCAGAGCTGTTTTTGAAAAAAGCGGCAAAAACCGCCAGGAAGGAGCTTGATGAAAAAGGATTATATCTGCGTATTCGACTGCGAGACGATCCCAGACGTAGCGGCGCTGGTGCGGGTGCTGGATGAGGACGCGATCGCGGACTGCTTTGAGCCTTTCGATAAAAAAAGCTTCGCAAAGCTTCTTGACGCGCAGCTCTCGCAAAAGATCGGCGGCGAGAAGCAAAGCGCGTCTTTAAATTTTGCTGTAAATTCGGCAGAGCAGAATTCTAAAATTGAAAATTCCGAGCAAAATTCTGTACCTCAGAATTTTACGCAACAAGACGCCGTGCCTCAAAGCTTCGCGAGTGAAAATCTCGCTGAACAAAATTTTATAGTGCAGAATTTGAAGGAAAATTCCAAGGCACGAAATTCCGAGCAAAATTCCGCATTGAATTCCATAGAGCAAAATCTAGCGTCGCAAAATACGACGTCTAAAAATTCCGCGTCGCTAAATTTAACCTACGACGATACCGTGCCTCAAAGCTCCGCAGCACAGGGCTCCGCGGTAGAAAATTCCGCGCTCCGAAGCCCCGCGCCTCAGAATTCCGCGGCGGAAAGCTCTATGCCTCAAAGCTTCGCATCCCAAAGCTCAAAGAGCAAAAATCTCGCTTTAAACTCCGCGCAAGATCTCGCGTCAAACGCGCTAAATTTTAAAATTTACGGCGAGCAATTGATCTTTAATGCGGATAAAAGCAAAATTTTAAACCACAAATTGCTCTCGCTTAGGGCGATGGAGATTTTCAAAGAAAAAACCGGCAGCGAGTTCCTGCCCGTCTGTTTCCACCGCGTCGTTAGCATTAGCGCCGTGATGGCGGACGGCTTCGGCAGGTTTTTGCGCGTCTCGACGCTTGATGGCGAGAGCGAGCGCGATAAAATCGCAAAATTCCTAGCCTTCATCGAGGATTTTAATCCGCGGCTCGTGAGCTTCAACGGGCGCGGGTTCGATCTGCCGATGATTATGGCGCGCGCGATGTGCTACGATCTAAGCGCCGCGGCGTATTTTGAGACGAACGATCGCGATAACAACAAGAGCAAATGGGAGAACTACCGCAGCCGCTACGACGGGCGGTTCCATCTGGATCTTCTCGATCACATCAGCGATTTTGGCGCCGTGCGCGGGCTCAAGCTCGATCATATCTGCGCCAGCGTGGGCCTTCCCGGTAAATACGACGTGCACGGCGATCAGGTACTGCAGCTGTATTACGGCGGCGAGCAGGCCAAGATCGACGAGTACTGCAGATCCGACGTGCTTAACACCTACTGGCTGTTTTTGAAATACGAGCTTTTGCGCGGCAAGATCACCAAGGACGACTATCTGAATTACATCGCGGTGATGGGCGAATTTTTGCAAAAAGAGTGCGCGGGCATGAGCTATACGCCCGTTTTTTGCGACTTCATAGAAAGGGAGCTAGCGGCATATGCGAAGTGAAATTTTTAAAATTTTAAAAGGCGCGGTTTTGGGTGCGCTGTTTTTGCTCTGCGGCGCGGTCGCGGACGAGGCTAAATTTAAACCGATGCTGCTTAAAGAATACGTCCCCGGCATGAATATCACGGGCTGGGTGATCAGCGAGAAGCTAGACGGCGTGCGCGCGATCTGGGACGGCAAAAATCTGCGCTCTAGGCGCGGCAAGATCATAAACGCCCCCGAGGGCTGGAGCGCGGGCTTTCCGCCGTTTTTCGTGGACGGTGAGCTATACACGGCGCGCGGCGAGTTTGAGCAGCTCGTCTCGATCGTCTCTTCTAGCGTGCCCGATGAGCGCTGGAGCAGGGTAAAATTTTACGCGTTTGACCTGCCGAAGGAGCAGAAAAACTTAAGCGCGAAGATGGAAATTTTAAGAAATTTTATCGCCTCAAGCGGTGCGCAAAATTTACTCATCGTGCAGCAAACTCCGGTAAGCACGCATGCCGACGTGCAGGCGTATTTTGATCGCGTTATCGCAGCAGGCGGCGAAGGCGTCGTGCTGCGCGATCCAAACGCGCTTTATGAGAGCGGGCGCAGCGATAAAATTTTAAAATACAAAAAGACGCACGATAGCGATTGCAAGGTCGTAAAAATCAATCCGGGCTACGGCAAAAACGAGGGCAAGATGGGCTCGCTTAGCTGCGTGGATCTACGTAGCGGAGCGAAATTTAAAGTAGGCACGGGCTTTAGCGACGAAATGCGGGAAAATCCGCCTAAGGTGGGCACGATCATCACCTATCAATACCAAAACCTAACCCGCGAGAAAAAGCCGCGCTTCCCCGTATTTTTGCGCGTGCGACCAGCGATTTAATCTAAGGGGCTATAATCGCGTATTTTGATAAATTTGATCCGAAGGAGAATAGATGAAAATTTTAATCACCGGCGGCGCGGGATACATCGGCAGCCACGTCGCAAAGGCGCTTTTAGAAGCGAACCGCCACGACGTCGTCATACTGGATAATCTTTGCAAAGGCTCGATGCGAGCGATCGAGGCGCTTCGCAAGATAGGCGAGTTTGAGTTCGTACAGGAAAGCCTAGAAAACACCCCCGCAATCGAGAAACTTTTTAAACGCGAGAAGTTTGATGCGATCATTCACTTTGCGGCGTTTATCGAGGTTTTTGAAAGCACGCAAAATCCGCTAAAATACTATCTAAACAACACCGCCAACGCGATGAATTTGATCGCGCTTGCGAACAAATACGGCGTGAAAGACTTTATCTTTAGCTCCACTGCGGCGACCTACGGCGAGCCAGGCGTCCCGCAGGTAAGCGAGGAAACTCCGCAAAATCCGATCAATCCGTACGGCAGAAGCAAGCTGATGGTCGAGTGGGTACTAAAAGACGCGGCAGCGGCAAATCCGAATTTTAAATATGGAATTTTGCGCTACTTCAACGTTGCAGGTGCGGCTAGCGACGGCACGATCGGGCAGAACTATCCAAACGCGACGCATCTAATTAAGGTAGCGACCCAAACTATCGTCGGCAAGCGCGATAAGATGAGCATTTTCGGTGATGACTACGACACCAAGGACGGCACCTGCATACGCGACTACATCCACGTAGAAGACCTCGCAAGCGCGCATCTGGCGGTGCTTGATTATCTGCAAAGTAACGACAGCGCGGTCTTTAACGTAGGATATGGCACGGGCTTTAGCGTAAAAGAGGTCGTTAATGAAGCTAAAAAAGTAAGCGGCGTGGATTTTAAAGTGGAAATCGCTCCGCGCAGAGCCGGCGATCCTGCCTGCCTCATCTCAAATGCGGATAAAATTCGCACCAAAACCTCTTGGCATCCCGAGCACGAGAGCCTGGATGAAATCATCCTAAGCGCGCTTAATTGGGAAAAGAAGCTCTAGGTTCTAGCGTGAAAGTGCGATTTGAAATTTTAAAATTTTACTCCGCCGCGTTTAATCGCGGCGAGCAAAAGGAAGCCTTGTTTGCTTAAAATTCTAAACGCCCCCGAAGCCGCGCAGCGCAAGCTCGGCGTCGTGCTATCGTATGTGAATATCTTTGTTTCTACGATACTTACTTTGGTTTATACGCCGTTTTTTCTGCGGGCGCTGGGGCAGAGCGAGTTTGGGCTATATTCTTTAGCGAGTAGCGTTATCGGCTATTTGGCGATTTTGGATTTGGGTTTCGGTAATGCCGTGACGGTCTATACCGCCAAATACGCCTCAAGCGGCGAAGTGGAGCGCATGCATAAGCTGCATGGTACGATCTTTAGTGTGTATTTGGTAATGAGCGCGGTGATCGCGCTTGCAGGAGCTGCGCTGCTAGCTAATCTGCACGCGATTTTTGGCGCTAAGCTAAGCGCTAGCGAGATGGGTGAAATTCGCATTATGCTAATGCTGCTAACTGCAAATTTAGCGATTAGCTTTCCTTTTAGCATCTATTCGTCGATCCTTACGGCGCATGAGAATTTCGTATTTATCAAGCTAATTGGGATCTTTCGTACGATCGCTCTACCGCTAGCTGCGGTGCCTGCGCTACTTTTGGGATATAAGGCTATCGCGATCGTAATCATCGCTACGGTGGTAAATTTAATCTGCGTCGCGGCAGATTTCATCTACTGCAAGAGCAAAGTCTCGCCCGTGATAAGCGTACGAAATTTCGACGCCTCCACGCTTAAGCAAATTTTTGGCTACTCGTTTTTTATATTTTTAGGCATCGTAGTCGATCAAGTAAACTGGAATGTCGATAATTTTATCTTAGGCGCTGTAGCAGGCGCTACGGCGGTCTCCACGTATGCCGTAGCAAGCACGATAAATGCCACTTTCGTCACGCTTTCGCTCACCATTAGCGGCGTGATGCTTCCTAAAATCGCCAAAATGGTCTCTGCAAACTCCACCGATTCCGAGCTTAGCGCGGAATTTATCAAAATAGGCAGGCTGCAATTTTACGTGATATTTTTTATCGAGTCGCTTTTGGTGATTTTTGGACGGGAGTTTATCGTGCTATGGGCTGGCGCAAATTATGAAATTTCATACGCAATCGCGCTTATTTTGGTGCTTCCAGTAAGCGTGCCGTTGATTCAAAATTTAGGCCTAGCCGTGCTTCAGGCAAAAAATAAAGTCAAATTTCGCTCAATCGCCGCGTTTTGCGTCACGCTCGTAAATATCGCTATTTCTATCCCGCTAGCTAAGGCTTACGGTGGCGTGGGCGCTGCGTGCGGTACGGCTTTTGCGATCACCTTGCTAAATATCTGCGTGATGAATATCTACTATGCTCGTGTAATCGGACTTGACATCGCTAAATTCTGGCGAAATATCGGCGCGATGGTAGTAAAATTTGCTCCTGCAATCGCAGCAAGCCTAGCGATAAATTACGCATTAGGCTTGCACGGAGTGAGCTTTTTGCTAATTTGCGGCGGGCTTTATTCGGCTATGTTTGTGCTAAGCGCGTATTTTTGGGCGATGAACGATTACGAGCGCGCGATTTTTGGTGGCATTGCGGCTAAGATAAGGAGGCGGGCTTGAGCTTCAATGTAATTAGCGAAGTGGTTACGAAAGACCGCTGTATCGGCTGCGGCGTCTGTGTGAGCAGCTGCCCTTTTAGCGTGCTAAAAATGCGGCTTGGAGGCAATGGATTTTACGCGCCCGAGGAGGGCGAAGGGTGTCGCGACAAATGCGATATTTGTCTAAAAGTCTGCCCGTTTTACGAAAAAGACATGCTTGAAAATGAGCTAAATTCTAAATCATACTCAGAGTTGGAAAGCTTTAGCCCAGATTTTGGCAGGTTTTTAGCCACTTACAAATTCTACAAAAAAGATGAAGCGCAGCGCCTAAGCAGTGCAAGCGGCGGCGCGGGAGATTATATTTTTCGCGAGCTTTTTGCGCGCGGGCTCATAGATTACGCGATTTGCGCCGTGCCCGCGGACGAGGGGGATTTTATAGCCCAAAATTCCAAGCGTGATTTTTCTGCCTGCAATAATTTAGCGCAGCCACAGAATTTGCAAAATTCCGCAACCAAAAATTCCGAGCAGAATTCCGTAATGGTAAATTTAACGCAGAATTTGACAGATGATGATTCTATAAATTTTACGAGTGCGCAAAATTCTTCTTGCGAAAATTTTACGCAGAATTCCGTGCAGAATTTTACAAATGAAAATTCCACGCAGAATTCTAAAGCTTCTTGTAAAAATTCCGTATCAACGCAGAATTTTGCTTGCGAGAATTCCAAAAACGCGCGAAATTATGCGGGCGAAAATTCCGTGCCGCTATTTAAATTTAGCGTGATAAAAAATGCCGATGAGCTTACTCGTGCGCGCTCGTCCGCTTACTATCCGCTCACGCTTGAAGCAGTGCTAAAGGAGATGTCGCGCCGTGAGGGTAGATACGCGATTAGCGCGCTGCCGTGTTTTGCCAAGGCCTTAAGGCTTGCTGCGAGTAAAAATCCGCGCCTTAAATCCCGCATAAGCTTTATTATTGGGCTGGTTTGCGGGCAAGGCAAGGGTGCTAGTTTTACGCATAAGCTGGCAGATCTTGCGTTTAAAGAGCGTAAGCAGCTCGCGGCGGTTAATTACAGATATAAAATCGCGGGCAAAAGTGCGATGAGCTTTGGCTTTAAATTCCGCGCTGCAGACGGCAGTGAGGCGATAGACGATCGCAGTAGTAGCGCCTTTGCATACTGGAGCTCGCGCGCTTTTACGCCTCTTGCGTGCAACGCCTGCACCGACGTTTTTGCCAAATGCGCCGACGTCGTGCTGATGGATGCGTGGCTGAAAAGCGAAATGAGCGAGTGGCGCGGCACGTCGCTCGTAATTACGCGCGCAGCTCAGATCGACGCGCTATTTTCGCAGCCTACGAAGCAGGCACGCGAGGCGATTTTTTGCGAGCGGATATCCGCAGCAGAGGTGCAGCGCTCGCAGCAAAGCCAGGTAGAGTGTAAAAACGAAATTTTCTATGGCGCGAAAAATCCGCTTAGGCGCTACATCTTGCGCCAGAAGCTTCAGATCCAGCGATATAGCGCTACGCATTTTGATTGTGATGATTTCATCGCTGCTAGGCTTAAAAAAATTGCCGCTGCGAATAAAGTGCTAGCGCTTTTGGCGCTACCAAAGATCGCGGCATATAAAATTTATAGGAAGTTTGCATGAAGATCGGGATTTTTACCCTGCCGCTAGTAAATAATTATGGCGGAATTTTACAAGCTTATGCGCTAAGCCGCGTGCTAGTGGAGCTTGGGCATGAGCCATGGCTCATAAACTTGCGCCTGCAAAGAAGCAAACTATCGATTGCATATCTTAAATTTTTAGTGGCGCGCACGATAAAAAAGGAGCTTCGCGGCGCGAAATTTAATCCCTCTTACGAGCGCGATACTAGCGAGTTTGTGACAGAAAATATCCCTTTAACCGCGCCTGTTTGCACGCCTGCGGATTTAAAGGCGCTGTGCGAGAAAGAACGCTTTGAAGCGGTGATTTTAGGAAGCGATCAGGTTTTTCGTCCTAGCTATTTTGCGGATTTTGCAGATTGCTTTAGCCTTGGATTTTTGCCGCCTAACTGCACGCGGATCGCCTATGCCGCAAGCTTCGGCGGAGATAGGCTCTGTGGGCTTAAAAACCCCGCAGATTTAAAAGCTCACGTTGCAAATTTGGCTAAATTTAAAGCTATTTCGGTGCGCGAGTGCGATGGTGCAAAGATTGCACGCGAATGCTTTGGCGTAGATGCGCACTTGGTACTGGATCCTACACTTTTGGCTAACAAAGAGATTTATGATAAATTTTTAAGCCATGCGTCAAAGCGCAAGGGCTTTGCCTATATCCTAGATCCATCGCCTCGCTCAGAAGCGGTGATAGAGCTACTAAAGAAGCAAAGCGGACTAGAGATAGATGAGGTGAACGACCGCGGCAACCGCATCGGCATAAAAGCGTGGCTAAGCGCTATTGCGGGCGCGGAGTTTGTGCTAACCGATTCATTTCACGGCTGCGTATTTTCCATAATCTTTAATAAGCCGTTTTTTGTGCTCGTTAACGCTAGTCGCGGTGCGTCGCGCTTTAGCTCGCTTTTGGGCTTATTCGGGCTTGAAGATAGGGCTTTGCAAGATCCCAAAGACGCGCGCTTTAACGCTACTATCGATTGGGATGGCGTAAATGAGGCGTTGCGCCGTAAAAGAGAGGATTCGATGAAATTTTTAAAAATAAGTTTAGGCTCATAAAATGAAAATAGCTATGGTAATTTCTGCTTTAGGCAAGGGTGGTGCCGAGCGCGTGCTAAGCGTGCTGGCAAATTTTTTCTGCCGCGAGAATGAGGTCTGTGTGATAAAATTTGACGCAGATGAGCCGTTTTACGCGCTGGATCATAAGATCGAGCTTATTAGCTTGGATTTAGGAGTAGGCGATTTAGGAGTATTTGGCAATATAAAAAAGCGCTACGATAAAATTTTAGCCTTGCACAGGCTTCTAAAAAATCGTAAATTTGACGTAGTAATCTCGTTTTTAGATAATACCAATGTCCTTACGCTTATCGCAAATCTTGGAGTTGGGCAGAAAATCATCGTCTCCGAACACACCAATCATCGTTTTTTAAAAAGTCCGATCTGGCGCGCGCTAAAGCGGATCTTTTATCCGCAAGCTGCAGGTCTTAGTGTGCTTAGTAAATTTGATCTGGATCATTACACATATGTGCAAAATCGAGTGATTATGCCTAATCCGATGTTTGAGATCAGCCATGCTAAAGAAGCCCGCCCGCCTAAAGAAAATATCATCCTAGCAGCTGGCCGGCTCAATGTCTATAAGGGCTTTGATGTCCTTCTTAAGGCGCTTGCGCTTATAGATTTCAATCTTTTAAAAGAGTGGAAGGTGGTGATCGCAGGCGACGGAGAGGAGCGAAAGAGCCTTGAGAGCCTAGCTGCGAAGCTGCGCTTAAATGTGCAGTTCATCGGCTTTGTGCGCGATATCGAAAGCTTATATGAACGCGCTAAAATCGTCGTCGTAACCTCCAAGATGGAGGGCTTTTGCAATATCTTGATGGAGAGTATATTTTTCGGCACCGCTAGAATTTCCACAGATTGCATCGCAGGTCCTAGCGAGCTTATAAGCGACGGCATAGATGGGTTTTTGTGCCCTGTAGGCGATAGCGCAAGTATCGCTAAAAAGCTTGAAATTCTAATGAGCGACGAAAAGCTGCGCGAGCGACTCGTGCAAAATGCCTCCAAGCGCGAGGAGAGCTTTAAAATTGAAACGATCGGGCGACGCTGGTTGGATTTCATAGCCGCTACGATACACAGGGAGGAATAATGAGCGAAAATCCCCTAATCTCGGTCATCATCCCCGTTTATAATGTCAAAGAATTCCTGCGCGCTTGCGTGGAGCGCATCACGGCGCAGACCTATACTAACTTAGAAATTTTACTCGTAGATGATGGCTCAAATGACGGCAGCGAGGCGATTTGCGACGAATACGCCGCGCGTGATCCCCGTGTGTGCGTGCTGCATAAACCAAACGGCGGGCAGGCTAGTGCACGAAACGCCGCTTTAGATGTCGCTCGCGGGGAGTTTATTAGTTTTGTAGACAGCGACGATTTGATAAGCCTTGATTTGATTGAGACGCTTTTTCGTCTGACGCAGAAATTTTGCACCAAGATCGCTATGTGCGGCTACGCGGCATTTAGCGACGAGAGCGAAATAAATAATTTCAAGGCGGCTTTAAATTCTAAAGAAAATCAAAATTCTAAAGAGATTAGCGATCCAGGAGGAGCTGCAAATTCAAATGCCAATGCAGGCGAATACAAAATATCGCCGCAAGAGCTTTTTAGGCGCAGCTGCACGCAGGATCCGTATTTTAGCACCGCGGTTTGGCGCGCGCTGTTTGCTCGCGAGATTTTCGCCGCTTTGCGATTTCCTGCGGGGCAGATCTATGAGGATGTAGCGATATTTTTTGATATTTTTAACGCTTCTATTGTGGCGTGCACGGATGAAATTTTATATTTTTATCGCGTAAGGGCGGGCTCGACCGTAAACTCATTCGCGCGCAGGCATCTTGCAGTCATCGCTGCGGTGCGCCGCTATACTGAGGCGATCGCTGTGAATTATCCAAGCTTGGCGCGCGAGGCTAATTTCACTCGCTGCGAATCCACGCTGAATACGGCGTTTTTAATCATCAAATCAAGCTTTGATCCTGCAGGCTTGGATGGAAATGCGACTTCTCCTTCCAAGGCTAATACGTGCAGTTTGGCAAACGAGGCAGATTTACGCGGTGCTGATAGTTTATCTTGCGCATGCGGTAAAAATTCTGCAGTTAAAAATTCCGCCGGGCAAAATTATATGCAAAATTCCGAGCAAAATTCCGCGTCGCAAAGAAAGATCGCAGATCCCCGCTCTCCTTTAAGCGCTGCAGAAGCTGCGGATCAGATCCGCTCACTGCACGCTTTGGTGCGCGAGCGGCTGGATTTTGGATTTTTCGCGACGCATGCAAGCCGCACGCAGACGCTGATGATGGTCTTGTTTTACGCAAATCCCGCGCTTTTGCGGTTATTTTATAAAATTTATCGGAAGCTAAAATGAAAATTTTATTCGTCATCGCGGCTCTTAGAAACGGCGGCGCCGAGCGCGTGCTTCAGGTTTTGGCGAATTATTTTGCGCGCGCAAACGACGTTACGATCGCGATTTTGGAAAACGACGAGGGCAGGTATAAATTTAGCGAAAAGATAAAATTTTTGCATCTGGATGTTTATAAAAACGGTGGCAGGTTCGATAAATACAGAATTTTGCGCGAGTGTTTCAAGCGCGAGCGCCCAAGCGTCATCATCAGCTTTATGGACTGGACGAACGTAGCGTGCGTGATCGCAAGCTTTGGGCTAGGTATCCCGCTCATCGCGACCGAGCACAACGCGCACGATTATCTGCCAAGCGGGCTTTTTAGCCGCGTGCGCGATCTGTGCTATAAAAAAGCAGACGCGCTTACGGTGCTTACGCGCTCGGACTTTGAGTACTATTCGCGATTTGTCAAAAACTGCTTCGTCGTGCACAACCCCTTTTTCGGCGAAATCTGCGACGCAAAAAGCGCCAAGCGAAACGTGATCTTAAGCGTCGGCAGACTCGAGCCCGTAAAGGGTTATGAAATTTACTTTGACGCGCTAAGCGGGATTGATAAAAGCCTGCTTGCGCAGTGGGAAATTTTAATTGCGGGCGATGGATCGCTGCGCGAAAGCTTGCGCGAGCTCGTGGCGCGGCTCGGGCTTGAAGTACGATTTTTAGGGCACAAGCAGGACGTGAGCGAGCTGTATAAAGAAGCCAAAATTTTTGTGCTAAGCTCGCTTAATGAAGGGCTTTCAAACGTGCTGATCGAGTCTGCATTTTACGGCTGCGCACGGCTTAGCAGCGACACGGCGGGCGCAAAAGAGCTCATAAAGGACGGCTTTAGCGGCATTTTGTTTAAATGCGGCGATGCGAATGAACTTGCGAGCAAGCTCGAAATTTTAATGAGCGACGAGAAGCTGCGAGACGCTCTCGTGCAAAATGCAAATGAAAATTTAGACGAGTTTTCGCAAGAGCGCATCATTAAGCTCTGGCAGGGCTTGATCGATCGGTTTGCGCGCAAATAGCAGCCGCTTATCGATGCCCTAGCGGCGCGCAGGGATTAAATTTAAACTTCGGTGTGCTAAGATAGGCTCTTGCGCCCAAGCAAAACGGTACGTTTAAATTTACAAAGCCGCATCGTGCGATGAAATTTTAGCCGTTTGAGGCAGCGCAAAATGCGCTAAATTTAAACGGCGCGGCGCATTCTCACATAAAAAGGCGTGAGTAAAGCTTAAATTTAGGGCGCGGCAGTGATATTTAAAAGGTAAAGTGATGAAGAAATTAAGCGTTTTTATCTATTCGATGGCAGGAGGCGGCGCCGAGCGCGTCGTAAGCAACCTCTTAGGCGAGCTTACGGCACGCTACGAGGTGCATCTGGTGCTGATGAATGAGAGGATTTTTTATGAAATTCCAAGCGGCGTGCAGATCCATTTCATCGAAAAATCAGCCCCTTTTGAAAATGGACTGCTGAAGCTCGCAAAGCTGCCGTTTTTGGCGCTTAGGTACAAAAAACTATGCGAGCGCCTGGGCATCGACATCCACTTCGTTTGGATGAACCGCCCTTGTTACGTGGCGGCGCTGGCGCGAGTTTACGGGCTACGCGGCACTATGATTTTTAACGAATGCTCGACGCCGTCGGTGCTGTATAAAGAGCCGAGCTTTAAATCCAAAATTTCAAAGCTTCTGCTGCGCAAGCTCTATCCGAAGGCCGATTTTATCTTTCCGAACTCGCTTGGAAATTTGCGCGATCTGGCGGATAATTTCGGAATTGACGAGCGCAAGATGAGCGTGCTATACAACGCGATCGATCTTGATGAGATCGGTCGCAAAGCAAAGGAGCAGGTCGCGCAGGAGCGGCCGTTTTTCCTAAGCGTCGGCAGGCTCGATGCGGGCAAAAACCACGCACTTTTGATCCGCGCGTATGCAAATTTAAAAAATAATGACAAAGACCTGCTGATCTTGGGCGACGGCGTGCTGCGAGCCGAGCTTGAGGCCCTGATAGAGGAGCTGGGCTTAATCGGTCGCGTAAAACTTTTGGGCTTTGACGCAAATCCGTATAAGTATATGGCTAGATGCTATGCGTTCGTCTTCGTAAGCCTTTTTGAGGGGTTTTCAAACGCTCTCATCGAGGCTCTTGCGTGCGGCAAGCTCGTGATTTCAAGCGATCATCAAAGCGGCGCGCGCGAGCTTTTGGGGCAGAGCGAATGGGGCGTGCTAGTAGGCGTAAACGATCTAGAAAGCACCCAAGCGGCGATTCAAAAAGCGCTGGATGATGAAAATTATGTAAAATTTTATGAGAAAAAGGCTAAAATTAAAGCCTCGTTTTTCGATAAAAAACGGATAGCAAGCGAGCTGATCGCAAAAATAGAACAAATCGACGAAGGAAAATAGGCGTGGGTGAAGAAAAAAAGGCTTTTAGCGTTAGAGAGATCAACGAAGGATTGGACGATCAAAAAGGCGCGCAATCAATGGGTGCTGACAAAGCTGCCTTAAGCGAAAATTTTGCTAGTGAGGGAAATTTTGACGCAGAGTATTCCGCAGGCGGCGGTGAGAATTTTAGCGGCGAAAATGCCGCAATTGAGGGTAGCGAGGATACCGCGCCTCAGAGCGATAAAAATTCCGCGCTTGATGCAAAAAATTCTGCGAGCAAAAATTCCGCGCACGCCGGCGCTAAAAATTTAAGCGACGATCAAGCGCGCGCTGTTTCTGCAAAAATGCGAGCACAAAAAAAATCCAAAAAGGCTAAAAAATCAAACGGACGAAATTCCGCCTCGGTAAATTCTGAAAATTCCGCAGGCGCAAATTCTACAAACTCAAATTTGAAAGGCGCTGCGAATTCCACGAGCAAAAATTCTACAAATAAAAATTCCGCTGGCGCTGCGAACTCTACAAATAAAAATTCCGCAAAAGCCGCTAATTTGGCTAAATTTAAAAATGCGAATTCCACAAGCACTTTAAATTCTACAAACGGTATAAATTCTGATAATTCTAAAAGCCCCACAACGGAAAATTCCCAGAATTATAAAAATCAGTCAGCTGGCGCACTCCCTGCTAGGCGCAGAATTTTTGGCTTCATAAAAAATTATGAGTTTTCCAAGCATATTTTGCTGATGATTTTGTTCGCATTTGCCTTTAGCGTGGCGTTTCGCATGTGGTGGGTGCACTGGGCGAGCGGCTTTCCGAATTACTTTTTTTGGGACGGCGAGCTGATGATAAACACCAACGACGGCTACGCCTTCGCAGAGGGCGCGCGCGACCGACTCGCCGGCTTTCATCAGCCCAACGATCTTAGCTACTTTAGTGCACCACTTTCGATCGTGACGGCGTTTTTGGCTGAAATTTTGCCCTTTAAAATCGAGACGATATTCGTTTATCTGCCGGCTTTGTTTAGCTCGCTCATCGTAGTGCCGATCTTGCTCATCTCAAGTGAGTTTCGCTGCATGCGCGCGGGCTTCATCGGCGCGCTTGTCGCGAGCGTGGCGAATAGTTACTACAACCGCACTATGGCGGGGTATTACGACACCGATATGCTAAATATCGTGCTTGCGATGTGTATTTTGTGGGCGCTCATCCGCATTTGCACGCGCGGCTCGCGCAGCACGCTGTTTTGGCTGGGCGCGTTTACGATATTTTATATGTGGTGGTATCCCTCCAGCTTTTCGCTAAATTCCATGATGCTCGCCGTATTTTTTGCCTATACGCTGATTTTTAAGCGAAAAAGTGCGGTAAATTACGAAGCGATGATCATCTTTTTGATTGTGCTTTGCTCCACGCCTTTGGTAGCTAAAATTTTAATCTCGCTTGCGCTATTTTGGCTCTTTGCGTTTAGAGGAAAGCTATTAAATTTTAAAATTTTAGCGATTATCGGCGCACTTGCCGTAGTCTTTTTCGTCGCAAACGGAGGTCTTAGCCCGATAATCTTTCAGGCGAAATTTTATATCTTCCGCTCCTTTGCGGACAATGCCGATACGGCATTTCATTTTTTTAACGTCAATCAAACAATCCAAGAATCAGGCATCGTGCCAACTAATATCTTTATGGAGCGCATCAGCTCACACGTCGCGGTTTTCGTGATCGCAGCGATCGGATACGTAGTACTTTGCTTTAGACATAAGGAATTTTTACTCTCGATCCCGCTTTTGCTTTTGGGCTTTGCGGCGAACAAGGCAGGCCTTAGATTTACGATCTACGCAGTGGGCGTGATGGGGTTAAGTTTCGGATATATTTTGTATTTTTGCGTAAAGCGCTTGGATCTGCCAAAGATCGCGGGGCGCGCGATACTGCTTATTTTGACGGCGCTTGCCATTTACCCCGCATGGCAGCACATAGTTTCGTACAAGGTCGATACGGTCTTTTATCAAAGCGAGGTGCGGGTGCTTGACGAGCTTAAAGATAAAGCGCAGCGCGAGGATTACGCGCTTTCGTGGTGGGACTATGGATACGGCATACGCTATTACAGCGACGTAAAGACTCTCATCGACGGCGGCAAACACCTCGGCAACGATAATTTTCCCGTTAGTTTCGCACTTTTTAGAGATCAGATGAGCTCTGCGAATATGGCGCGCCTGGATGTCGAATACACCGAGCGCGGATATAGTGAAAAAATTCCAAACAAGCTAAAGCAAATTTTAAAAGACTATAACGCGACTGATGTAAATGATTTTATCTTAAGCTTGGGACTGGCTGATTTTAAGCCGCCAAGGCCTACGCGCGACATCTACTACATCTTGCCCGATCGTATGATGAATATCTTTCCCGTCGTCACGCAGTTTTCAAATATCGACATCACCGACGGCAAGCAGCTAAGTGAGCTGTTTTTCATAACGAGCGATAGGTTTGTTCAGGATCAAAGCGGCGTGCATATGGACAACGGCTTTTCGATCTCGTCTAGCCTTTTAAATTTAGAATATAGCGGCAGAAAATTCGCGATCAATACCTTTTACGAAACGAGCTACGACGCGAATGGCAAGCTTTCGGTAAAAGAGTTTAATATGGACAGCAGCGCGCAATTTTACGTGATTTTCATGCGCGATTACGGGCGATTTTTGCTGCTAGATAAGACGATGCTAAACTCAAGCTACATTCAGCTTTTTGTATTTGAAAGATATAGGCCTGAGCTATTCGAGCCTGTGATCTTAAGCCCTGCTGTGAAAGTTTATAAATTAAAGCGCTAGATAAAATTTTGCCGCAAGCTAAGGAGAAATTTATGGAATTTAATCTCGCAACGCCAAGCAAGGAATGCAGCATATGGCTCGCATAGGGTTTTTAAGCCATGCCGATATGAGCTTACATTTCTTTCGCCGCCCGATAATGCAGGCTTTAAAAGAGCGCGGACACGAGGTTTTTGCAATCGCTCCTCGCGGCGCTTATACGCAGGATTTGGCACGCGATTTTAATGCCATAACCTACGATCTTGATCGAGCTAGCCTAAATCCGCTTACCGTATTTAGCAACACCAAAGCCCTTGCGCGCGAGCTAAAGAGGCTGGATTTGGACCTGCTGCAAACAGCTGCGCACAAATCAAACGTGTTCGGTACGCTGGCGGCTCGAGAGGCGGGTATAAAATATGTGATAAACTTAGTCGAGGGGCTGGGCAGCTTTTATATTGACGATGATATTAAAACAAGGCTCGTGCGAGCGGTATTGGAGAAGCTTTATAAATTTTCATTTTCGCAGGCGGATGCTTGCATATTTGTAAACGATGCCGATCCTGATTATATGCTATCTCGCGGGCTTATTGCGAAGCAAAAGGTCATAAGGATTAAAAGCGTAGGCGTAAATGCTGAAAGATTCAACCCCAAAATCGTTAGTGCAGCGGATCTGGGCGAGGATTTGCACGGCAAAAAGATCGTGCTGATGATAGCTCGCGCGATGTGGCATAAGGGCGTGAGAGAATTCTACGAAGCAGCAGAAATTTTAAAAGATCGATCGGATGCGAAATTTGTCTTTGTGGGCGAGGGCTTTGCGGGCAATAAAAGCACCGCTGATCCTGCGTTTTTGCGAAGTGGCGCGGTGCATTATCTAGGCGCCAGAAACGATGTGCCTGAGCTTTTGAAGGCTAGTTACCTGCTAGCACTTCCTAGCTACAAGGAGGGCTTTCCGCGCACGGTTTTAGAGGCGATGAGCATGGCGCGAGCCTGCGTGGTAAGCGACTGCAGCGGCTGCGTCGAGGCGGTGGCGGACGGCGTTAACGGCCTAATCTGCCGCACTCGCGACGCAGGGGGTCTTGCGCGAAAGATCGAAATTTTATTGGGCGATCCCGCGCTTTGCGAAAGGCTTGGACGAAACGGGCGCGAGCTGGTGCTTGCAAATTACGACGAAAAGATCGTCACGGAAAAATATTTAGAGGTTTATAGGAAATTTATCGATGTATAGGAGCTTTTTAAAACGCGCGCTCGATTTTACGGCGGCTTTGGTTTTGATCATTTTGGTTTCGCCCGTGATGGCGCTTACGTGGTTCTTGATCCGCAAGCACATTAGCAAAAGCGCGATTTTTACGCAATCTCGCCCTGGGCTTGATGAGCAAATTTTTAAAATTTACAAATTTAAAACGATGAGCGACGAGCGCGGCGCGGACGGCGAGCTTCTGCCAGACGAAGCGCGGCTGAACGATTACGGCAAAAAGATCCGCGCGCTAAGCCTGGATGAGCTGCCGCAGCTTTTCAACGTGCTAAAGGGCGATATGAGCTTCATCGGGCCGCGCCCACTGCTGATCGAGTACCTGCCGCTTTATTCGCCGCCGCAGCGCCTTAGGCACAGCGTGCGTCCGGGCATCACGGGGCTTGCGCAGGTAAACGGACGCAACGCGATCAGCTGGGAGAAAAAATTTGAGTTCGATACGTATTACGCGCAGAATTTAAGCTTTACGCTCGATCTTAAGATCGCGCTTTTAACGATAAAAAAGGTGCTTGCGAAAGAGGGTGTGAATAAAGAGGGCATGGCGACGACGGAGAAATTCAATGGGTACAACTAAAATTTACGTTTACGGCGCGAGCGGACACGGGCTGGTGGTCGCGGATGTCGCGCTAGCCGCGCGCGGAGCTAAATTTAGCGAGGTCGTTTTTTTAGACGACGCGGCAGGATTGAAATTTAGCGAGGATCTGCCGAAGCACCCCGTAATAATCGCAATCGGCGATAATAAAACCCGCGCAAAGATCCAAGAGAGGGTAGCGCGAGCGGGTTTTGAGATAGCGACGCTAATTCATCAAAGCGCCATCGTTAGCCCAAGCGCCGTCATCGGCGAGGGCGCGGTCGTAATGCCCGGCGCCGTGATAAACGCGCGAGCTAAAATCGGTCGCGGCGCGATAATAAATTCAGGCGTCGTAATCGAGCACGAGTGCGAGATCGGCGAGTTTGCGCACATTAGCCCAAACGCGGCGCTTGCGGGCGGCGTGAAGGTGGGGGCGCTTTCGCACATCGGCATCAGCGCTAGCGTCATTCAGAGGCTAAAGATCGGGCAGCGCTGCATCATCGGCGCGGGCGCCGCGGTCGTGCGCGACATAGCTAGCGACAGCGTAGCCGTAGGTGTGCCTGCTCGCGTGATTAAAAAAAATGGCTGAATTTAAAATTTATAGCATTAAAAGTGATAAAATCCGAGCATTTAAATTTAATGCCGAAAGCTAAATTTAGCCTTGCGTCGCGTGAGGTTAAATTTAAAGATTAAGAAAGGATGAAGATGGCAAGAGTATTTTTAAGTCCGCCGAATATGGGCAGCGATGAGCTTGAGTATATAAAAAAGGTATTTGAAAGCAACTATATCGCGCCTTTGGGCGAATATGTCAATCGCTTTGAAGACGCAGTGAAGTCCTATACTGGTACGCGCGGCGCGCTGGCGCTAAACGCAGGCACGGCGGCGCTTCATCTAGCGCTTCGCTGCAGCGGCGTAAAGGACGGCGACGTGGTATTGGGATCCACGTTTACCTTCATGGCGTCGCTAAATCCGATATTTTACGAGCGCTGCGTGCCGGTGCTGATAGACAGCGACGAGAGTTGGAATTTAAGCCCGAAGCTGCTTAAAGAAGCGATCAAAAAATCGCCGAAAAAACCAAAAGTGCTCGTCGTCACGCATCTTTACGGACAGGCTGCGAAGATGGATGAGATATGCGAAATTTGCGCGAATGAAGGCATTGATCTTATCGAGGATGCCGCAGAGGCGCTGGGCGGATTTTATAAGGGTAAGGCGCTGGGCGGCATCGGAAAATGCGGCGCGCTAAGCTTTAATGGCAATAAAATCATCACCACCTCGGGCGGCGGAATGCTGATTTCAAACGATGAGGAGCTAATCGCCAAGGCTAGATTTTTAAGCACCCAAGCGCGCGAGCCGCTGCTTCACTACGAGCACAAGGACTACGGCTATAACTACCGCTTAAGCAACGTCTTAGGCGCTATCGGCGTAGGCCAGATGGAGGTCTTGCCGCAGCGCGTTAAAAGAAAGCGCGAAATTTTTAAAATTTACGAGGATCTGTTTAGAGGCACCGACGTGGAGTTTATGCCCGAAGTAGAAGGCGGCAAGGGCAACAGATGGCTTACGACTCTGCTGTTTAAGCAAAAAGGCGCTCATCTAAAGGTAATCGATGCGCTAAATAAAGCCGACATCGAATCTCGTCCGCTTTGGAAGCCGATGCATCTGCAAAGCATCTTCGCAGGCGCGCTTAGCGTAGTTGACGGCACGAGCGAGGATATGTTCAGTCGCGGCATCTGTCTGCCTAGCGGCACCGATATGAGTGACGAGACGATCGAGCGCGTCGTAAAAATCGTAAAAGAAAACATCTGATGCTGTTAAAACCCACTAAATTTAGCCGCTTCGCGTTTTTTTTGCTAGGAGATATTTTTATCTCGATCCTCTCCGTTTATATCGCGTTTTTGCTGCGATTTAGCGGAGATATACCGAACGAATTCTATAAAGGCGCCCTGCTTAGCGCCTCGAGCCTTACGGCGATTAAAATTTTCTATTTTTGGTTTTTGCGGATCTATTTAGTTCCGTGGAGATTTTTCGGGCTATATGAAGCGAGAAAGCTCTTCTACGCGCACGTGATGGCGGCGCTTACCTTTTTGATAGTATTCTTTTTAGCGAGTAAAATTTTTAACCCATTCCCGCGCTCGGTCATCATCATCGATGCAGCGATCTCGTTTATTTTAATCGGTGGGATTAGAATTTCAAAGCGGATGTTTCTAAGCGAGAAGAAAAATATCACGAATAACGAGCCCTGCATCGTCGTAGGCGCTACGAGCAAGACCTTTCACGTCCTAAAAGGTATGCGGCAAAAATATATTAACTACTATCCGGTGGGCGTCGTGGACGGGCGGCCTGAGCTAGTAGGGACGTATTGCGAAAATTACGTCGTCAGGGCTAAGAGCGAAATTCCGCAGATGATCAAAGATAGCGGCGCCAAAACCGCGATCATCGCGCTGGCGCTGTATCCGGACGAGCTAAAGCAGCTCTACGACGAGCTTTTTGCGTACGGGCTAAAGGATATCAAGCTCTTTTCGCTTTTGGAGGATGAGAGCAAAAAGATCCGCGATGTATCGATCGAGGATCTGCTCGCGCGCAAGCCCAAAGACCTCGACACCAAGGCGATTGAAAATTTTATCAAAGACAAGATCGTGCTGGTAACGGGCGCGGGCGGCACGATAGGAAGCGAAATTTGTAAGCAATGCTTGAAATTTGGCGCAAAGCGTCTTATCATGGTCGAACACAGCGAGTTTAACCTCTACTCGATTAACGAAGCCACCGGCGCGGATGCGCGCAACGAGTTAAAGATGATAAACGTCGTTTATCGCCATGAGCTGGAGGAGGTTTTTGCAGAATTTCATCCCGAAGTAGTCGTGCACGCAGCGGCGTATAAGCACGTGCCGCTATGCGAGTTTAACCCGCATCTAGCGGTCAAAAATAATGTCATCGGCACAAAAAACGTAATCGATCTGTCCAAAAAATACGGCGCGAAAAAGGTTGTTTTGATCTCGACCGATAAGGCGGTGCGACCGACGAACATTATGGGCACGACGAAGCGTATCTGCGAGCTTTACGCGCTAAATTCCAACGACGCGGCAAGCGAAACGCAGATCGTCGCGGTGCGCTTCGGAAACGTGCTCGGCTCAAGCGGTAGTGTCATCCCTAAATTTAAACGCCAGATCGAAGCGAACGAGCCGCTTACCGTTACGCACCCCGAGATTACGAGATATTTTATGCTCGTTAGCGAGGCGTGCCAGCTGGTGCTTCAGGCGGCCTCCATCGCGCAGGGCGGCGAGCTTTTCGTGCTGGATATGGGCGAGCCCGTAAAGATCGCAGATCTTGCCAAGCGAATGCTGCAGCTTGCCGGCAAGGAGGAGCTGGGCATTAAATTTGTCGGTCTGCGCCCCGGCGAGAAGCTTTACGAGGAGCTTTTGATCGACGAAAACGACAAGAGCACGAAGTATCAATCCATATTCGTAACCCACTCCGCAAAATACGACCTGCAAGAGCTAAGCTCGCAGATCGAGGAGCTTTCGGAGTGCGAGGACGCGCAGGTTGCGGATAAGCTAAAGCGCATCGTGCCCGAGTTTTCGCACCGATTGAACGATATGAAGGGCACGGCTTGATCGGTATCGTGGATTACGGCGCGGGCAATATCCAAAGCGTGATGAACGCGCTTAGCTTCTGCGGCGCTAAATTTTGCCTCGCGCGTAGCCCTGAGGAGCTTTTGAGCTGCGATAAGGCTCTGCTTCCTGGCGTGGGCGCATTCGGCGAGGCGATGGATAGGCTTCGCGCAAGCGGTATGGACGCCGCGATTAAAGAATTTGTCGCAAGCGGCAGATATTTTTTAGGCATCTGTCTAGGGATGCAGCTTCTATTCGAACAAAGCGAAGAATTCGGCGCGCGCAGCGGGCTTGGAATTTTACCCGGTCGCGTCGTGAAATTTGACAAAACGAAATTTAATATTCGGGGGGCGGAATCTGGGTCCGAAAATATAAAATTTAGATCGGACGTGGCGGAATTTAATCCAGACGGGGCAGAGCCTAGCGAGCGTAGCGGGCAAAATTTTGCCCGCGCCGAAAGCCTAAAGATCCCGCATGTCGGCTGGAACAGCGCGCATTTTATCAAGCGCTCGCCGATAAATACGGGCTTGGGCGAGTTTGAGTATCTGTATTTCGTGCACTCCTATCACGTCCTTTGCGC
The DNA here is from genome assembly GCF_019423325.1 of Campylobacter sp. Classification (NCBI taxonomy): domain Bacteria; kingdom Pseudomonadati; phylum Campylobacterota; class Epsilonproteobacteria; order Campylobacterales; family Campylobacteraceae; genus Campylobacter; species Campylobacter sp. The sequence continues at coordinate 1,003,574 of NZ_JAHZBQ010000001.1, read as the reverse complement.
GCGCGAGATCACGTTTGCGACGACGTTTTACGGCTATGAGTTTGCAAGCGCGATCTGGCGCGAAAACGTATTTGCCTTTCAGCCGCATCCCGAAAAAAGCCACGATGCGGGCATAAAAATCATTAAAAATTTTACGGAGCTGTGATGGAAATTTTGCCTGCGATCGATCTGAAACAAGGATGCGCCGTACGCCTTAGCAAGGGCGAGATGCAAAGCGCAAAAATTTATTCCAAGGACCCCTGTGAGCTAGCCAAAAAATTTGAAGATCTCGGCGCTAAGTGGCTGCATTTAGTTGATCTCGACGGCGCGTTTGCGGGCGAGGCGGTAAATTTCAAAGCGATCGAGCGGATCGTAAAAAGCACGCGCCTGCACGTAGAAGTGGGCGGCGGCATCCGCGACGAAGCGCGCATAAAGGAGTATTTAAGCTTAGGCGTCGATAGATTTATTCTGGGCTCGGCGGCGCTTAAAAATAGAGATTTCGTAAGGGGGATGGCGAAGCTTTACTGCATCGTCGTGGGCATAGACGCAAAAGAGGGACTCGTAGCGACCGAGGGCTGGGCGGAGCTAAGCCGCGTAAAAGCGACCGATCTGGCGCGAGAGTATGCGGACGCGGGCGTTTGCGCGATCATCTGCACCGACATATCGCGCGACGGGATGCTAAGCGGCGTAAACGTAGAATTTAGCCGCTCTATCGCGAAAGCTAGCGGCATCGATACTATCGCAAGCGGCGGCGTGAAAGATATAAACGACATAATCGCGGTTAAAAACGCAGAGCTAATAGCGGGCGTCATCGTCGGTAAGGCGTATTACGAGGGCACACTCGATCTTAAAAAGGCGTTTGAAGCTCTATAAAAACGCCCGAGCGTAAGCAAAGTTTGAACTAAATTTTAGTAATATGCAAATTTTAAAATTTAAAGGCGATGTGAGGCGATGAAAGATTTTTTTTATGAGATGATCGTAAAAAGCGCGAATGCAAGCGAGCTTTTTAAAAACTTTGCGTTTGAATTCGGCGTTACCTGCGTCGAAGAACGCGGCGAGCGTTTCATAATCCGCGACGAAGAGGATCTGCAAAATTTAAAATTTGCGTTTGAAGAGTTTAAAAAGGCGCTCGCGCGATCTCTCAATTTAGACGCCGATCTGCAGATCGAAATTTCAAAAAAGCAAAATAAAGACTGGCTCGACGAATATAAAAAAGGCGTCGCGCCCGTAGCGGTCGGTAAATTTTACGTCCGTCCGAGCTGGTGCGAAAGATCACAAGATCCCGCGCTAATCGATCTGCTGATCGATCCTGCACTGGCGTTCGGCTCAGGCCATCACGAAAGCACTAATATGTGCCTGGCACTGCTTAGCGAGCTCGCTCGCGATGGCATGAGCGCGCTTGACGTGGGCTGCGGCAGCGGAATTTTAAGTATCGCGATGAAAAAACTGGGCGCAAAGGTAAGCGCCTGCGATACCGACGAGCAGGCGGTGACCGCTACGCAGCAAAACGCCGAGAAAAACGGGGTACAGATCGATCAAATTTGGCTCGGCAGCGTTTCAAGCTTGGGCGAGCAAGCGTCTAGTTTAAGCGAGCGCGCGCTCTGTAAAGACGCGCAGTTTGATCTCGTCGTCGCAAATATAATCGCCGACGTGATTTTGATCCTAAGCGTGGATCTGAAAAAAGCGCTAAAACCGGGCGGCAGGCTCGTGCTGTCTGGAATTTTAGAAAAATATAAAGATAGGATTGAGCAGGCCTTTTCGGATTTGAATTTCGTGCAGATGAAAAAGCAAAACGAATGGCTTAGCTTCGTTTATGAAAGGAAGATATGAATAACAACCAAAACAATCAACCCCCTCAAAACGGCGGCGGAAACAATTTTTTTAATAAAAATCCGATCGGCGTTTTTATTATTTTTGCGCTTATTTTAATAGTCGTGTTTAAAGCGATATCCCCAAGCGGCGGATTTGATAGCGGTGGAGTACTCGGCTCCGTTTCAGGCGAGAGCAGAAACGTAACTTACTCCGAGCTAAAATCGCAAATCAAAAACTCCCAAGTAAGCATGGTTTCCATTGGAAGTTCCACGATTAAAGCGCAAGTCGGCAACGTAATCTACACTGCTAAGCGCGTGGATGATCCCGAGCTCGTTCAAATTTTAGAATCGCGCAAAATTCCATACGGTGCGTATAACGAGAGCAACTTTTTGACAGATCTGCTCTTTAGCTGGGTCTTGCCGCTCGTGATTTTCTTTGGAATTTGGATGTTTTTAGCCAACCGCATGCAGCGTAATATGGGCGGCGGCGTGCTCGGCATCGGAAGCTCTAAAAACCTAGTAAGCGCCGAAAAGCCGAAGGTTAAATTTAGCGATGTCGCTGGCGTCGAAGAGGCGAAAGAGGAGGTTAAGGAGATCGTAGATTTCTTAAAAAACCCCGAGCGATACATTAGCCTCGGGGCTAAAATTCCAAAAGGCGTTCTTTTGGTGGGGCCTCCCGGCACGGGCAAGACGCTGCTAGCCAAAGCGGTCGCGGGCGAAGCGGACGTGCCGTTTTTTTCGGTATCGGGCTCCAGCTTCATCGAGATGTTCGTAGGCGTGGGCGCTAGCAGGGTGCGCGATCTATTTGATAACGCTAAAAAGCAGGCTCCGGCGATCGTTTTCATCGACGAGATCGACGCGATCGGCAAAAGCAGAACCGCAGGTGGTATCGGCGGAGGTAACGACGAGCGCGAACAGACGCTAAATCAGCTGCTTGCCGAGATGGACGGCTTCGGCTCGGAATCAAGCCCGGTGATCGTCCTTGCGGCTACCAACCGCCCCGAGACGCTTGATGCGGCGCTTCTGCGTCCGGGCAGATTCGATAGGCAGGTTCTAGTCGATAGACCCGATTTTGACGGCAGAATGGCGATTTTGAAGGTGCATATGCGCGACGTTAAATTTGCTCGCGATATCGATATCGAGGAGATCGCGCGCCTTACCGTTGGCTTTGCGGGAGCCGATCTTGCAAACATCATCAACGAAGCCGCGCTTTTAGCTGGTCGCGAGGCAAAGGCGGAGGTCGAGCAAAAAGACCTGCTCGAAGCGATCGAACGCGTCGGTATCGGACTGGCTAAAAAATCACGCCGCGTAAGCCCTATCGAAAAGCGGATCGTCGCCTACCACGAAAGCGGTCATGCGCTCATCGCCGAGCTTACTAAAGGCGCGATGCCAGTATCGAAGGTAACTATCGTGCCGCGCGGATTAAGTGCTGCGGGATATACGCTAAATTCTCCGTTTGAAAATAGATATCTGCACCAGCGCCATGAAATTTTTGCCGAGATCGATACGTTTTTGGCGGGGCGCGCGGCGGAGGATGTGTTTTTGGGTGAGATCACCGACGGAGCTGGCAACGATTTGCAGCGCGCTACCGATATGCTTAAATTTATGGCTACTCAGGTCGGAATGACCGAGGCTCTCGGGCTTGCGGTGCTAGAAAAGCAGCAGTATTCCTTCCTAAATGGCGGACAGAGCATCAAGGATTACAGCGAGGTAACGGCGGTTAAGATTGACGAATATGTTCGCAAGACGCTGGATGAGCGCTATGCGGCGGTAAAAGAGACGCTAAAGACCTATGCTCCGGCGATCGAGGAGATGGTAAAGGCGCTGTATGAGAAGGAGACGGTCTCGGGCGAGCAGATCGTGGAGATCATCTCTAAATTTGAAAAAGATAACGGCATGCCTACCCGTCTGGTGCGAAATTTAGGCGCTAATGATGATATCGAAAGCGCAAAGAGCGAGGCTTAAATTTAAAGCCTCGCGCAGGGCAAGAACTTAGCGCTAAATTTTAAGAAGGTCGCGCTAAAATGCTTTACGCGTGATCCGCGGCACCGAATGAAAAGCGGTGTAAAAATAAAATTTTAAAGAGTAAGAGATGGAAGAGGAAAAGGGAAAATTAATCTACATATTGCCGAATTTTTTCACGGCGGCAAGTGCTTTTTTGGCGGTTATCAGCATAATTTCTACTATCAAGGGCAACTTCAGCGCCGCGATCTTTTATATCATTTTATCCTTGATCTGCGACGGGCTTGACGGCCGCGTGGCGAGGCTAACGCATGCGACGTCGAAATTCGGCGTGGAGTTCGATAGCCTTGCGGATATCGTTGCTTTCGGCGTAGCGCCGGCGCTGCTATTTTACTGCGCGGTCGGGCACGATTACGGTAAGGTCGGCTCGCTCATAGCCGCGCTTTACGTGGTTTTCGGCGCGATCAGGCTGGCGCGATTCAACGTCACTACGGGCACCTACGAGCCTAGCGTTTTTATCGGGCTACCGATTCCGACGGCGGCGATTACGATGGCGTTTTGGATCGGAATTTATCTAAAATATGAGCTCTCCAAAGGATTTGGCGTATTTTTAATCATCGCAATGGCGGCACTGTCGTTTTTGATGGTAAGTAACATCCGCTTTCCGAGCTTTAAAAAGATCAGCCTAAAGCGCCCCAACGCGATTAAAATTTTAGTGCTTCTAATCGTCGTATTTTTCTCGCTTTTATATCTTTTCAGGCTGGAATTTCCGGCGGTGCTCACTTTGGTTTATATCGTTTACGGTTTGGTTCGCGGAGCTTTAAATTTAAGTGCGGCTAAATTTCATAAAAAAGACAAACCCGAGGAAACGGCGAAATAATCTCAAATATTTTTATCGCCGCGATTGTTTTAAGTTTGCGCGGCTATAATTTTGCCAAATTTTAACGATTTGAAAGGACAAGCAATGGACAAAAATAAAATTATAATCTTCGATACGACGCTTCGTGACGGCGAGCAAAGCCCGGGAGCGTCGATGAATACGGACGAAAAGATCCATCTTGCGTTACAGCTTGAAAAGCTGGGCGTAGATGTTATCGAGGCGGGTTTTGCGGCGGCGAGCCCCGGGGACTTTGACGCTATAGAAAAGATCGCCGGCGCCGTTAGCAAGGCTCGCGTCTGTTCGCTTGCACGCGCTTTAGAAAAAGATATCAAGGCTGCGGGCGAAGCGATAAAGGGCGCGAAGCTTGGGCGTATCCATACTTTTATCGCTACAAGCCCTATCCATATGGAATTTAAACTCAAAATGCAGCCGCAAGAGGTCATAAAGCGCGCCGTAGAGTCTGTGCAATACGCTAAAAGTCTATGCGAGGACGTGGAGTTTAGCTGCGAGGATGCGTGTAGAAGCGATATGGGTTTTTTAAAAGAGATCTGCGACGCCGCGATAAGCGCAGGGGCCTCCACCATAAATATCCCCGATACGGTGGGCTATCTCTATCCTGACGAGATCACCGCCCGAATAGGTGAAATCGTTAAGCTTATCGGCGAGCGCGCCGTAGTTTCCGTGCACAATCACAACGACTTGGGAATGGCTACCGTAAATTCCTTAGCCGCTATCTTGGTAGGAGCCAGACAGGTCGAGTGCACGATAAACGGTATCGGCGAGCGCGCGGGCAACGCGGCGCTGGAGGAGATCGTAATGGCGATCAAGACGCGCAGGGATAAATTTGCGCCGCTTTATACCGATATAAATTTGAAAGAAATTTACCTATCCAGCCGCCTAGTCGCGAGCATTACCGGCATCGAGCCGCAGCCTAATAAAGCGATCGTGGGCAAAAACGCCTTCGCGCATGAAAGCGGCATTCACCAAGACGGCGTGCTAAAACACAAAGAAACTTACGAGATCATGCACGCCGAGGATATCGGGCTTGATAAAAACTCGCTCGTTCTGGGCAAGCACAGCGGCCGCCATGCCTTCAAAGACAAGCTGGTATCTTTGGGCTATGAGCTTAGTAACGAGCAGATTGAGATCGCGTTTAATAAATTTAAAGCGCTTGCAGATAGCAAAAAGGACGTTTTCGACGAGGATATTAGAGAGCTCGTAAACGACGAGTTCGTGGGAGCCGAAAAGACCTATGAAGTGCTAGTTTTAAGCTCCAATAGCTGCAATAAAGGACACGCTAGCACAGCGCTTACGCTAAGGTATAAGGATGAAATTTTAAGCGATAGCGCGCTTGGAAACGGCGGCGTGGATGCGATATTTAAGGCGATAGACCGCATTAGCGGCATCAGCGGTAGCCTGAAAGAATACCAAGTAAAAGCGGTTTCGCAGGGCAAAGACGCGCTGGCGAAAGTAACCGTCAAGGTGGAATTTAAAGATGAGGGCGCCATCATCGGCAGAGGACTTGACGTAGATACGATGCTAGCATCCGCAAAGGCCTACGTTGCGGCGCTAAATACATATCTGGACGCTAAGCGCTAAGATGTCGGCGTGCTCGGCGGGATTTGTTAAATTTAACGCAAATTCCGCCAGATTAAACAAATCAAAAGCAAAATTTTAATAATATTTCACACTTAAAACGTTGGAGTAGGGGGTATTGAGCCGAAACTCGTTTTAAAATTTATTTATGGAGACTTTTATGAAAAAAGTTCTTGTATTGTTATTTGCGCTTTGCGGCGCGGCTTTCGCTAGCGAGCAGCTAAGTGCTTACACTCAGATCGTTTCTTTTTCTGCAATTACCGTTGCGGTCGTTTTAGGTCTAGCCGCTTTGGGTGGCGCGTTAGGTATGGGAAATGCCGCTAGCGCGACGCTTAACGGTATCGCTAGAAACCCAAGCGTAGCTAGCAAACTATCGACTACGATGTATATCTCGCTTGCGATGATCGAAGCGCAGGTTATCTATGCGTTGGTTGTTTCATTCGTCTTGCTTTTTGCAAACCCTTTTTTGACAGAAGGCTTAAAGGCTGCTGCAAATTAATCATAAGCCCGAGAAATCGGGCTTTAAACTTATATAACTCAAGGCTTAATATCAAGCTTTAAAAATTTATGCGACCGTGGTGGAATTGGTAGACACGCTATCTTGAGGGGGTAGTGCCGCAAGGTGTACGAGTTCAAGTCTCGTCGGTCGCACCATCTATCAGAATTTCCCCTATTTTTTAGTTTTTTGAATTTTTTAAAAGCCCTATTTTTGGGAATCTTAAAATTACTCTTAAAAAATTTTTAATACTTAGAACTGCCGATTGATACATATATTTTAAGAAAAACTACTGTATATTAAAAAATTGTATAGTAGCTTTTTCTACGCTCCCGCCTTGTTAATCCTTTGAGGAAATTCTATAATCTGCCTAAAATTACTATACAAAGGAAGAAAGATGACAGAAGTTTTTACCAAAATTAAGGATAATCCAATTTTCAAATCAGACCCCGACAAAGTAGTCAGGAATTTTATTTTGCCGCAATATAAGCGCACTATGGTCGAAGTTTTAGACGATTTCATAGCCGTTAAATTTTTTATAGCTCGCTAGCTAGAGACGGAACGGTTAAAATACATAGACATTATCACTATACGCAAGGCGGCAAGTTAATCAAGGCCCTAGGTAATGCCGACGAAATAACATTCGAAGGGGCTAGAATATTGTTAATATTCATAATTTGTGCTACCAGTAAATACATGCTCTATGCTGCTCCTAGCGTATAGTTTGGGTTGCTATGGTGCATAAACATATAAGTTTTTGCTTCATTGCCGTTTATGGCAGGTATGGTTACTTTTACAAATTCACCTTCTTTTAACTCTCTACTAAGCGAGATTGTAAAATTCATCTTTCCTGCTTTTTCTACCGCATTTGCATTTGATACATTTACTGCTATCTCATATGCTTTGTGTAGGGTTATGTCAAGACACTCTTGGTATGGATTAAAGTCTTCTATAATAAGGCTATCATTTACTATAAGCTTATTATCAATTAATTCATATTTTATATTGTCTTTTGTTTTATATATGTTTGAGCCTTTTTCTATTTGAGTGCCGTCAGTTAGTTTGCGACCATGAAAATATACTTGTCCTTTGCCGTCAGAGTCTTTTATGGTGTCTTTGCCGTCGGCAAAGTATGTATCATAGCCGGCTCCCCCAAGAAGCAAATCGTTTCCGCTTCTGCCTTGAAGCAAGTCATCTCCACTACTGCCGAACAATACATCGCCTTTCCTGTCGCCAAATATAGAACCACTTGGCTCACCATTAATGTTTAAAATTTTTCTAGCTTGTGCCGATAATGGTCTTGTATAAATAGAACCATCATTATTCCTAACTTCTATAAAGCCATTTGAAGTAATATTTATATTATCGTTATCTTCTCCATATATTTTCTTAAATATACTTCCCAAATCCCAATCAACAAGAGATAATGCCAAATTTGCACCAGTAATTATCCAACCTTGCGGTGTCAATAATGCCGCACCAGCAATAATTGCATCTCCTAACGCCCCAACCATTTGTTTCATTTTACTTTCACCCATAGTGCTATCAATTAACACATTTCCTGCTGCGGTTTCTACAAACAAAACAATAGCCCTAGCTTTGCTTTTTAAAATTTTCTCGGGTATATCAGTGAAATTTTCAGCAATACTATAACCACTGCTTGCACTATTCCACATTTTACGAATATTTTTTAAATTATCTTTACTATTTTCAGAAAGATTGAATTTAGTAAATTTTTCAATAATAATTTTTTCAGCTTTATCCAAAGCAACTCTTGCTTTCGCTTCTCTGCTACCTGTTGAATTCATCGTTCGCTCCTTGTGTTATAAAAATTTTTATCAAAAATTCCAAAGCTAGTTTTAGCATTTGAAATATTTAATTTCACATTTTCTAAAAAGTATTTTTTAAATTCTTTAAATTCTTTGTCGTTGCAAATCATAATATTCATCACTTTTCCATTTTTGCTGTAAATGGTAAGACAATCATAAACGCTATCATTGATTTTGCCACCATTTATTGTATGAGTTATGATTTTTGGAATTGTATAAAATACAACGATAAGTGCAAAAATAAAAAACAAAATGATAGGCTCATTAAATGCAAAAATTGCGTATATGTATGTAGAAATAATAATCAAAAGTAAAATTTTGGCAACTAGTGAAATTTGTTCGCTTCCATCTCTAAAATCAACGCTAAATTTAACATTTTTAATATTTTTTACTTGCATAAAATCAAAAGATTTATCATTTTTAATTTGGCTTATCATTTCATTTTTCAGAATAAAATAATTTTTGCCCAAAAATTTCATAATGTAAGGAATTGCTACCATAAGAGATAAAATCTTAAAACCATTGACTTTTTCTGGTTTTGCGATACACAAAATAATAAAAGCTAAAATCATTAAAAATATACCAATCAAATTTACTTGTGGTTTGTAATCTTTTATAATAATCGGCTCTTTATCATAATCCCTTAAATTTTTGTTTTTATTAAAAACATCGTTTACCAAATTTGATCCTTTTTATAAAATTTCCTAGTAAATTCAATCTCGGTCAGTATCGTTTGATACTGAATTTTATGAATTTACAAATTTAAACTCGCTATTGCTTTTAAATTCAAGCAACAAGTAAATTTAAATTTGCAAATTCTTTTAGGGCCTCAAAGCCGTTATTAGCTAAGCTTCCATCTCTTAGTAAAGTATGATTTCCAAATAGTTCGCTTCCGTTTGTTATGCTATTTGTGATTAAAGTTTTATTGATTAAAATTCCGTCATTTTTATCTATCCAAGAGGTATTTTCTGCGAATTTGTTATTATCTAGGTCGAAGTATGTTTTACCGTTTTTTCTTGATATTGTTTTTACTCCGTCACTGTTTAAGTCAATTTTTGGCATTGCCGCCTCCTTGTAAATTTAGATTTTTATTGAAATTGTTGTTTTTTAAAGTTTGGTATTGCTCTAAAATCGCATTATAATAGTAATCGCCATTATATGAAAAATCATTAAAAACGATATTTTGGAGCGTAGGTCTATTAGTAGGAATATATTTAAAATAATATTCTCTCCCATATGTTTTTTCAAAAAATCTTTTTTTGTTAGTTGTCAGTAGATTATGGGTAACGCAAAATTCTGATATTTCTTTATTGACAATAACATTTGCTAAAAGCCAAGAAAACATAATATTTGATACAATGACTATGTCGTTTTTTGTATCGTGATATTTTAAGACTTTTTTATTTATAAATACAAAATCTGAAAAAAGTATATGCTTATTTTCGCCAATATAAACTAAATTTTCCAAAAATTTACCATTTTCATCAATAATGTATTTTTCATTGAATGGATAAAAAGGTTCTATTTTTAAAATTTCATCATTATCAATTATCTCTTGTGCGTTTTGCATAGGCGTGTCGGCATTACAAATTTTAGAACCTAAATTTAGTAAATATTCTAAATTTAATCTTTTATCAAGCTTGAAAAATTCGCATTTGTCATCAGGGTATTTGTCTCCATTGCAAAAATAAAATCTTATTTCAGCAAAGTCATTTATATCTCTATGGATATTTTTCATCTTTTTTATATCTTTTGCTGGATAATTGTCTAAATAGTGAATTTTTTGTAGAAAATCTTTTATATAAAAATTAATTTTTTCATGCTCGGTTGCTGTTTTAAAATCTATCTTGTTTTCCAAATATTTTACTTTATCGTATTTGTCAAACATAGCTTCTAACTCGGCAGTATGCCTTTTGTCGTCTTTATAAAGTTGATAAGTAAATGAAATAATAAGACACAAAATAAAGATTATAAATAAAATTTTAAATAATTTTTTCATATTTTTCCTTTCAAATTCAAAGTTTAACTTGCGAATTTAAACTCGGTCAGTATCGTTTGATACTGAATTTTATGAATTCACAAATTTAAACTTGCTATTGCTTTTGAATTCAAGCAACAAGTAAATTTAAATTTGCAAATTTGATATTTGGATCTGTTTGATCTGAATTGCCCTCGGTTAAATCCAAAATCCATGGCAGTCTTTTTTATACCACAGCTTGTTAATTGTTCAATCCCCTATACCCCGCCCATGCTAGCTCTGCATATGTTTTTAGCGCCTCAAACTTTCTCATTTTCTATCCTTTCTGAAGAATTCTTCTATCATCTTTTGATTACATATATCCAAATACTTCTCCCTGCCACTATCGCAAAAATCTGTACTCCCGGGATTGCCGCCATATGCCCTTATGATTTCACCCGCTATCCCTTGGTATCCAATGCTCATATATACGTTATCTGCTAGAATTTTACCGGTATATCTATCTTTGATCACGGCACCGTAGTTAAAATCAATATATAACATATCTGTCAATACATTAGGTTTTATGTCGGGCTTTAGTTCTAAGAGATAATATAGATCTTCCGCTACGAGCTCGATAGGCGCTATCTCATCTTCATTGATTTCTTTGCGAGCTACGCATTTGTCTTTGTAAATTTGCTTGAGATCTTTCATATTGTATTTTATGTAGCTTAATATTTTAGACGGTTTTATATCTATCATCGAGGCGTTTCTGTCATCAAGTAACGATTTTATCTCTCTGATTATCTTATCATCACTTTCATGATTTGGTTGCAGTTGATTAAAAAATATATTTAATTCTTCATATGTTATCGGGATACTCTTTAAAAAGCCACTTGTGCTTAACTTGGCTGATAAAAAGCACTCTTTTGCGGTATAGTCATCCAGATAAATTCTAAAGTATTTACCGTTTGTAATAGGATTCTCGCTTTTTTCTTTGTAGTCTATAAAATTTACGTAGCCGTTTATCAAAGATATGAAATTCGCATCGGTCGTACTTGCAGGGAAATTTAGCCAATTGGTTGGATCTATCAAAGGAAAACCGCTTCTATTCCATTTGACTATTTCTCTTTCTCCTGCATAGTAAGCGTGTATGGCGGGCTTTTCGTAGACACTTATCTTGGCATATTTAAAATCATAATAAGCCATAACAACTCGAAGTAGGATAAAGTCGCTAAAGAAAACCAAAAACCAAACAAAAAGCCAAAGTAGCTTGCGTTTGCCTTTAGGGGCGATTAGGGCGACAAAAAAGCTTATGGTAAAAAAAGCGGGTATTATGAAAAGAAATACTATACTGCGCATATCTAACCCTTATAAAAATACATATGCAAATTTGTAAAGCCCAAAAAGCTTCTTTAGTAGCAATATTTTATTGCTCTATATCTTAGCTCGTCATTAAATTTCATATAAATTCATCTGCTTAAATTTATATGAAATTTTAAAAACTAGCTTGAGTATCTTAAAATTATTTTCGGTTTTTAAGTCTTTTTAGCTCTTTAAGCTTCTGTTTTAATTGGGCTCTTTATAAACGGAATTTCGATGCATTCTATACGAAAGGGGATTAAAATTTTATAAAACGGCGTTTGAAATTTTGTTTTTATCGCCGCGACAAACGGGCGGGTTGATCCGCGATTTTTGGCATAAAAAAAAGCGCTTAAAAGCCTCGCGAGCTGAAGCGGAATTTAGACGCAACGGCGGCGTTTTGCTTTGCAATTTGAGTTAAAATTTGATATGATTGTACGAAATTTATATTGAACGGCTTTTTAAAATGAATAAATTTATAACCCAAAAAATAGGCGCGCTCGCGGGCTTTAGCGATGAAATTTTAAAAATTTTAGCATCGTTTGACGCGGATGCTTCAGGTGCCGAGCTCGCTTTGCAAATTTCAAAAAACGCCTCTCTTGCGGATAAAATTTTAGATTTAGCCTTTTGCGGTTTGTCTAAATTTAGCGCCGAAGGGCTCGCGAGGCAAAATTTCGCCGCTACAGATGAGCGGTACGATCTCCAAAGCACGGAGCCCATAGGATGCGGCTTGCAAGACGCTGCGAGTGAGCAAGAGGACGCAAGTTTAGCGGGGCGGGCCGATAGTCTTAAATTTAATCGCCCAAATGACGCAAACGACGCGAACTGCAGCGACGAGAATTTTAAATTTAACCCCTCGCAAGCAGCGAGCGATACGCAGCGGCAAAATCAGCACGCCGCTGCGAGAGCTGATTGCGCGCTAGGTTCGAGCATCTCTACGCAAGCCGCACAAACGCAACAGCAAGAACGAGAGCAGGAGCAGGGGCAAGCGCAGCAGCAAAAACAGGAACAAGAATGGGGCAGAGCGCAGGAGCGAGGGCAAGAGCAGGGCACCGCGGCATTAAAGACGCTAAATTTACAGCGAGCTTTTGAGCTTTATGGGCGCGAGCAGATGCGGGCGTTTTTTCTATTCGCCGTATTTGACGAGATGCTAAGGCCGAGCCTGCAGGCGTATCGCATCGATCGCGAAAAGCTCACGCAGGTCTCGCTGCTGCGAAATCTGCTTATGTTTTCGTGGATCAAATCCTACCCGCAGATAGAGCAAAGCATCCTCTCAAGCGTGATTTTAGTGGAGTTTGGACGGGTTTTTATCGACGAGCAGGTGTGTGCGGCGGGCAAGGCGGAGGAATTTTACCACGCCATCAAGGGCTCGATCTTTCCGCAGGATTTTACCGATGTGGAGATGAAATTTTGCGGCACGAACCGCGAGAGTGTCTCGCACGCGCTATTTGCGCATTTCGGGCTAGAGCAGATCGCGCAGGACGCGCTGTATTCAAATGCTCTCGACGACGCGCCTTTTGAGAACAAATCCCGCTATGCAATGCTAAAGATCGCCAAAACCGCGGTCAATATCTACCATCACTTCGACGAGCTTAGCATCGACAACGCTTTAAATTTACTAGTCGAGTTCGGCTTCGAACAGGAAGCGTTTTTAGAGGCGAAAGGCGAAATTTCGATATGAAAGAGTTCCTGCGCGCCTTTAACTCGGGCGTATTTGAAAAGGATCTTAGCGGCGAGCAAAAGGAGCTCGTGCGTAACCTCTTAAATATCAGCGCTATCAGCGCGCACAAGGGCAAGCTCTACCTAAACGACGGCTATGTTTTCGGCAGGCTCGACATCGCGCGCGACGGCACGGGCTATCTGCAGAGCTTCGACGACCGCTTCAAGGCAGATCTCATCATCGAAAACAGATATTTAAGCGGCGTGCATCTGGGCGATCTGATCCTAGCAAAAATTTTAAGCTCAAGAAAGTCCCGCCTGCACGCAAAGGTGCTGATGTGCGTCAAGCCCGCATTTTTAACTAGCGTGGTTTATACCAAAAGCTTCGGGCGCGAAATTTTAGGCGTGAACGTCAAAACCGGCCTCGCAAATCCGCTCAAAGCCACGCAAAAATCGCTAAAGCAGCTGCCCGCAAACACCCTTTTAAAGATCGATAATTTAACGAACGAGATCACCGAGGTGATCGGAAACTTATCCGATCCCTTCGTCGATGAGAAAATTTCTTTAGCGATCTACGATAAAAACGACGAATTTAACGAAGCGTGCAAGCAGCAAGCCGCGAGCTTCGGCAGCGAAGTGGACGAGGCGCTGTATCCGCAGCGCGTGGATTTGCAGCATCTGCCCTTTTGCACCATCGATCCCATCGACGCCAAGGACTTCGACGACGCGATCTATTTTGACGTAAAAGAGCGCACGCTTTACGTCGCGATCGCCGACGTGAGCGAATACGTAAGCGAATACTCGCCGATCGATAAGGAGGCGAAATTTCGCGGCTTTTCGATATATTTTCCGCACAGATCCGTGCCGATGCTGCCGCGCGAGCTTAGCGAAAACATCTGCTCGCTGATGCCGAATCTTCCGAGACTAGCCTTTGTTTTTAAAATCGCTTTGGATGAAAATTTAAACCCGCAAAAGCAGGAGCTTTTCGAAGCGATTATAAGATCAAAACGTCGCTATAATTACGACGAGGTCGATGAAATTTTACGCACCCGCAAGGCGTGTGAGCCTGAAATTTTAAGCTGGCTCTTGCCGCTTAATGAAATTTGCGAGCGACTGCGCCGCGCGAGGCTGAAGCGCGGATTTGATTTCCGCACCAAGGAGCTTCGCATCACGCTTGATGAGCGCGGTTTTATAAGCTCCACTCGCTTTGAGACCGACACCCCGTCGCATAAGCTCATCGAGGATTGTATGCTGCTAGCCAATAAAGCCGCTGCGGCGCGCATCGAGCGAGGCGTTTTTAGAAATCATGGCTCAGCGGAGCTTAAAAAAATTTACGCTCTGCTTGACGATCTGGCGCTGTTCGGTATCGACGCGCCGTATCAGAGCAACCTTGCTAAGATGATCGGCGAAATCCAAGCGCAAGCTGATGCCATGGGGATCCGCGAGGAGGTCGATAAGCTCATCATCAAGGCTCAAAAGCGCGCCGAGTACGGATCCGAATCGCGCGGGCATTTCGGGCTCGGATTTGATAACTACACGCACTTCACAAGCCCGATTAGGCGCTATTCCGATCTCATTTTGCACCGCTTGCTAAAGGCGCAGATGAGGGGGGATGAGAAATTTTATAATTACCTGCTTTTAAACATCGACGCGACGTGCGCGCGGCTAAACGAGCTAGAGCGCGAGGCGGACAAGGTCGCGTTTGATTTTATGGACCGAAAATTTGCGCGCTGGGCCGCGGAAAATTTAGGCAAAAAATTCCGCTGCTACATCGACGAAAACGGAAATTCCGTCACCGCAAAGCTAGACGACAAGCTAAAGGGAGCTAAAATTTTAGTTTCAAATTTCGCCGGCGACATTCTAACGCCCGTGCTGGTGGAGCTTACGGACGCAAACATCGCTAGCGGAGTGATCTTAGGCAGGGTGGTAAAGAAGATCTGATGTATAGAAAAGAATTTGACGGGCTTATCGCAAGCGGCAGGGTGCCGAATTTCGTGCTTTTGCGCGGCGGAGACGATTTTTCAAACGAGCTTTACGCGCAGCGATTGAAGCAAATTTACGCAGCCGATAATTTTTTGAGTTTGTATTTTTTAGAGTATGATTTTGAGCAGGCGCGAAGCTTCTTGGAGCCTTCGCTTTTCGGCGGTAGTAACACGCTTCACATCAAAACCGCCTCGCTCATCAAGAAAGAGGAGCTACGAAGGCTCATCGCGCTGTGCAAGGCGGACGCAAACAACCACCTGATCTACGAGCTAAACGATAGCGAAATTTCTGTAAGCGCGGATTTTATCAAGGAATTTGAACGAAACGAAGTGAGGTTTTTCAAACCCTCAGGCGTGAATGAAGCCATAGCGCTGCTTGCGCAAAAATGCGAGATGTGCGGGCTTTTTGCAAACACCGCCGCGCTTAGCAGGATCTACGCCATCCACAACGAAAGCCTGAGTCTGAGCGCAAGCGAGATAGAAAAATTTGCAAGTCTGGGGCTTGAGCTTAGCCTGCAAAACGTAAATTTAATGGTTTATGGCCTTAGCGAGGTGAGCTACGACGAGCTTTTTGATAAAATTTTCAGCCTTTGCGATTTTCGCGTAGATTTTTATAAAATGGCTCTGGGCGGCGGATACAACGAGATGGAGCTGATAAATTATTTCTACCGCCTGATTTATAGAATTTTTCGGCTGCATGCTTACGTGAAAATAAACGGCAGATTTGATTTTAAGGCGGTTTTAGGCTATCAGCCGCCCCCTTCCGTGGCCGCACAGATGCAGCGCTACGCCACCAGCTTTTCTACGCGGACGTTTTATCAAATTTTCGCTCACTTAAACGATTTGGAATTTGAACTCAAAAGCGAAAAGAACGCGGCGAAAGATGAACTTTTACTTGCGTCGTTTTTGAGGTTGCAGCGCATGCTGCTAAGTTCGCTAGGACAAAAAGCAAATATTAAGTGAAATTTTAGTAATATCTCTTCGCATTTTTTGCAAAATCCTTGCCCGCAGACGCTGTTTGCGAGCTAAAATCCATAAGGAGAATTTATGAGAAACTACGAGGTTTTATTCATCGTTAAGCCCACGCTTACCGACGATGAAGTTAAAACAAAAGTCGATTTCGTCAAAGAAATCATAACCAAAAACGGCGGAGAGATCGCTTCCGTGATCGAAATGGGCGCTAGAAAGCTTGCCTATAAGATCGACAAATATGAGCGCGGAGTTTATTTCGTAATCTATTTTAAAGCCGAACCGAGCTTGATCTCCGAACTTGTTAGAAATCTGCGCATCACCGAAGATATCATTAGGTTTTTGACCGTCAAATATGAGACTAAGCGTGAAATTTCCGCTTGGGATAAACTAAGCAAAGGTATCAAGCTAAGCCCTGCAAAAAAAGAGCGCGAGCCAAAAGCATCGGTAGAGCCAAAAGAGCCTGAAGAAGCAGCCAAAGAGGGCGAATAAAGGATAAAATATGTTCAATAAAGTAGTTTTGGTAGGTAATTTAACCCGAGATATCGAGCTTAGATATCTGCAAACGGGTACCGCCGTAGGCAAAACCGGCATCGCCGTCACACGCAGATATAATAGCTCAAACGGCGAGAAACGCGAAGAAACGTGCTTTATAGACATAGATTTTTTCGGTCGTACGGCCGAGATCGCAAACCAATACTTGCGAAAAGGCAGTAAAATTTTGATCGAAGGCCGCTTAAAGCTAGATCAGTGGCAGGATCAAAACGGACAGAACCGAAGCAAGCACTCCATCAGCGTAGATACTATGGAGATGCTAGGAAGCAATCAAGGTGGAAGCGGCGGCTATAACCAAGGCAGCAATTACGAGGGCGGCAATTATGGCGGAAGCTCCGGCGGCTATGGCGGCGGAAATTCTAGCTATGGCGGCGGCGGTAATTACGGCGGCGGAAATAGCTATGCTAATAGACAAAACTCAAATTCAAGAGGCGCAAAAAACGATTATAATGCACCTAAACAAAAAGAGCAGAGTTACGAAAGCACGATTCCGGAAGTCGACGTCGATGCCGATAAATACGATGACGGCAACGACACGATCCCATTTTAATTAAGGAAAAATCATGGCAGATAAGAGAAAATATACTAGGAAGTATTGCAAATTTACGGAAGCAAAGATCGAATTTATCGATTATAAGGACACGGCACTGCTAAAGCACTGCCTAAGCGAGCGCTTTAAGATTATGCCGCGCCGCTTAACCGGCACCAGCAAAAAATACCAAGAGATGGTAGAAAAGGCTATCAAGCGCGCGCGCCAAGCAGCCCTTATACCTTACATCGTAGATCGCAAAGACGTGGTCACAAATCCATTCGAAAATCTTTAAATTTTAGCGGTGTAGAGCCGCTAAAATTCCCCCTATTTTAAACTCTAAATTTTAAAATTTAAGCCCGCTCTTATATATATATATATATATATAATTCCACCCATATTTTTTCAAAGGAGAAATTATGGCAGAGAATGAACATCCGGATCATTTAATGTGCCCATTTTGTGGTAAAGACGACATCAAATACGGAGCGGTCGTATGTAGCGGATGTCAGGCGGAGATATCTTATCGCAGGTCGTGGATAGGAACACTCTTTTTTTCTATACTTTGGCTTTTCTTTGGAGCGGCTTTTGCTAAAGGTCATAATACTGCATCAATTATAGTTTTGGTTATCGGCGTGCTAGGCATCATCTGTGCTTATGTGGCAGCAAAAGATCATAGCCCGCAATTTCATAGGACCATGAAGCACGTAGAATAGCCTTGCTTATATTTTGTTGTCTAATCGGTGATTAAATTTCATAATTTTCGGTTAAATTGAAAATCGGAAAATTATGTCGTTTAAATTTCAAGGATAAATTATGAATTTTTTCCTAGCCTTCCTCGTCGGTAGCGGTTTGGGTGAGGGGCTTGTAGCTATTATTTTAGTCTGTATGCTCGTATACGTGATAGGTGGTGGCTTCAATGCTGTTCTCGCTTTTATTCCTGGTTTTATAGTGTTTTGCATTGCAAAGGCATTTTTAGAAGGCTTGACTTCTAGCGTAAATAATAGATTTATTGCGTCTGTCGTACCAATTGTGGGAGGTTTAGTTCTAGGGTATTTAGCGGGTGCTTCCGTATATGAAAGTGAGCAGGCAAAAGACGCCGAGCGCGAAGTGCAGAAGCAACAAAATATGACGCAGCAAGATAAAGTCTATTATATCCAGCGAAGTTTGATGTTTAGCGGCTACGGCGTGACGATCGACGGTAAATGGGGCAAAAAAACTATGCAAGCGGCGCAGAAATACTCTGGCTCGTCCGCGACCTCGATCGATGAGCTTTATGAAGCCGTCAAGGCTAAAAAAGAGGGTAGAAGATAAAATTTAAATCGCGAACAAAGTTTGTCTGGCTAAATTTTAAAATTTGCTAGTTTTTTTATATCTCTTATCGAGCGCGCTTTTAAATGCAACGTAGTGATTGTCAAAATTTCTTTAGGTTCGTTTGGAAGCTCAAATTTTAATATGATTTGAATGCTTTAAGGGCAGAAGGAAATCTGCTTGCATATGACGTCCAGAACTTAAATTTAGAGATTTTGCCTTATAGGGTTTGGCGAATGGTGCCTCCGCCGAATGATTCTGGCTTAAATTTAGCGGATTTCAACTACAAGCGCAGCGAAATTTACGTTACTTTGTGCCTTTTCTAAAAGCATAATGCCTCAGCACTCGAGCGAGCAAAATTTTATCTCGCATTGCTACTCTTTGACCTAGAGTCACGCAGCACATTCTACGTCACGAAAAACTAAAATTCTTATACCTCCGAAGCTCGCATCGTTTGTCAAAAAGCTCGTGCCTAAATCAAAATCCATACCTCCCAAAACTTCGCTAGCTAATATTTTTAATTTTGGATTGTAAATGAGATAAATACCGAGGCGGCAATCTTTAACGGATGAAATTCTATACGTAAAAACCAAGGTTTGGATTTACTATAAAAGTTTCAATTTCTTAAACTCGCGGCTATATTTTCTTTGCGAAATCGCGTTAAATTTAAGGCTATCTATCCTGGAGAAATTAACGGCGTATTCCTTCAGACAGGCAAGGATGAAAGAGAAGCGGTAATTGCCATTTTCAATATCTCGCTCGTTATTATTTCGCCGGGCGCCGCATCGCATCTTTGATCCGAGCTCATAACGCATTTTAGTTCATAATATCCATTTTGCAAATCTCCGATGTAAAATTTTAAATGCAATTTTTCATTGATTTGTTTTTTGGGTAGCAATAGCACATCGTTGAAGCTTATGCCCGCAAAAATTCTTTCTAGCGTATACATATTTTTATGTACCCCTGCCAAATACGCCTCGTACCGCCGCCGTCTTAAGGCATATTCGCTATCTTTTATATTGCCCTTGATCCAATCTAGGTCGAAATATAGCACTTCAATCTCTTCGGTTTTAAATTTATCGCCGCCTGTTCGCTACAGCCCTAAGAAATTCTCATCGTTTTTGATCTTTTCGATGAGATCAAGCGTGGCGTAAAATTCGTCGTAGAAATATGGCATCTCGAGCTTAAAAAATTTGAAATTTAGCCCCTCCAGCACCTTGAGCGAGTGTTTATTTTTAAGCAAAAATATGAAAAATACCCCGTCTTTTTCCAGCGCGTTGAGGTAGTTTATCTCGCTTATATTTGCGCGCAGGATCTCGGCGTCGAGGATGACGACGTCGGCCACGTAGATGAAGTCGTTTAGATGTCTCTTCGCGCTTTCCCAGTTGGAGTTTGGCATCACGTCGCAACCAAGCCCGCTTAAAAAATCTCGCAGCTCCTCAAAGATCGCGCGGTTTTTATGCGTGATGATGACGTTGTAGTCGTATTTTTTGGCGCTAAAACTTTGCTGCGCGAAGCAGCTAAGCACAGCATCCATTTTGATAAAGGTTCCGCGCCCGTCGGCTCCAATACTCGGATGCGAACCGAGTGCACGCAAATGGGTCTGCGCCGAAGTAAGATACTCATCATCCGTGCTAGCAGCGCTTTCTAGCGCACCTTTAAGCGCATAGGTGCGCGGATCCTTTAGCTCGCGATCGATGCCTACGCGAACGTCGAGCTTGATAGAGCTCATATTTGCTCTAAGTTCCTTGCTACTAAATTCCACGCTTACACGGATTGGTTCAGCGATATTTTGTAGGAAAAACTCGCACGTATCAAAGACCGCGCTAGTGAGATTTAGCACCTCGCCGCCGTAGATACGCGGCAGCTGCGGCGGGAAGCTAAGATAGAGCGTGCTGTCGTATTTCGTGCACTCCTCAAATAAAATTTCGCTTTGGAATTTTAAAATTTTTAAAATATCGATCTGCGCGATATCCTCGCGTCTGGGCACGACGGAATCGCTTTCTTTGGCTTTAGGCGCAGCGGAGAAAATTTTGCCGCTTGCAGCGGGCTTTTTAGCAAAAAGTTTTCTTGCCACAAAGCCTGCCATCGCAGCCAATATTGCTAGCGTGCCTAAAACCACGGCTTTCATAGCACAAGCATCCCATCGCCATAGGAGTAGAAGCGGTATCTTTGCTCCACTGCGATGCGGTAGAGCTCAAGCGTGCGCTCAAGCCCGATGAAGCTTGCTACGAGCATTATCAGCGTGGATTTGGGCAGGTGAAAATTTGTAAGCAAAAAATTTTGTCTTATCGGCGGGTTGCCCGGGTGTAAAAATAGCTCGCAGATTCCGCTGCTTTGCCCGTTACGTGCAAAATTTTCGATCGTTCTCGTCACCGTCGTACCCACGCCTAAAATTTTTCGCTCGCTTTTTAGAATTTGCGCGGTCTGCGGCGGGATAGAGTAGAGCTCGCCGTGCATCTTGTGATCGCGCAGATCCGCTACTTCCACGGGCTTGAAGGTACCCGCGCCTACGTGTAGCGTGATAAAATAAATTTCGTGTCTTTTGCGCAGGTCGTTTAGCATCGCATCGTTAAAATGAAGGCTCGCGGTGGGTGCGGCGACGGCGCCTTGCTCGCGCGCGAAGATGCTTTGATACCAGCTCTCATCCTGCTTAGTATCGGCGCGCTTGATATACGGCGGCAGCGGCACATGGCCGATACGTTCGCAAATTTCAAAAACATCGTGGGTGTTTAAAGCTTTGCCGCCCTGCTCAAACTGCACGATGCGAAGCCCGCCCTCCATTAGCTCGCAAACACGTGCTTCAAGACCGCTTTGAAATTTTAATTCGCTGCCTACTTTGACGCTGCCGCGAATATAGGCATTAAATTTATTGCCCTCAAGCGGCGAGTTTAGCAGAAGCTCAATCTTGCCGCCGCTGTTTTTATGACCGAAGAGGCGCGCCTTGATTACCCGCGTGTCGTTGAAAATAATATCGCAGGGCGGCAGGGCGTCCGCCAGATCGCCGAAGTGCGCGTGAGTAATCTGCTCTTTAGCGCGGTCATAGATCAGCAGGCGCGCGCTTTGTTTGGGCATCACGGGCGCGCTTGCGATGAGCTCGCTAGGAAGCTCGTAATCGTAGCTGCCAACTAAATTTAGATCCGCCATCTCACGCCTGCGCTACGTCCGTGGAATTTTCGCTTTCGTCATCCTCAAGCTTATACGGATTTATCATTTTGGCGATAAAGATCGAAAGCAGATAAAGCGCAATTAGCGGAGTTGCGAGCATAAACTGACTAAGCACGTCCGGCGGCGTCATCACCGCTGCAAAGATGAAAATAATGACGATTGCGTAGCGAAAAAAATCGCTCAGGCTTTTATTTGTTACAAGCCCGATCTTAGCGAGGAAAAAGGTTACTACAGGAAGCTCGAAGCTGATGCCAAATGCGACGACGAGCTTAGCGAAAAAGCCTACATATTCGCCGATCGTAGGCATCGCAGTAAATTGCTTGGCGCCAAAATTTACCAAGAAATTAAACGCGACGGGGATTACGAAAAAATAGCAAAACGCTGCGCCTAAAAAGAACATAATGCTCGCGCCGCTAACGAAGGGGATGACGTATTTTTTCTCGTTGTCGTAAAGCCCAGGCGCTACGAAAAGCCACACCTGCCAGAAAATTATCGGCATTGCTAGAAGTAGCGAGGTGAAAAACGATACCTTCATCGCAGTAAAAAACGTTTCGCCAAGCTGGGTAAAGATGATCTCGCTGCCTTTGGGAAGTACGCGCACTAGCGGACGGGTCATAAAGCCTAAAATATCTTCCCAAAAGCCGAAGCACGCGATGAAAAGGACGATGACGGACAGAACGCAGATAACTAGGCGCTTGCGAAGCTCGGCTAGATGGGGTTTTAGCTCTTCAAACATTAAATTTCTCTCTCATTATGATTTTTGCGTATCGTTATTTTGCGCGGAATTTTGCATAGAATTTTGCGCATCGCCGTTTAAATTTGCGTTCAAATTTTGCGCGCCGTTTTTCGCTTCGCCGCTTGCGTTTGAATTTTGTGCGCTATTTTCCGCGCCGCCGCTCGCGCTCGGCATGGAATTCTTGCTTTCGTTTTCGATGCTAGAATTTTTGCCTTTGTCTCCGGCGCTAGAATTTGTTGCGCTACCGGCGGAGTCTTGCGTAGAGTTTGCGGCGCGGGCAGAGCTTTGCGCGGAATTTTCGCTGCCCGAATTTGCCTTTAAATTTGCCGTCTCATTCTGTTTTTGTGCCGAGACTTCCGCGGAATTTAGCGTGGAGCCTTCTATATTTTTTAACCCCGCATTTAGCGTCTCTTTGACCGAGTCTATGCCGCCTTTTATCTCGTCGAGCTCCTCAAACGTGAGCTTTTTGCGCACACCCTCGCTTGCTTGCGTGATACTCTCTTTATATTTTTTGGCGTCCTCTTTGAGCTCGGCGATGCGAAGCTCCTGATCGAAGCTCGATTTTGCGTCGTTGATGGTTTTTTTGATGACTTTGAAGTATTTCGCGAGCTCGACCAGCACTTTTGGAAGCTTCTCGGGCCCTAGCACGATTATCGCGATGATTAAAATGACCGTAATTTCAGGCATACTGATACCAAACATAAAATTTCCTAACGTAAAAAGTGGCGTATTTTAACTAAAATTTCATTAATCTTAAATTTAGCGCCCGCAGCGGCTACTTTGCGTAATAAAAAGCGCGATCTCGTCGGCGAGCAAAAAGTTGGGATTATAAAATTTATCTTCGCCGAATTTCAGCTTTTTTTCGCGCACGAGCAGCTGCGCGTTGCTTAGCTCTGCAGCGTCTAAAATTTGCGCCTCAAACCCCAAAACGCAGCGCAGCCCGAGAAATATGCGCTCGAGCTTTTTATCCTGCGCGCTTAGAGCTTCGCGCTGTTTTTGCAGCGGGTCTGCGATGTAATCTCGCAAATTTTTAGGCGAGCTAAGGCGCACCTGTCCGCTAGTTCCGACCGCAAATGCCCCAAATCCAGCGTAATCCTCGCCGCGCCAGTAGGCGAGATTGTGCTTACAGCGCAGTCTGCGCGCGGCAAAATTTGAAATTTCATATTGGCTAAAGCCGCTATCCGCCGCAAGAGCAAAGAGAAATTTAGCTAGAGTCGCGCTTTCTCTTTTAAAGCTTTCGCGCCCAAAAAAGGGCGTACCCTCTTCAAGGCTTAGCGCATAGGCGCTTAGGTGCGGCACTTCGCAGCGCGCAAGCTCAGCCATTTCAAATTTTAAATTCCTTTTATCGTCAAATTTGCTCGCGTAGATTAGGTCTAAGTTTATATTATCAAAGCCCGCTGCTTTGGCATTTTGCACCGCGAGAAAAATCTGCGCCGCACTGTGCGCGCGACCGAGGAATTTTAACTTGGCATCGTTGAAGCTCTGTGCGCCGAAGCTGATGCGATTTACGCCGAGCTCGCGCATCGCTCTAAGCCAAGCAGGGCTAGCGGAGTTTGGGTTAGCTTCCGAGCTGATTTCGGCTTTGGCGGCAAAATGCGGCGCAAGCAGCGCAAAAATTTCATCATAAAGTCCCGCATCTACGGCGCTTGGCGTGCCTCCGCCGATAAAAAGCGTCGAAATTTGCGCATGTGGATTTTTCGCCAAAAAGTCGCGCACCTCAAGCCGCAGTGCCGAAAAATACTTGCGCACGAGGCTAAATTTGTCGCTAAAAGAGCCAAAGGCGCAATACGGGCATTTGGAGGTGCAAAACGGCACGTGGATATAGATGTGCAAGGTCGGTCCTATGGGCTAAATTTATGTCACAAAATTTAGCGAATTAATTTGAAAATTTATATAAATTTTAAGCCTCTTAACGCAAATTTTAATATTTTTAGGTAGAATTTTGAGAAATTTTTTGTGAGAAAACGAGATGGAAAAAGAGAAAAATTACAGACCAAATGTCGCTGCAATCGTGCTTTCGCCATCGTATCCGTTTAACTGCGAAATTTTGATTGCGCAACGAATCGACATCAAAGGCGCTTGGCAGTTTCCTCAAGGCGGTATTGACGACGGTGAGACGCCTACGATGGCTATCCGCAGAGAGCTCGGTGAGGAGATCGGGACAAGCAAAGTCGATATCATCGCTGAGTGCCCGAAGTGGCTCAGCTATGACTTTCCCGATGGGGTAGCTCAAAAGATGCGCCCATACGACGGGCAAATTCAAAGGTATTTTTTAGTACGATTGCGAAATTTGGCTGATCTGAACATCAATACTAAACTTCCGGAGTTCGACGCATTTAAATTCGTAGGCGCGAATGAGGTTTTAAGGCACGTAAATCATTTCAAGAAGCCGATTTACGCGACGGTTTTAAAATATTTTAAGGAGGAGGGTTACATTTAATGCTGATCGTTCAAAAATACGGCGGTACGAGCGTCGGCACGCTAGAGCGGATCGAGGCGGTCGCGCAGCGCGTGATAAAGACTAAAAACGAAGGACACGATGTCGCGGTAATCGTATCTGCGATGAGCGGCGTTACCAATCAGCTCATCGAGCAGGCGGAATTTTTTACTAAAACTCCCGTAGGCAGAGAGATGGACGTGCTGCTAAGCTCGGGCGAGCGCGTCACGAGTGCACTTTTAGCTATCGCGCTAAATGCCAAGGGCTATGCTGCGATCGCATTTAGCGGGCGTGGTGCGGGCATCGTGACGGATAATTTTCACACCAAAGCTCGCATCGTCTCGATCGATCCAAAAAGCATGCAAGAGGCGCTAAAGCAGGGCAAAATCGTCGTCGTCGCGGGCTTTCAGGGCATTAGTACCACAGGTGAAGTAACTACGCTCGGGCGAGGCGGAAGCGATCTTAGCGCAGTCGCCGTCGCAGGAGCGCTGAAAGCCGATCTGTGCGAAATTTACACCGACGTAGACGGCGTATATACGACCGATCCGCGCATCGAACCAAAGGCTAAGAAGCTTGATCGCATCAGCTACGACGAGATGCTCGAGCTTGCGAGCTTGGGGGCGAAGGTTTTGCAAAATCGAAGCGTTGAGCTTGCGAAGAAATTAAACGTAAATTTGGTGACGCGAAGCAGTTTTAACGATCATGAAGGAACACTCATAACAGGAGAAGAAAAGATGGAAGATGCGGTAATTAGCGGCATTGCACTGGATAAAAATCAAGCAAGAATTACGATTAGAAACGTAGAGGATCGCCCCGGCGTCGCGGCTGAAATTTTCTCCGCGCTCGCGAGCAAGGAGATCAACGTCGATATGATCGTACAAAATATCGGACGAAATGGGGAGACTAATTTGGGCTTTACCGTGCCGCAAAACGAGCTAGAGACGGCCTATAGGGTAATGAAAGAGGTAAATCCAAATCCGAATTCTATCATCGAATCGGATGCCGATATCGTAAAGGTTTCTTTAGTCGGCGTAGGTATGAAAAGCCATAGTGGCATAGCCAGCAAGGCGTTTAAGACGCTTGCGGACGAAGGGATAAATATCCAGATGATCTCCACGAGCGAGATTAAAATTTCGATGATCGTAGAGGCTAAATACGGCGAGCTTGCCGTGCGCGCGCTGCACAAAGCCTACGATTTGGATAAATAATGCAGGATCTGCACACTTGGAGCGTCACGGCGATGCGCTCCGAGCCCGGACTTGAGTGGCTCGAGGATCGCAAGGAGGACTGGACGCCGCTTTTAGCATCAAAGCTAAAATTCCTCCACGACGGCTTTGCTTTCATCGTCATCTGCGACGATGAGCGAAGCTGGTTTAGCGAATACATCATCAAAAAGATCAACTCCTCTACCAACTCCCGCCCGCTGCTACCGTTTTTTTCGCTGCGATCACTCTACCGCGGCGGAGTAAATAGCCTGGAGGACGCGCTGTTGCTAAACGATATGCTAAGCCTCGCGTTTGCCAACGGCTTTATATATTTTTACATCGGCAACGGCAACCATCCGCTAGCTAAAATCGCCAAAAGCCACGAGGACAGCTATCTGTGGCTCATCGACGAGAGGCTACAAAACAGCTTCTACATGAGCGAGAGCGATCCGAGCTTGGATCTCAAACTGATTCAGCTTTTTAAAATTTTAGATAAAAGCATCGACGCCGTGCTTTTTGACGAAGTGGTGCTTTGAAAATCATAAATCAGATCGTTTTGACGAGCGATTATGAGGGCTTTAAAGATAAAATTTTAGCCGAAATTCCGCGCAAAAATTTAAGGTTTTTTGAAAGCGTCGAGCTTAAGATCGACGAGGCGCGAAAGATCATTGACGAAGCCTACGTCGCCGAGCGCGAGGATAAGATTATCGTCATCGCCGCTACGAAATTCGGCGAGGAGGCGCAAAACGCTCTGCTTAAAATTTTAGAGGAGCCGCCCAAAAATACGGTGTTTTTCCTGATCACCCCTTTCATCAACGCCCTGCTGCCCACTATCCGCTCGCGCCTGATCGTGCAAAACCTCTGCGTGCGAAAGCCTAGATACCGCACCGGGCTGAATTTAGCCAGGCTAAGCCTAAAGGAGGCGGTGGAGTTTATCGACGCGCAGATCGCGCTGGAGCGCAAGGGCGAGCTGGATAAGACGGCGCTAAAAGCGCTCATCGGCGAGATCGCGTTAGAGTGCTTCGAAGCAGGCGTCAGTCTAAGCGGCGATGAGTTGCAGCGGATTGACCGCTTGAGTTACCTTGCCGAGCACAACGCCAAAGCCCACGCCGTGCTTACTCCGTTACTGTTGATGATCGAGGAGAAAAGATGAAAATTTATAAAATTTCAAACGAAGCCGATTTCGCGCTGATTTGCGAGCGCATCGGCGTACGAAATGCGGGGCGGGCGATAATGCAGAAAAAATCGCGCCTAAACTTTTTCTATCTAAAAGATCTGCGAGCGCCCGCGGCGAATATTTTAAAACAAGATGCCCTTAGTATCGGCGCCGAGCTTGCGTGCAACGAAGGGGTGATCTTAGGGCGCGACGATACGGATGGGGTTTTGATCGCAAACGATCGCCAGATCGAGGCTTTGGCACAAAAGGAAGCTCTGCAGGATTTCGGGCTAAAGGAGCTCGCGAAATTTCTAAGCGAGAAATTTGCCAAGCCGCAAAGCTGCGAAATAATGGGCGTCGTCAATATCAACTCCGATAGCTTCAACCCCGCAAGCCGCGCGGCAAACCTAAAAGAGGCGATCTGCAAGATCGAAAATATGATCGAGCAAGGCGCCACCATTATCGACATCGGCGGCGTGAGCTCGCGCCCGGGCAGCCAGTACTGCGGCAGGGATGAGGAGTTTGCGCGCATAAAGGATGTGCTGGGCGAAATTTACCGCCTGCGTCTGCATGAAAAGGCTAAATTTAGCCTCGATAGCTTCGATGAGTATTGTTTGGAATTTGCGCTAGATCGGGGCTTTAGTATCATTAACGACATCAGCGCAAACCTCGCTCTCGCACCGCTTGCGCTTCGCTACGACGCTACTTACGTGCTGATGCACATGCAAGGAAAGCCGCAAAATATGCAGCTTGCGCCTAAATATGACGATCTGATGGGCGAGATAGATGAGTTTTTTGCGCAAAATCTGCAGCAGCTGCGAAGCGCGGGACTTAAAAAGATCATTCTTGACGTGGGCATCGGCTTTGGCAAGACCGCCGAGCAAAATTTGGTGCTGATTAAAAATTTACAGCATTTTTTGCACTTCGGCTGCCCGCTGCTCGTGGGCGCGAGCAGAAAGAGCGTTATCGATTTTTACAGCCCCTCTGCGGTCGCGGATAGGCTCGCAGGCTCGCTGTACCTGCACCAGGTTGCCGCTTTAAACGGCGCCGCGATCATCCGCACGCACGACGTTTTCGAACACGTTCAAATGCTGCGGCTAATGCGCGCGATGGACGCCGCTGCGGTAAAATTTTAGAATTTTGCGGAATTTTCACGAAATTCTATATTTTTAACGAGATTTTTGTAAATTTGCCTTATGCGGAATTCTAAAATTCCTCAAGGAAATATTTTAATTCTTTTAAAATTTTGCGAAAGAGCTTTTGCGGAATTTTATCCACATTTTATTTTGTGCCTAAGCTTTCGTGCGCTTGCTCGTCGAAACTTATAAAAATTTATAAAATTTCGCTCGATTTATGAGGCGCGTCAAAACAGCGAAGTAAAGAGGGATAAATTCTGGCGACGATTGCACGGATTATTTGTTGCGCGAGCCGAATTATTTCATTTTTGGGCGAAACGAGCGCTTTACGTCAAAGCCCTTGCTGGCAATTTTTATATCATTTGGTATCGTGCCTGCCGGAGCGGAGGCGTCCTTTTTGGCGGATAAAAACTCGACTAGGCTTTGCCAGACAAAGTCGGCATCCAGATAAAACCCCATCGCGTTAAGCTGTGGATTTATCGCCGCGGTGTGAATGTTCTGTGTGAGCTTAAAAAATACGATTGGGGCGCTCAAAATTTCATCTTTGCTTATAATTTTATCGTCGCGAACAATATTTTTTAGTGTTGTTTTGCGGTCGCCCTCTAGCGCCATGAGCTGCAGAATCTCCTCGCGCGTAGCCTGCTTGCCGATCATCTTGCTTAGCCACGAGACGATATGGACGCGAAATCCATCGCCAAAGCTCAAAGTTCTGTCCTTCTGATACTGCCTTCTTAACTCCGTCTCGTCAAACTCTAGGCTTGTGTAAATTTTACCTTGCGTTGCGAAAATATGGATTAAATTTTTGCCGATGAAAATCACGGAGTGAAGCAGGCGCGGCAGCTTATTTACGTCCGTTTTACTCCAGTTTATAAATTTACCGCCGATAAAGCGGTACCCGCTAAGCTTCCTTTCAAAGACCTTTTTATCGCCCTCGTCAAGCCTCCATAGCTCGTCCGCACTGACTGGAGTAGAGTTTCTGCGGTCATAGACCAAAGTCTCGTCAAGCCCGTATTTTGACACCATAAAATCGTAATTATCTTTAAATTTCGAGATAATTTTCATGTTCGTTCCCTAAAATTTTATCTTTCAAAAGCTTCCTAATCGGCGCGCTTTGTACTGAAACCGAAGCAAAATTTTATCGCTGCAAATTTACGCTGTGAATCTCGCAAATTTTACTAAAATTTACTGCTAAATCGCCAAAATTTATATCGCAAGCCCACGGCTCGCTCAATTTTACCGCGTGCCGGCGAAATGGTAAAACCGAACGAAAAGCGTGCGGCGCGGCAAATTTTAAATTTATTTTACGCGGCGACGTAGAATTTTAAAATTTATTTTCCGCGATGGCGCAAAATTTTAAATTTATCTGCCGCAAAAATAGAGACCGCTACCGCTTAAGTCGCAAATTTTGGTAACGGTAAAAACTAGAGTCGCTACCGCTTAAAGTCGTGGATTTGGATATTTGCGCTATATTTTTTGCAAAGCTCGCTTACCTTTTCTTTCAGCCTTTCCTCGTCATAGCAGATGAGATCGATATATGCGTGCCTCTGTCCCGTAGCACCGCCGATTATCTCCAAAAACGAGCTGCAGCTCTCTAACTCCTCGTCCTCGATTTTATTTCGCAGATCAAAGCCTGCCTGCACGTCGCCGCCGTTATCGATGCTAAGAAAGCAAAATTTGATGCCGAGCTCAAAAGCTTCGTTATAGATGTCGCGCTCGCCGTTTAGGTACTGATTTACGATGCTCGTTAGGCAGGTGGTGCCTACGATCACGTCCTCGCGCACCTCGCTACCGCGCGGCTCCATCTCGTAGCTAAAAAAATTCTTTAGCGGTTCGCGAGCGGCTTTTTCGCCGAATTTCTCATCGACCAGATCGGCGAATTCGCTTAGCGGCACGCCGTTTTCTTCGGGTTCGGCTAGCACCTCAAGCTCGCCTAAGGTATTTATGATCGCCGTTTCGCCGACCATATTGTCAAGTAGGATAAAGCTAAGGTTATAAGCCTTGCCCTCGTCCTGCGCGAGCAGAGTGGCTAAATTTACATTGTAAATTTTGATATCCATGTCGCTTTCGTTAAACTGCGCGTAGATCATCGACTCCTCGGCGTTTACGCGCGTATCGTACATCTCGATCCCGCCGATACCTCGCGGCGCGCGAGACTTTCCGAGCGTGCAGAGCATTCTGTCCTCAAGCTGCTTTGGCATAGCGTTTTTGATGAAGCTTAGCCAAAATAAGCGATGTCTCATACCCTCGGGAGTTAGCACCAGATCGAGCTTATCGCCCACGAGCCCCGTCATAAAATATGGCTCGGCAAGACAGATACGAAGCTTCTCATCGGTCTTTTGCATTGCCTTTTCAAACTCTTCCACCGCCAGATCGGCCTTGATCTCGTCTATCGCGCCGCTAAATTCCGCCCAAAATTTATCCACTCTGCCCGCGAACGTGCTCGGCTCCTGCGCTTTCTTAGCCTTTTTACTCAAACCGAATAGCCCCATTTTTTCTCCTTAAATCAAATTTTACTTGCATTATAGCTAATTAATTTGCCTCACGTACACTGAAAGCAACCGCCCAAAACCTTGCATTTCTCGCAGATCTGCACGTATATAACCCCCTCGCCCTGCACCAGCTCGCCGAATGGGATCTGCGCTAGATGCTTCATCGTCCCGCCGCAACTAGGGCAGCTCAGATACGAGACGTCCTGCACCCACTGCGGATAGCCGCCCACGGTCGTATCAAGCTCGCTAAAGCAGCCGTAAAATGGCGAAACCTCGCCGCCTATCTTAAATCTCATATCGCATAGTCGCGTCATGTCCTCTTGCAAAAAATAACTCTCCGTAAACCCTTCGCCCTTATAGCTTAGCTCTATCTCGCCGTCCGCGCCTCTCTTGCAAAAATAAACGACCGAACCGATACAGGTCGGGCAACAACGAAAGATCGCGTTGCGCTTTAAATTCAGAAACGCAAGCCGCGGCTCGTCGGCCTTAAGACGCAGCATATCGAGCATCTCGCAGCCGCAAAACTCGCACTTTTGCCCCGTAGGCCTGCCGATACGTACGGGCTCGTCCGCATTTTGGTTTGCGTCTTCGCAGCGGGCATCCTTTGCATTTTCGCTTAAATTTAAACCGCTGCTAGCGTCTTTTTGCGCGTCTGCTTTGAAATTTACGCCCGCGCTCTGTGCGCCCGCGTGTAAATTTGAAATTTCGTCTACGTCTTTTTGCGTGTTTTGTTCGGAATTTGCGCTGCCCGCACCGCCTTTGAAATTTAAAATTTCGTTTGCGTTTTCATCTCCGCGCCCGATCGCGCAGCCGCCGTTTTTCTCCGCGCCATCTCTTACGCGCACCGCTACGAGGCATTTATTAAAGACGAGCGATTTGTGCTCGCCCATCCGATCAAAGCTCCAGCCGCCGATTTTCGCGTAAAATTCCGTGCCTACGTAGAGCTTTTTGCGCCACGGCCTGGGGTTTTTATACAGCTCGTAAAATAGCTCCGTCGTTTTTTCGTCGCCCTGCCACGCAAGCGAGCACAGAAGGTGATTTAGCGCGTTTTTGGAGTTATCTTGTAGCGAGTCTAGTTTTGCTATGAGCGCGTCTCTTACGTCCCTAGGCGCGCCGAAGTAAAGCTCCGGTGGGTAGTAGATCTCCGCCGCGGCAGCGGCTCGCGCGATCCTTGGATCGTGAATACCCAGTAGGCTAAAAAGCGCCCAAAAATCGTTGTAAATCTCCTCCCATTTTTCGATTTCGTCGATGCGGTCCGCGATTTTTAGGATCATCTCCTCCACTTCATCCGCGCTTAGGTTTAAAATCTCCTCTCGCCTCTGCCTTTGGCTGCATGAGTGGCAGATGCCGTCGAAATAGATCCTCTTTTCGCCGCATTTTGGGCATAGATGGGCTCTGCTTTGCATTTTATCTCCTTAAATTTGGATTTAAATTTCGTCAAATTTTAGCTAAATTTTACTGTTTTGTGGCGATAAAGCGCGGTTTAGAATTTAATGTCGCATTGAACGAGAGGCTTTATAATACACCTAAAATGCGTTATTTACAAATGGAATTCAAGCTGAAAGAGATGTAAATTTTAAATTATGATAGAAATAGGGCGGGTTTGCGAGAAGAAGTGGAATTTTATCTTTTAAAAGACAAATTCCACTTTTGTGCGCTTAGGCACAAATCACTTTTCAATGTGATGTTTGACCAGATACTCGATGATATTTACCGCATTATCGATGCCGCAATATGACGTATCAATGCAGATATTGTAGTTTGCGGACGCGCCCCATACTTGGTTGGTGTAGTATTGATGAAAGCTCATCCTGCCCGCGTCGCTGTTTTCCATATACTCTCGCGCGTCGGTATGGCCCTCTTTTTCTAATCTGGCAAGCTTAAACTCATCACTCGCGCGTAAAAATACCGTCAGCAGATCTGGATGTCCGCGCAAGAAAAATCCCGCGCAGCGCCCAAGCACTATAACGTTGCCGCCCGAGACGATCTTTTCGTAGATTGCTACGATGCGGTCGCGTTTTTGCTCATTGGCTAGCTCGTTGTGCGATATTGCCTGAAGTAGCGTATTTACGGGCATTTCGTTGTAGAACTCATACATCTGCTCGAAGCAGCCAAGCTCGTCTGCTTTGCGGAGCAGATCCGCCTTGGCTAGATAGGTATAGCCTAAGCGCTCGGCTAGTTTGCGCGCGGTTTCGCGTCCGCCTGCACCCGTTTGTCTAGCGATCGAGATTATCATATTTTCTCCTTAAATGAAATGTGCAAAAATACCGGCACCGATGACGGTAAGAAGTCCCGTAACTGCCATCGCTAAAGACGCCATTGCGCCCTCTATGTCACCGATCTCAAGAGCGCGCGCCGTTCCCATCGCATGGCTCGCGCAGCCTAGGGCGATACCTTTTGCCATCGCCTTTTTGATGCCAAAAATTTTAAGTAACGCCTCGCCAAAAACACTGCCGATGATGCCCGTAGCGATGATGCAGGCTACCGTTAGTGTCACGATGCCGCCTAAGCTTTCGCTGATACCCATACCGATTGGCGCCGTGACGGATTTCGGTAGTAGCGTGACATACATTGTGTGATTTAGCCCAAATATCACCGACATCGCGTAGATGCTGCCTAGTCCTGCGATCATACCCGAAATCAGTCCTGCAAAAATAGCTAAAAAATTACTTCGCAAAAGCGCCAGCTGCTCGTATAGCGGCACAGCTAGACAGACGGTAATCGGCGTTAAGAAAAAGCTAATGTGCGAGGCGCTCGCGTTAAATTTCTCGTATGGAATTTTAAAGAGTAAAAGCACGCAGACGGTAAGCACGATACCGATTAGAAGCGGGTTGAAAATAGTTAGCTTAAAGCGCTTTTTTAGATAAAGTCCCAGCTCAAACGAGCCTAGGCACAAAAATACGCCGAAAAAAGCGGAGTTCATTAAAATTTCTCTCATTTTTTGTCGTCTCCGGATAAAATTTCGCGCTCCAGCTTCGCATCCACGCCCTTTGTATTCACGCCGTCTTGTTCGTGCGCGGCTTCGTAAAGCCTGCGCTTAACGCGGGCGAGGGCAATTTTATAAAAAATTTGCGTTACCGCGCCACTTGCACCGATGACTACTACCGTAGAGACTGCCGTAATCGCGATGATTGCGAAAAGATGCTGGCGTAGCGCGTCGCCTGCGATGATGATCGCAGCGCCCGCAGGGATGAAGATCACAGGCATAATCTGCATAAAAAATGACACGGTTTCTCTGATCTGTGATACTTTGATGAGTTTGAAGATCAGGGCTAAAAGCATAATGACTAGCCCATAGATGCTAGCGGGGATCGGCACAGGCACGAGCGCCGCCAAAATCTCCGCAACAAAAGATATTCCTAAAATCACACTAAATTGGATTAAGTAGTTCAAAGTTTACCTCGGATTAAAATTTAGGGCTAAATTTAGCACTTTGCAGTTAAAATAGATATTAATCTTGCTAGGTTTGGGCGAAATTTTGCGGCAAAATTTACTTAAGCAAGCTCTGTAGCTAGGCTTTAGGTAGAATTTTGCGATTTATCATAGCGCTAAATTTAGCCTTGCGGCACGGATAAAATTCGGCTACGACTACTTAATCAAGCGTCTCGCCTAGCTCGATTTTAACTCCGAGAGCCTTGCAGACTAAATCAAAAATTTCAATATCGACGTTGGGCGCGTATTCGTCCAAAACTGTGTAAACTTCGGCGCGTATGTCCTCGTCGTGGCTCGGGTGCGAGCGCGAATACAGCTCGTCCGTGCGGCGCACGAGCGCGAGATTATCGATATCTCGCTCGCGCATCGCCTGCTTGAGCCGCTTTGAAATTTGCCATTTGAAACTTTGCATTTTCGCTCCTTTAAATTTGCGCGATACTAGCCAAAAGGGCTTTAAAATTTAATTTCTTAAATCCGACGACGCGTTTCGGCGCAATCAACGAGCCTGCGTCGCTCGGTCTTGCGCTTGCAAATATAAACGAGCTGGGTTTAGATCAAGGCTTTACCGGCTAAATAGAAGATTATCTTTGCGTAAATAGCGCTAAATCTTGCAAAGCCAATGGGATTACTTCGCCGTGCGAAGCGCCTTCGTAGAGCCTAAACTCGCAAGAAAGCCCCTTTGTTTTTAAAATTTCAGCTAGATCGGCTACTTTTAAAATTCCCGCTTTATCGGTTTTCCCTTTACGCATTTCACTCGAGCCGGCAACGAGCATTATGAATTTCGCTTTTAAATTTGATCTAAGCTTTCCTTCGTCTAGGGCATCTCTGATCAGTTGTGATTCACCCCACCATAACGAAGGCGAGGCGATAAAAAACTCGTCGAAAATCCCATCGTCGCGCAGCAAAGCATAAATCCCGAATAGCCCGCCAAAAGAATGTCCGAAGTAAATTTTATCGCTTTTTGCCGTAGAGTATTTTTTCTCCACGAGCGGAAATAGTTCATCTTTTACGAAATCGTAAAATTCTCCCGCGCCGCCGCCGTTTGCATATTCTTCGCCGCTCGCCGCGGGCGTTAAATCTCTCGTGCGACGCTTAGTATCATACGCTAACGGGCTGTCGTATCCGATGCCTACTATAAGGACGGTTTTGCTTAATTTCGGCACCGCTTTTGCGTTTTGCTTTGCGCCATTCGCATAAATTTTCGCATAAGAGTTTAAAAGCATAGCAACTTGTGCGTTCGCATCAACCATAAAAACTACCCTATCGTAGCGAGCGACATTTTTTTGGCGAGCTATAAAAATTTTATATTTTTCGCCGCTCTTGCTTTTTAAAATAAAATCGCTCACGCTAAATATCTCGCGTGCAGCCTCGCTTATCCGCTCGATCTTTTGCAGCGGTTTTGCCCCCAGATCGCAAGCGAATAAGCACGCTAAAAAGAGCGCGTTAAATACCGCAAGAAAGCTCTTCAGGCTTACCATTTAGCGTTTACCTTAAACCAAAACCTCCTGCCCTCCTCGGGATACCAATAGTAATTGCCGTCGTCCGCGAGACCCTCGTCGTATCGGACGTTATCAAAGATATTGTAGGCGGTTAAATTTAGGCTCAGATTATCGTTTAAATCGTATTGTGCGCCCAAATCCGTAGTAAAAAGCTTTTTGTCGTTTTTGCTGACTCTATTGCCCGGACCGAATTGTACGCTTGTAAGCTCGCTTTCGTAATTTACGCCTACGAAGGTAGAAAGCGGAGCGATCGGCCTATAGCTAAGCGTCGCATGTGCGGCATGCTTCGGAGTAGCGGTCAGGGATTTGCCATCCAGCCTACTAAGATTGGTTTGGCTAAATTTAACGGCGCCGTTTGGCGTATAGATCGTAGGATCCCCGGTTTCGATCTCGGAGTGGCTATAGGTGTAGTTCGCCTTGAAATTTAACCTCTTAGTAATATCGTAATCACCGCTCAGCTCAACGCCGTAAACCTCGGCTCCTTCTATATTAAAATACGTTCCCCAACCCGGGCAATTAACGCTCGGTGCGCCGGCGCAGCCTCCGTAGGCGGGAATCCTATTGATATTGCTGCCATCGGTATCTAAAATTTTATCTTTGAAGTCGTTTTTAAATAGCGTGATATTGCCGCGCAGATCGTCTGCATTATCGTAATAAAGCCCGATCTCGTAGGTCGTGCTTTTCTCGGGCTTTAAATCCTTGTTACCGAAATCTATAATCCTCCAACCGCCCTGAATCGTGCCTACTTCCGGCGAAATTTGATTGACGTCGGGAGTTTTATAACCGGTTGCGACGCCGCCTTTGATCGTCCAAGTATCGCCTATATTAAACGTCGCGTAGGCTCTGGGTGAAAAGTGGTTGCCGAAGTATTCGTTGTGCGTGAGCCTACCGCCGAGCGTTAAAAATAGCGTATTTTCCAAAATTTCAATCTCGTCCTCTAAAAATCCCGCATGCTCGTTCATAGAAAATCGCTGCGGAGAGCGCAAATTTTGCCTGCTCGCGTTTGAAACGATAAAAGTCGTTCGCACATCCTGTTTGCTAAAATCATAGCCGAAGGTAAGCGTATTTATACCGAGATAAGTCGTAAATTTGGAATTAAAATTTCTATTTTTTACGATTGCGGGAGAAAGGCTATCAAAAATGCTCGTACGCCGAGTCTTATCCCAAAAATAACTTATATCAGCACTTAAGCTCTCAAACTCACCCAAATATCCGACGCCGTGATTTTCTCTTTTATATTTATAGTGATTTAATCCGCGCGCGTTGGGATAAACGGCAGTTTTACCAAGAGTCCTTGAATAATCATGATTTTGTCTTCCGGTTTGAAAGTAAAATTTATTATTTTCATCCGGCGTTAGCCAAAGTTTGGCGTTAGAATCCGATTTATCACTCTTCTGATAGCCTCCCTTATAGCCATCCTCGTCGCGCAGTTTCTTATATCCCCACAGCTGAAGCGCCGCATACTGCCCGAAGGGAATATTGACGTAGGCTTCGCCCATCTTGCCGTTTCCGATACCTTCGTGATCTTGGATAGTTGTAGATATAGCAGCACTTCCGCTAAATTTAGAAAAATTCTTTTTCGTAATGATATTTATCACGCCGCCTACCGCATCGCTTCCGTAAAGCGAGCTCATCGGTCCTCTAATCACTTCGATACGCTCTATCGCTCCTGCGGGCGGGATAAAATTTGAGTTCATATCGCCCGCCCCGCCTTTTGGGTTCGCCGCCGCGGAACTTACACGTTTGCCGTCGATAAGCACAAGGGTTTGAGAGCTTTCCATTCCTCTGATGGATATCCCGCTTGCCGGGCCGTCATCGCCTGCAATAACGCTGACGCCAGGCATTCTATTCGCAATATCGTGTAGCGAAGTGAATCTGCCGCTTGATATCTCTTTATTATCCAAGGTGGAGATGGAGGCCGGCGCCTGCCTGATATCTTGGCGAAAGCCGCTCGCGCTTACTACGATCTCGCCAAGATTCGTGCTATTTGCGTCACTGCTTAGGCGCGAGCCTTCCATGCCGCATAAAATCGAAACGCTCGCGCATATAGATAATGCGATAAATTTCGCCTTTTTAAAATACATATCTTTTCGCATTTCTGTTCCTCTATTTTGAAATTTAATCGCGGATTATAACTCAAAGCGGATAAATTTAATATTAATTATTAAAGTATTTTTATAGAATTAAATTTGACTAATAATTCCCCATTCCATCGATATTTTTATAAAAATTATTTTAAATAAAGTACAACATATAATCAAGGAGTCGCTCTAAATAAGTAAAATTTTGTAACGCTAATCCTTAATCATTAAGTTGTTTTGGAGAAATTTTGCACAGTTTTTGATTTTATCTGCTTTAAGAATCATTTTCGCTTTTGTGGACATGTATATTTAAACCATCGAAGGCATTACAAGCGGCAGCGCGAAAACAGCTTTACTCTATTGATTTCGTGCATCCTGCGGCTTGCGATAATCATATAGACAAGCATGGATTTAGTACACGATAGTTTTAACACGGTAACTTCGTATGAATAAATTTATATTACTAAGGGGTATAATCGCTTCGGCGCAATTTAAAATTTTGAGTAGTTTATATAGGCGGATTTAATTTTAAAATAGTTTTATCAGCACGGCATAATCTGCCGAGGTTTTAACTTTAGAAGTAAAAAAGCAATTTAAATTTAAAATCCTGGCGCAAGAATACAAAGCAAGAAGATAAATTTAATAGGACCCCACAAAGTTATCTTAAAATTTAGTGGGATCAAATTTGATTTTACGCCGCAGGCACGTTATTTTCGGCGTGAGTATCGCTAGAGTCTTTGGGCCTTAAAAGCCACTGCTTTGCAAATATCAGCGCGTAGATCGCAGCGCCGATGCTATAACTTGCGTATTCGCTTGGGATAAACTCTATAAATTTCGCGCAGATATTAGGCACCAGCATTAGCGGCGTTACTAGCAGCAATAGCAGGCGCTCTATCGGGTTACATTTAGTTACGAACCAGCCCTGAAGTGAGGAGCTGAAAGCAAACATACCCACGATCGCCGTGGCAAAAATCAGCACGATTTGCAGTGGATCGCTGATCCAAACGATGCTCTTTGAATCCATCGGATCGCCGATGCTTTGGATCAAAAGCAGCTTGTTGTTGAAAAAGAACGCAAACGGAAGTACCGCGGTGCGCAGATCATACACGAAGCCCTGAAGCCCCACGGTCACCGGATTTGCCTTTGCGATACCCGCCGCAGCGTATGCGGCAATACCTACGGGTGGGGTATCATCGGCTAAAATTCCAAAATAAAAGACAAAAAGATGCACTGCGATCGCAGGGATCAAAAAGCCATTTTTGCCCGCTAGTATCAAAATTACAGGTGCGATTAAGCTTGAAACGACGATATAATTCGCCGTAGTAGGAAGTCCCATGCCCAAAATAAGGCTCATTATCGCAGTCATCAGAAGTATCAGAACTATGCTATTTCCCGCAACCGCTTCTACGAGCTCTGAAAGAACCTGCCCCAGCCCGGTAAGCGAGATCGAGCCGATGATGATGCCCGCTAGTGCGGTGGCAACGGCTACCGTGACCATGTTTTTAGCAGCACCCACCATAGCCCAAAAGATATCTACGAAACCTACGATAAAATCGGACTTGCCGACCTTTTCGCCGAATATCGTTTTTTTAGCGGGTTCTTGGACGATCATTATCAAAAATAGCACGCAGATCGAGTTAAACGCCGCAGAGATCGCGCTTTTTTTCAGAATCAATAGAGTAAAAAGAAGCACCAAAATCGGTATTATGTAATGAATGCCGCTAAATATAATTTTTAGCTTTGAAACCTTGGCGTAATCGCGGCTGCCGCGAAGCCCTAGCTTGCAGCTTTCAAGATGCACGATGAAAAATAACCCCGCGTAGCAGACGAAAGCGGGGATCACCGCCGCGATCATTACGTTGGTGTAGCTCATACCTAAAAATTCCGCGATGATAAATGCCGCAGCGCCCATGATAGGCGGCATAAGCTGCCCGTTTACGCCCGCAGCGACCTCGATAGCGCCCGCCTTAGTGGCGGTAAGCCCCGCTTTTTTCATTAGAGGGATCGTAAAGGTGCCCACTGTCACGACGTTTGCGGTTGAGCTGCCGCTTACCATGCCGGTTAGTCCGCTAGCGATTACGCTAGCCTTGGCGGGTCCTCCGCGGAAGCGACCTAAAATCGCAAACGCTACGTTTATAAAATACTGCCCCGCTCCGGCTCGCTCCAAAAGCGCACCGAATAGCACGAACAGATAAATGAAGCTGGTGCTGACCCCTACCGGCACGCCGAATACGCCCTCTGTCGTTAAAAACATATGCCCTGCAAGCAGTTCAAAGCTTGCGCCGCGATGCGCGATGATATCGGGCATATAAGGACCGAAGTAGCAATACAGAAGAAAGGTAAAAGCGATAATGCCAAGCGCTGGTCCCATCATACGACGACCTGCTTCAAAGAGTATGAAAATTCCGATAAAGGCTGCTACGATATCTCTGGTTAGATAATTTCCCGGGCGCTGCGCTAGCCCGTTAAATTCTATCGCAGGATACAAGATTGCGGCGACTCCGACGATTAATAAAATATAATCGTAAAACGGGATGTAAAAATGCGCCTTGGAACGCGGGCGAAATGGAAAAAGCGAAAAAATTATAAAAACAGCGAACGCCAAGTGGATTGAGCGCGCAATATTCGTATTTAGCGTAAAATACGCGATGTAAAGCTGAAAGACCGACCACGCGAAGCAGACCAGCGTCACGAGCCAGAAGAGCTTTTTAGAGGTAAATTCTCTACTTTTTACCTCTAAAACCTGCTCGTCGTTTTGTGTAGATTTCTCCATCAACTAGCCTATTTCAGCAGCCCGGCTTCTTTATACACCGCCTCTGCCGCAGGATGAAGCGGCGCACTAAGCCCCTCTAAAAGAGATTCTTTGCTTACCAAATTTAACGCAGGGTGTAGTTTTTTATACTCGTCGAAATTATCAAGTATCGCCTTAACTACCGCTCTAACCGCTTCGTCGCTTTGGCTAGCGTCAGTTACGAGTACAGCCTTTACGCCGATAGTCTGCGTATCGTGATCTACCCCGTCATACATTTTTGCAGGTATCACGCCTTTGGCAAAATATGGATATTTTTCTAGAATTTTTTTAATATGCTCATCGTCGATGCTAACTAAGTCGATAGGAAGCGAAGTCGCCGCATCAGTGATATTTGCGGTCGGATGTCCTACGACGTAGAAGTATCCATCGATCTTCTTATCTTTTAGCGCCATAGGGCATTCTTGCGCGGTTAAGACACCGTGCTGGGCGAGCTTTTTAAGATCGAAGTCGTAGTTTTCAAAAACTATCGTGCTGGTTAGCTCGTTGCCGCTACCAGGGTTTCCGATATTAATCTTTTTGCCCGCAGCGTCGCCGTAGGCTTTGATACCGCTCTCTTTAGAGACGACGAAAGCCAAAAGCTCCGGATAGATCGAAATTACGGAGCGTAAATTCTTATCCGCCGCGCCTTGAAATTTGCCCGTACCGTTGTATTTATCATAGACGACGTCGCTTTGAACGAAGCCGAAATTTAGCTCTTTTTTAAGCACGTTATTGACGTTATACGTCGAGCCGCCCGTCGATTGCACGGAGCATTTCATATTTTTATCCATATTTACCAAGCGGCAAATCGCGCCGCCTACCGGATAATAGGTGCCGGTCATACCGCCAGTGCCGATATTGATGAACTCCTTAGCGCCTGAAACGCTAGCTAGTAAGGCCAAACCGGCCAAAGCAACAGAAAATTTTTTCATCTTTGCTCCTTTTTGAGTTAAAAGTTTGAAAGTATTGCTAAATTTCTATAAAATTCTAATAAAAATAGATCGAATTTCGCGCAAATTTACGATTTTACACATCGTGGTGCAGGTGATTTAATATCAAAGTAGGGTGGCGATCTGCTCTGATATGCGGAATTTTACCGCGATAAAATTCTAAGCTTGAAATCCAAACGCCCGTGGATAAAATTTAACGCTATAAATTTCAAGCCTTAATAACTCACGCCGCTAAGATACAGCCCGTTCGGCGGAAAGGGGATTCTGCTAAGCGCCCGCGAGAAGCTGATCTTGCGCCCGCTCTGCACGGATTTTAGCGCGTTTGCGACCATCAGCCGCACCTGCGCTCGCAAAAATCCGTTGGCTTTAAAATTTATCAAAGTCAAATTTCTAAAAGAGTAGGCGCGCGCGATGTAGAGCTCGCGTACCGGGCTTTTTATGTCGCTGCCGCTTTTCATAAACTCGCTAAAATCGTGCTCGCCGACAAAATTTGCAAGCGCAGCATTGAGCGCGGCAAGATCCACGCGCGGATAAAACACGCAAAAATCGCTAAGAAAGGGGCTTGGACGTCCGTGGTTTAAAACGTAGCGATAGCAGCGCGCTACGGCGTCGTAACGCGGATGAAAATCGCGCGGCACCGGGCTGATGTGACGTACAAAAATATAGGGCGCGCAGTGGCGGTTGATGAGCTCTTTTAGGCGCGGTAGCTCCCAATGCACGGTGCATTCGACGCAGCTTACCTGGCGCAGCGCGTGCACCCCTTTATCGGTGCGCGAGCTGCTAATGAGCGGCGCAAAGATCCCCACTCGCCCCAAAGCCGCGCGCAGCACGTCCTCGACGCCGCACCCGTGAGGCTGAGACTGCGAGCCGCTAAATTTCGAGCCGTCATAGGAATAGACGAGCTTGAGCTTTACGCGCTCGGAGTTTGCGCTCGCTGCAAAGGTACACGCATCTGCAGGAGTATTTGGCAGGGTGCTTATTTTGCCGATGTGCGCAAGTTCATTCGCTACAAAGTCGCTTGCAGGCGCGCTTTCAATAATATTTTTGAGTTCGGACGCGCTTGCGAGGGTGTTTGCGGAAATACCCGCTTTGTAGGCGGCATCTGCTTTGAGAGAGTTTGCGGCACGGGCGTCTGCGGGACTTGTGCAAATCTCTTCTATGCTTGTCGCGCAAATATCGGAAGCGGCGGAATTTTTACGGGCGGAATTTAAATTTGCCGCGCGCGTAGTCTTTTTGGCGCAAACGGCGCTAGAGCTTTGCTCGGCGCTTTCGTGATTCAAACCACAAGTAGGCGCAGCATGGGTAGCCGTATCGCTCGCCGAGCTTGCGAGAGCAGAATTTTTAAAATTTGAAAGCTCATCTTTTGAAATGAAGACTTGCTCGCCGTTTTGCGCTTTGCGTTTTAAATTTACGCCGCGCAAAATTTCAGACGCGCTAGGCTCGCTCGCCGAAATTTTATCCGCTAAATTTCGAGCGGACGAGCTTTCGTTTAAAATTTCGCCGCCGCAAAGCTCGGAGTCTTTTTCAGTATCTCGGGGCAATTTTGATCCTGTAGTATAGCAGCGAGCCGATAAGCGTAACGCCGAATGTCACCGGAAGCGCGATGCTCGGGTATTTAGAGAGCAGCATAATCATCGCGAAGTAGCTAAAAAGCACGCCGAAGATCCCCGCGTAAACGAAGCCCTTTTCGTAGCGATAGGTCACGATGCCGAGGCTTAGCGCAAACAGGAAGCTCGCCAGCGGAAAGAGCGAGACGAGGGTGTAGATGCTAAATTCTTTCCTGCGCTTCTCGCTGCCGCTCATATCGCTCCAGTATCCGATCACGCCGCCTCCGCCGCGGATATTGCGGTCGCTTTGCGTGCGCAGGGTTAGGCTTTCAAACTCGCTTACGTGCCACTGCTCGCCGCCCATCGTGTAAATTTTGCCGTCGTGTAGCATCGCAGAAAAGCTCGCGTTTTCGTTTTTAAACTCGCCGCTACGCGCTACGATCATCCGCTCGTGATCCTGCGAGTTACCCGGATTATACAGCACGAGATCCTTATACAGCGTGCTTGTGCCGTTGTTTTCCTGCGAGTCGATAAAAACGAGCCAGTCGGAGAATTTCTGCCCGAATTCGTTGGATTTGATATTTAGCGTCGCGCTAATTTTTTTGTAATCGATGAAATTGTCCTTTAAATTTTCGGCTATCGGCATCATAAAAAGCGATACGAAAAGTAGCGCTAAAGAACACAGCGCGGCGCTTATGCCGAAAAACAGCGCGATCTTGCGCGTGGCGTAGCCGATGGTAAATATTACGATGGTTTCGTTCTCTTTAG
This sequence comes from Campylobacter sp., assembly GCF_019423325.1. Taxonomy (NCBI): domain Bacteria; kingdom Pseudomonadati; phylum Campylobacterota; class Epsilonproteobacteria; order Campylobacterales; family Campylobacteraceae; genus Campylobacter; species Campylobacter sp. The sequence goes on along the minus strand of NZ_JAHZBQ010000001.1, from coordinate 959,302 downwards.
ATAGCCTAAAAAGGGAGATGCTAAGCGCTACGAAAAACGCGATCGGCACCGTAAATATGAGTATACGCGGCAGCATGAAAAGATAGAGCTTGACTAGCTCTGAAAAATTTATCTCGATAAACGACGTAATGCGCGCGATCTGAAGGAAAAATACGATCGACATTATGATAAAAAGCGTGCTGAAAAGCGACGCGAACGAGCTAACGAAATTGCTAAATAAATAGCGCTGCACCCTATCCATAAATGACGTCCAAGAGCCTTAAAATTTGATCTTTGAATATAAAGGTAAGAAGCAACCCCATCGATAAAAACGGCACGAACGGCAGCTCGTAGCCCTTTTTGTGCGCGATGAGATACGCAGGCAGCGTCAAAATCGCGCCGATGTAGATCGAGATGCCGCCCAGCTTCCAGCCCAAAATCGCCCCCATAACGCCCGCGATAAAAATATCCGCGCTTCCCATCGCTTCGCGCTTTAGCACTAAGGTGACGATGAGACGCAGCACGAAAAATATCGCCGCGTATCCCGCCGCCGCGCCCACGCCGCTAAGATCAAAATCATACATCAGCGTATAAGCAAGCGAGAGCGCCGTAACTACGTAAAGAAGACTCTCTGGTACGGCTTTATACTCAAAATCGATCGCCGAAAGCGCCATAAGCAAGATAAAGCAAAGTCCGAGCACCGCGGCTTTTGCAAGATCGGGCTCGCCGAAATACGCCGCAAGCGCAAGCGCGCCGCCTAAAAGCTCGACGATCGGGTAGCGGATCGAAATTTTGGTTTTGCAAAAGGCGCATTTGCCGCCCAAAAAGAGCCACGAAAGCAGCGGGATGTTGTGGTAAAATTTTAAAGCGTGAGAGCATTTTGGGCAGTGCGATGCGGGGAAATTTACGCTCTGTCCGCGCGGCAGGCGGTAGATCAGGACGTTGCAAAACGAGCCTACGCAGGTGCCGAATACCGCAAAAATCACGCCGTAAACGATATTTAAATCCATCTTTTTCCTTTAGAGCTTTTAACTTTTTAAAATTTAATCAAACGCTCTATGGTAGCGAGAAATTTCTTAGTTTTCATTGATTTTTTGCCTCTCGTAAGGGAAAAATTTTACGAAAATCGCCGCCGCGCCTACGCAAAATAAAATGGCTATGAGCCCGGCGATTAGCGGCTCGCCCCATACCCCATATAATTCGCCGAAAATCAAAAATCCCGCCACCAGTATCACGGCGTCTAAAAGATCGAAGTTCAAAGTATCTACGATCCATAAAAACATGATATATGCGCCTATCCCGCTGCCTGCGGATGCCAAAATCCCCATTTTATCGGGGATGAAAGCAAATGCTAGCATAAAAAACAGCAGCAGGCAAATGTAGACCGCCAGTATAAATTTCTTTGGTTTTTTATACACGCTGCCGCATCTTGGGCATATTAGAGTTTTCATCGGCTTTTTCGTAAGCTTTTTGCCGCAACCACATTGTATGTAGTAGCTCATGGCCTTCCTTGTCGGTTTTAGCGTTAACGGGCGGCGTGATTTTAAAATTCCTGTCGCGTTTAAATTTACCGCGCCGCGCAATACGGCTCGCGCTAGAGCTTTAAATTTAAGCGGCGCGAAATTTTAAAATTTTATAGCGCTGCGCGCCTACGTAATTAAAATTTTAAATTTTACGACGCCGTAAATTAAAATCCTGAAATTTTAAAATTTCAAGGTATCGCATGCCTGCGAATTAAAATTTTAAAATTTAAAGCGACCGTTAGAGCGACTGCGCCGCAGCTCAAAGACCGCCGAAGCGGCGCTGTTTGCGGCGGAAATCATCCACTATGTGCGCAAGCTCCTCGCGCGTGAAATCCGGCCACAGCGTCGGCGTAAACGCAAGCTCGGCGTAGCTTGCCTGCCAGAGTAAGAAATTCGACAGCCGCTGCTCGCCGCCCGTGCGCACCAGCAGATCCACGTCGCCGCTGTGCGCGGTATCCAGATACGCGCCGATGCCCGCTTCGCTTAGTCGCTCGCCGCTTGCAAGCAGCCGCTCGCACGCTCGCACGATCTCGTCGCGCGAGCCGTAGTTGATCGCCAAGTTAAAATTTAGCGCTCGTCCGTTTTGCGTTAAATTTGAAAGATATTCGATCTCGCTTTGCAGATCGCCGCTAAAAGCCGATATGTCGCCGATAGGATAGAATTTTATTCCATTTTGGATAAATTTTTCGCGGCGTGAAATTAGGAATTTTTGAAGCAGTTTCATCAAAAATTCCACTTCGCTTTTCGGGCGCTTCCAATTTTCGGTGCTAAAGGCGTAGAGCGTGAGGTTTGCGATGCCTTCATCAATACAAAACTCGCAGATCTGCTCCACGACTTCCGCGCCCGCTTCGTGTCCGCCGGTGCGCAGCAGACCGCGCTTTTTCGCCCAGCGCCCGTTGCCGTCCATCACAAGGGCTAGATGATTTAGGCTATTCACGGATCAGATTTTTTTCAGCTCAGCCGCGATTTTTAGGGCGACTTCGTCCTTCGGCGCGGTGTCGATTACGACCTGATCGTTTTTTGTGATGAAGGTGACCTTAAGGACGTCGCCGCCGAGCTTGATAATGTCGTCGAGCACGTTTAGGCACACGGCGTCGAGATGCTTTTCATTAAGCATGCGTTTGGCCTCGCCGACGGCGTTTTCGCGGTCTGTTTCGAGTTTAAAGCCCACTTTTTTGATATTTCCGCGCACAGAGCTTAAGATATCCTCATTTTCGCCCAGGCGTAAATTCCAAATTTCGCCGATCTCCGCTTTTTTCACCTTGTCTTTATAGCGAACTTTCGGCGAATAATCGCTTACCGCAGCGGCCATTATCAAATACGCGCCGTCGGGGAATTTTGTGCTGTCAAGCGCCGATTTTAGTCCGATGGTGCTTTCAAATTTAACGAGTTTATACGGTAAATTTTCATATTCGTTGCTAGAGATCAGCGTCACGTCCGCGCCCAGATAAAACAGCGCGTCGGCAATCGCTTTGGAGGTTTTGCCGCTGGAAAAATTCGTAATGCCGCGCACGCTGTCGATCTTTTCAATCGTCGCGCCTCCGGTGATGATGACGGTTTTGTCTTCCCAAAATTTATCGTTATAAAGCGCGCGCTTTAGCGTCTGCATGATCGCCTCGGTGCTCGCTAATCCGCCCTTACCGGTATCGCCGCAAGCTAGAGTTTTTTCTATCGGATCCACAAAATACGCATTGACGCTTGCTTTTAGCATATCGATGCAGTTTTTTGTGATGTTGTTTTCAAGTAGCGCTGGATTTGCGGCTGGTGCGATAACCACCTTGGCATGGGCGAAGGCCGCGTTTAACACCTCTAAAAATACGTTGTCGCAGACGCCCCAAGCGAGCTTGTTTATCGTATTTGCTGTCGCAGGTGCTATCAAAACTAAATCCACCTTGGAATAAGCGATGTGGTTGATGCCAGCCTGCCAGTTTTCGTTGGCTTTGCAAAGCACGGGGTGATCGCACAGCGCCTCGAAAGCTTTGTAGCTGACAAACTCCTGCACGCCGTCGCTAAGCGCGACATAGACGTCGAAATTCGACTTTTTCAGAGCAGATAAAATTTCAAACGCTTTGTAAAAACTGATACTCCCGCAAACCGCGAGTAAAACCTTTTTCTTACTCATCTTCGCTCCTAAAAAATTTATGGAAAAACCCATCTTTGTTGATTTGTTTGCTTCGGCTGATCGCCAGCGCGCCGCTCGGAACGTCGCTCGTAACCGTCGTGCCCGCGGCGATTATAACGTCGTCGGCCACCTGCACGGGCGCTACTAGCTGCGTGTCCGAGCCGATAAAGACATTTTTACCGATTATCGTTTTGTATTTTTTCTTGCCGTCGTAGTTGCACGTAATCGTGCCGCAGCCGATATTGCTACCCTCATCGATCTCGCAATCTCCGAGGTAGCTTAAATGCCCCGCCTTGATCTTGTTTACTTTCGCGTTTTTAAGCTCGACGAAATTTCCGATATGGGTACCTATAACTTCGCATTTTGGGCGCAGATGTGCCATCGGGCCGATGTCGGAGTTTTTTACGACGCTATCTTCGATGACGCAGCCGCTTTTAATGAGCGAGCTTTCGATCACGCAAGGACCGATGATGCTTACGTTTTCTTGCAACTCGCATTCGCCGATAAATTTCGCCCTGCTATCGATGTAGATGCTTTGCGGTAGGCGCATTAAAACGCCTTGTTTCATCAAATTTTCTTTGATCTCGTTTTGCATTAAATTTTCGGCGATGCTAAGGGCGAGCTTATCGTTTATGCCCATGAAGCTTTGTTCATCCACCCACACGGCGGCGCATTTTAGGCCCATATCTTTGGCGATTTTAATCGCGTCTGTGAGGTAGTATTCTTTTTGCGCGTTATCTGGTTTGATCTGCGGCAGAATTTGTTTCAATGCCTCGCTTTTGAAGCAGTAGCAGCCGGCGTTTGCGTCTTTTACCGCCTTTTCCTCTTCGCTTGCATCCTTTTGCTCGACGATCTTTAAAATTTCGCCGCCGCGGGTGATTACGCGGCCGTATCCGAAAGGATCGCGTGCGCTAAAAACGCTTAGATTTACTTCCGCGTTTCCCTCGCAGAGTTTGCGAAGCTCGGCGCTTTTTACCAAAGGCATATCGCCGCAGATTATGAGCGTTTTGGCTCCGCTGATTTCGACCTCTTTTAGTCCGCCCGCAGTGCCAGGGAAATGCTCGTGGTCTTGTTTGTAGATTTTAGCATTTGGAAAGTGCGCTAGAACCGCGCTTTTAACCTCGTCGAATTGGTAGTGTAAAATCACGCTCACGTCGTTTGAAATTTCGTAAGCTTTCTTTAGGATGTGGATTATCATCGGCTCGCCGCAAAGCTCGAAAAGAACCTTGGCTTTTTGCGACTTCATCCGAGTGCCGAGTCCTGCGGCAAGAACTATAACCGAAACGTCGTTCATTTTTACCCTTAAATTTCAAAAAATCGAATAATTTTAACACATTTAAAATAAATAAAAACCTAAATTTATGCCGCGCGGACGAAATTTAAATCCCAAATTCAACTAAAATTTTATAAAATTCCGCCTAAATTTTAAAGCTTAGGCGGATGTTTTGAAAAAACTGATTTTGGTTACTTGTATTTGGGCTTTTAGTTTCTCGCTGATAGGCGAGTTTTTGCGCGGCATAGACAGCGCGTATTTGGCGTTTTCGCGCGTATCATTGGCGCTAATTTGTTTTTTGCCGTTTATGAAATTTCGCGGCGTAAATCCCGCTCTGGCGCTTAAAATTTGCGCCGTTGGCGCAGTACAGATCGGCGTGATGTATATCTTTTACTACCGCAGCTTTGCGTATTTGAAGGTCTATGAAGTGGCGCTTTTTACAATATTTACTCCGTTTTACGTGACGCTGCTTTACGACGCGCTTAAGCTTAGATTTCGCGCGCTATATCTTTTCAGCGTCGCAGTCGCGGTGCTTGGGGCTTTGGTGATTAAATTCGGCGCGATAAATTCTGAGTTTTTGACGGGCTTCTTGCTCGTGCAGGGCGCAAATTTATGCTTCGGACTCGGACAGAGCGCGTATAAATTTATGCTGGAGCGCCACGGCTTTAGCGAACAGAAGGAGCTTTTCGGCTACTTTTTTGTGGGGGCTACCGCGGTTACGGCGATTGCTGCGATCGTGCTCGGGGATTTTTCTAAATTTAATCCTAGTTTCTCGCAAGGCGCGGTGATCGTGTATCTAGGAACTGTTGCAAGCGCTCTGGGGTATTTTTTGTGGAACAAAGGCGCGTGCGAAGTCGATAGCGGCGTGCTTGCGATTATGAATAACGCGCTCATCCCTGCAGCGATCGTCGTAAATTTGGTATTTTGGCAAAAAGACGCCGATCTGGCGCGCCTACTTGCGGGCTCGGCGCTGATCTACGTTTCGCTAATTTTGCATAAAAAGATTATGAAATTTTACGCCCTACGCGAGCAAAGAATTTAGTATTTAACTAAAATTTTATATTTTTACATTAGAATTAGCCCTTATTTTATTTGAAGTTGGCAAAATGAAAAAAACCTTGAAATTTATCGTTTCTATCGTACTTATTTTTATTGCGATATATTTTTTATACGGTAAATTTTTTAAGCAAGAAGAGACGCCGAAGGCTCTCACCACAAGGCTTGAAAAGGGCGATATTAGAGGCACGGTGACGGCTGCAGGCGAGGTTTATGCCAGGGATTTGGTCGACGTGGGCGCGCAGGTAAGCGGTCAGATCAAAAAGCTCTACGTCAAAGTGGGCGATAAGGTTCAAAAAGGCGATATGATCGCACAGATCGACTCGGTCACTCAAGAAAACGAGATCGCGCAGCAAAAGGCACAGCTTCTGATCCACGAGGCAAATTTGGCTTCGGCAAAGATCGCCGCGGCAAACGCCAAAACGCAGTATAACCGCGAGCTTGAGTTGTATAAAAGAAACGCCGCTTCCAAAGAGGCGGTGGAAAATGCTAAAAATAGCGCCGCTTTAAAGGAAGCCGAGCAGAAGCAGATCGAGGCGCAGATCGAGCAGACCAAACTTCAGCTAAGCACCGCGGAGACGAATTTCGGCTACACCAAGATCACGGCTCCGATAAGCGGTACGATCGTTTCCATGCCGGTAGAGGAGGGCAAAACGGTAAATTCCAACCAAACTACGCCTACGATCGTAAAGATCGCCGATCTAAGCAAGATGGAGATCAAGATGCAAATCGCAGAGGGCGATATATCCAAAGTAAAGATCGGAATGGACGTAGAATACTCCATACTATCGGATCTGGATAATATCAAAAAGGCAAAAATTTACAAGATCGATCCCGGTCTTACCACGCTTAGCGACGGGACTTACGATAAAACCTCTAGCGGATCGTCCTATTCTTCGAGTAGCAGCGACAGCGCGATCTATTTTTATGCAAAGATGCTCGTGGACAACGAAAATGATTTTTTAAAGATCGGAATGACGACCGAAAACAACATAATCGTAAGCGAAGCGAACAATACGAGCTACCTACCTACCTCGGTTATCAAGCGCGACGCGAAAGGCGATTATGTCACGGTGCTTAACGGCAAAGAGCCTGAGCAGCGATACGTAAAAACGGGCGTCAGCGACGATTTGAATACTGAAATTTTAAGCGGCCTTGATGAAAAAGATGAGGTGCTTATCGCCGATGGAAAAGCCGCACCGTTAAATATGGACGGGCCTCCAATGGTGTTTTAGTTAAAATTTTATGGTGTAAAGATGCTAAAGCTTAAAGATATAAACAAAAAATTCATTCTCGGCGATAACGAAATCCACGTCCTAAAAGACGTAAGTTTAAATATCGAAGCGGGCGAGTTTATATCGATAATCGGACAATCCGGAAGCGGAAAATCCACGCTGATGAATATAATCGGCTGCATCGATACGCCAAGCAGCGGAAGCTATAAGATCGAAGGTCACGAGACCGCGAATTTAAGCGGCGACGAGCTTGCGGCGCTTAGAAGCAAAAAATTCGGCTTTGTCTTTCAAAAATATAATCTCATCGCCACGATGGATGCGACCGCAAATGTCTCGCTGCCTGCGGTGTATGCAGGCGTAGGGGCGAGCGAACGGACGAAACGAGCGGTGGAGCTTTTGAATAAGCTGGAGCTTGGCGATCGCACTAAAAATTTACCGAGCAAACTTAGCGGCGGGCAGCAGCAGCGCGTAAGTATTGCCCGCGCTCTGATAAACGGCGGCGAAGTGATTTTGGCAGACGAGCCTACCGGCGCGCTTGATAGCAAAAGCGGCGAGACGGTGATGCAAATTTTAACGGCGTTGCACAAAGAGGGTCACACTATCATCATAGTTACGCACGATGCGCATATTGCGGAATTTGCGGATCGTATCATCGAGATCAAAGACGGTAGAATTTTAAGCGATAAAAGAAAGGCTGAGCGGGTTTTTGAGCGCAAAAAAGAGCAGATCAAAACGAAAAATTCCTTTATATTTTGCAAAGATCAGCTCATCGAGAGCTTTAAAATGTCGATTAGCGCGATATTTTCGCATAAACTAAGATCGATTTTGACGATGCTTGGTATCATCATCGGCATTGCGTCTGTTATCTGCGTAGTAGCTCTCGGTAAGGGTTCGGAGGAGAAAATTTTATCCGAGATCCGTAAAATTGGCACCAATACGATCGATATCTTTCCCGGTAAAAATTTCGGTGACGTGCGTGCGGGCTTCGTGAGCACCCTTACGATAAGCGATTCTAAAGTTTTGGCGCGCCAGCCCTACGTCGATTATGCCACACCAAATGCTTCTGCAAGCGGTACGGCAACATATGCTAATTTAAGCTCCAAGGCTCAACTGCGCGGCGGCGGCGTGAATTCTTTGGCGGTTAATGGCATAGATATAGAAGATGGTAGAAATTTTAGCGACGATGATATTAAAAATTCTGCCTCTGTCGCGATTATCGATCCAAACACTAAAAAAACATTTTTTAAAAATTCCGATCCTATCGGAAAGACGATTTTATTTTCGGGTAAGCCGCTTAAGATCATAGGGGTTTCGGGTAAGGATAAAAACGCCTTCGGAAGCAACGAAAATTTAAGAATTTACGCGCCGTACTCAACCGTGATGAATAAAATCACGGGCAATCGAAAAATCAGCTCTATCACCATCAAAATAAAAGACGATGTCAATACTCAAGTGGCCGAAGAGAGCCTAACTCAGCTACTTATTCAAAGACACGGCTCGCGGGATTTTCATACGATGAACGCAGATACTATCAAACAAACAATACAAAGCACTACCGGCACGATGACGATTCTGATCTCATCGATTGCGGTGATCTCACTCGTCGTCGGCGGCATCGGCGTGATGAATATCATGCTCGTAAGCGTTACCGAGCGCACGCGCGAAATCGGCATTAGGATGGCGATCGGCGCGAAGCAATCCAACATCTTGCAGCAGTTTTTGATAGAGGCGATCTTGCTTTGCTCGCTCGGTGGAGCTTTAGGAATTTTAATCGCTTTGGCGCTTGGATTTGCATTTAATACCATAAGCCCGGATTTTGCGATGAAATTTACTACCGCGCCTTTCGTGATCGCCTTTGCGGCGTCGTCCGCGATCGGTATAGTTTTCGGCTATCTGCCGGCAAGAAACGCCAGCAGATTAAATCCGATAGATGCTTTAGCACAAGAATAATCAAGGAGAGAAAATGATAAATTCCAAAGTAATTTTAAGCGGCGTTTTGGCCGTCTTTATCGGTGGCTGCGCCTCGAATCAAAGCGAGGTCGAGTATAAACCCGTAGAGAATTTCAAAGATGAAAACGCAAGCTACGAAATCGATACGCTGTGGTATAAAAAATATGGCGAATCATACCTAAATAAGCTTGTAGATCAAGCTCTTGCGAATAACTATGATCTAAAAACAGCGGCTTTAAACGTTGAGAGTGCTTATGCAAATTTAGGGCTAAGCAGGGCTGATCTTTTTCCTACGCTAAGTAGCTCGTGGAGTGCGGGCGCTAATCGCGACATAAGCACCGGCTCGAATTGGAACAAAACCTATAGCTCGGGCTTTAACGTAAGCTATGAGCTTGATCTTTTCGGCAAGATCCGCTCGGCGGTAAATGCCGAGGGCTGGAACGCCAAAGCCAGTGAGTTTGACCTTGAAAATACTCGCCTGACTCTTATAAATTCCGTCGTAAGCGGCTACTTCGAGATGCTTTATTTAAACGATTCGCTAAAATGGACAAAACAGAATTTAAGCGATTACCGAGAGATCGAAAAAATAATCAAGGCAAAATACGATTACGGCAAGTCCGAACAGCTTGATTATAGGCAGATTCAAAATTCTATCCTAGGGCTTGAAAACAAGGTCTTAAGCATTCAAAAAAATATCGAGGATAATCATAAATATATGAGAAATCTTATCTCCTCCAGCTTGCAATTTGATGATAACACCGATTCGATAAATTCCATAGAATTCCAAGGCGTTGATCTAAATGTGCCTTACACGGCGCTTGCTAATCGCCCCGACATTAGAGCTGCGATCGCTAGGCTAAATTCCAGCTTTTACGACGAACAGACCGCTAAGTTAAATTTCTTTCCTAGCGTAAATTTAGGCGCAGGGCTTACTAACGGGCAAGGCGTGAGCGCTAACGATAGCTTCAAGCTAAATTTTTTAAGCGGCAACGTAAGCATAAGTTTGCCGTTTTTGGATTATGCGAGGGTTGAAAACCGCCTTAAAATTTCGGAGATCGCTTTTCGCAAAAACGTCGTAAATTACGAACAGACGCTCTCTAACGCTACGAATGAGGTGCTAAATTTATATAGAATTTACCAGATCAATCTGGCTAGCCTTAAAAATTTAAGCGCTGCTTACGATGAAAAGGCGCGCATTGCCGATCTTTACGCCGCGAAATACGAAGCTGGCTCAAGTGAGCTGAAGGATATGCTAGAAGCCCGCACCGACGCCGTAAATGCCAAGATAAACGAGCTAAATCAAAGATATTTGACGCTTCAAAACGAGGCAGCGATCTATCGCGCAATGGCAGGCAAATTTAAACGCAAATGAAAAAGGCTTTGATATTTTGGCTGCTTTGCGGCGCAATATTTGCTGATTCCACGGCACTAAGCGCACAAGATGACTCAGTAAGCTTTGGTGCCAGCGCTTACGTTGCGAACGATAAACAATCAGAATTTGAGAAAAACCATAGTGAAATTCTGCTAAATCGTCAAAAAAATGAACTAGATAGGCAAAGCCTGCAAAATAATTTGCAACGTGAATCAAAAGGCGTAGGCGACCACGATGATTTTTCGATGAAAAAACAGCCGATGCAAGATATCAAAGAGCGAAACAATAAAAATGAGAAGGACTTAAAATTGCGCCGTAAAAAGCTGCAAGGCGACGCTTATCGGCGCTAGGGCTGCTTTTGTTTATCGGTTTTTAAGTAAAGTTTCTATAAAATCTCCGCTTTACATTTTCTTAAAGGAACAGTTATGAAAAGAACGTACCAACCCCACAATACCCCTAAAAAGCGTACTCACGGCTTTCGCGTCCGCATGAAAACAAAAAACGGTCGCAGAGTTTTAAGTGCAAGACGTGCTAAAGGCAGAAGAAGATTGGCTGCGTAGGCGAATTTACTGCGATAAGCGATAGCAGGGTTTTTTCGGAGGTTTATAAAAGTGCGGCGAAGTGGCATTGCGAATGCGCTGTTGTGTATTTTTTAGCTAGCGAAGAGCGTAAATTTAGCGCGGTCGCCAGCAAAAAAATAGGCAATTCGGTCACGCGAAACCGCGCCAAAAGACGTTTGCGCGTCGCGTTTTATAATCAAAAAGACGCCATTGTTAGCGGAATTTTTATATTAATCGCAAAAAAGCAGATCATAGATATGAGTTTTGAAGACATTGAGCGAAATTTAAAATGGGCGTTTAAAAAGATCGGCGCAGTAAAATGAAGAGATTTTTTATAGTCGCGATCGGGTTTTATCGAAAATTTATTTCGCCTTTGCTACCGCGCTGTTGCCGCTACTATCCGAGCTGTTCGGAATACGCGCTTTATGAGTTTAAGTTTAACGGCGTCTTTGGCGCGCTCTGCGCCGTAACGGCTAGAATTTTAAGATGCAATCCGCTCTTTAGCGGCGGCATAGATTATCCGATAATCGCGCGAAATTTCAAATTTTGCGTATTTTCAAAAGCCTGCGAAGGCGGCTTTAACGCGCGCGCGCAGAAATTTAAGCTTTGGTTCATACCATATAAAAAAAATAGATATTACGTCATACGACTAGGAGAAAATAGTGCTAGATAAACTTCCTCAATCAAAGCGCCTTGCTATTGCAATAGCAACTGCGCTCATATTTTTCGTAGCTTACGATCATTTTTATTTATCAAAAATTCGCGCCGCTATGGAGGCAAACGCAACCGCAGCGCAAATCGCGCAAAAAAATACCGCCAAGTCCGCTCCGCAAACTTCCGCCGCTGGCGTGAGCGCGCAGGGAACGAATTTAAATACCGCAAATTCCATCTCTGCACCGTTAGTACGCGTAGTCGGAAAAGAAGCAAATTTTACGATCGACGGGCTCGGTCGCATAAGCTCGTATATACTAAACGATGCTAAATTCCGTGACGAAAACGGCGATGCGATAAATTTGATCGATCCTAAATCGCGTTCTAAACCGCTTGAGATGCGCTTCGAGGACGCGGCGTTGAATGCAATGGCTTTCGATACTCCTTACAGCGCTTCATCTAGCGAGCTGGACGTACGAAATGGAGAGGCTAGCGTTACGTTAAGTCAAAGTTTAGGCGCCGTTAGCATAAATAAAATTCTTACCTTTTATCCGAACGGTAGTTATAAATTGGATCTGAAGTTAAGCGGCAATGCGCGTTATTTTATCAGCCCCGGCTCGCGCCCGAACGTAGAAGTAGATAGCTATACGGTTCACGGCGTCATCGTTGGAAAACCAGGCGAAGCTGGAATTTCAGATAAAATCGCTTCATTTTTTACGGGCTCGCAGGCTATAAACGAAAGCGTAGAAATTTTTAAAGATGGCGATGTGGATAAAAATGAGCGAATAAGTGGCGTAAATATCGCTGCAAGCTCGGATCGTTATTATACGACGCTATTTTACGGAGAGAGCTTGAATGCGACCGTGACTGACGCAGATAAAATTTCGCAGGTTTTCATAGGCTCGGACGGCGATCTTAGTCTTACGGGCTATATCGGCGCGAAAGATCACGCGACGCTAAGCTCGATAAATCCTGCTCTTACGCACATTATCGAATATGGCTGGTTTACCTTTATCGCCCGCCCGATGTTTAAATTTCTAAACTGGCTGCACGGCTATATCGGTAACTGGGGCTGGTCGATCGTCGTGCTTACGCTCATCATCCGCCTAATCTTATTCCCGCTAAGTTACAAGGGAATGCTATCTATGAATAAGCTAAAAGATCTGGCGCCCAAGATGAAAGAGCTTCAAGAAAAATACAAGGATGATAAGCAAAAGCTGCAGATGCATATGATGGATCTGTATAAGAAAAACGGCGCCAATCCGATGGGCGGCTGCTTACCGATCCTGCTTCAGATACCGGTATTTTTAGCGATCTACCGCGTGCTGCTTAATGCGATCGAGTTAAAGGGCGCTGAATGGGCGCTTTGGATACACGATCTGTCGCTTAAAGATCCATATTACATCCTGCCGATTACGATGGGAATTTTGATGTTTTTGCAGCAAAAGATCACACCGACTACTTTTACCGATCCGATGCAAGAGAAGATGATGAAATTCTTGCCGCTCATTTTTACGATATTTTTAGTAATGTTTCCTGCTGGTCTTACGCTATACTGGACGGTCAATAACTTCTGCTCCATTATCCAGCAATACGTCATTAATAAAGCCTTTGCTAGGCATAAACAAGCTCAAGTAGCGGAGAAAAAATCATGATAATTGAAGCAGAAAATTTAAAAGACGCATATAATAAAGCAGCAGCTGAGCTGGAATGTTCAGTAACGCAACTTAATGTGCGCGTGCTGCAGCATCCAAGCGGCGGATTTTTGGGCTTTTTTAAGAAAAATGCCGTAATAGAAGCGGTTTTGGAAGGGGAGAAATTTAGCGAAAATCCGGAACTTAACGCCCCACAAAATAAAGTCGGCAAAGCAGAGAGAAGGCAGGGCGACAAATCAGAGCCGCAAAATCCGCGCGCCACGCATTCTAAACATCGCAAAGAAAAGCAAAAGGGCGTTGTGACGGATGAAATTCTATCCGATATCAAAGAGAAGCTATCTGCGCTTTTTAGATCAAGCGAGTTTAATATCGAAGTTAGCGATGTTAGCAAAATCGATGAAAATACCGTCTATATCAAGCTGCAAGGCGAGGATAGCGCGCTTTTGATAGGCAAAGAAGGACACCGCTACAAGGCACTTTCGTATATGGTTTACAACTGGATCAGCATCAGATATGATCTTGCTGTGGTTTTTGAAATCGCAGAATTTTTACAAAATCAAGAACGATTTATCGATTCTTATGTAAATGCGCTCGTGGAACGCTCCGGAAATGAGCGTATCGTCACGAAGGCTTTTGATGGCGCATTTATCAAGATCGTAGCCGACAAGCTAAAGCGGGTGTATCCAGATCGTTTCGTGGGCATCAAATCCACACGTAGCGGCAAAATCGTCATCGTAGACGAAAAAAGCTAATCGTGATCGAGACTATCGCCGCTATCGCTACGGCTCACGGTATCGGTGGAATTTGCATAATTAGAATTTCAGGCGAGGAAGCGCTATCTATCGCTCTAAGCCTTTCACATCGCAGTTCTTTGCGCCCTCGCTATGCTACGCTTGTGAATCTTTTTGACGCGAGTGGTGAAGCGTTCGGCGAGGCGATTTTGATATATTTTAAAGCTCCGCATAGTTTTACCGGTGAGGATGTCGTAGAAGTGCAGACCCACGGCGGCTTTACGGCTTCATCCTTGGCGTTAGATGCCGTGCTGGCTCTGGGCGCACGCATAGCAAATCCGGGTGAGTTTAGTAAGCGAGCGTTTTTAAACGGCAAAATGGATCTTAGTAAAGCCGAAGCCATAAGCGATCTTATAAATTCTCGCTCGCAAAGTGCGGCTAAAATTTTAGCTAGAAACCTGCGCGGCGAGCTAGCAGACTTCGTCGCAAATCTGCGCGCGGCTCTGGTTAAGACGCTAGCTTTTGTCGAGGTTTGCATCGACTACGCAGAGGACGATCTACCTTCTGATGTGCTGCAAAGCTCGCAAAAGATGCTGGATGAAAATATAAAAAGCCTGGGAAAAATCACCCGCATAAGCCGCAGCCGCAAGGGGCTAATCGAGGGCTTTAAAGTAGCGATTGTGGGTAAGCCTAATGTCGGTAAATCAAGTATTTTAAATTCTATGCTGAGCTTTAGTCGCGCTATCGTGAGCGACGAAGCGGGCACTACGCGCGATCTCATCGAAGAAAGCCTGCAGATAGGCACTCATCTAATCCGTATAGTCGATACTGCAGGTATCAGACACAGCGGCTCAAAGCTCGAAAGTATCGGCATTTCATATTCGCTTCGCGCTGCAAGCGAGGCGGACGTGATTTTGGCAGTGTTTGACGCAAGCCGCGAATGGGACGCCGAGGACGCGCAGATCTTAAAAATATTGCGTGAACAAAAAGACAAAAAAATCATCTACGTTTTAAATAAATGCGACTTGCCGCGTAAATTTCATCCTAGCGCGGAGGATCTTGACGAGGATTTAGAGGCTTTTTCTGCAGAAAATTTCGCAGCCGAAAATCCCATATCAGAGAATTTCACAGCCGAAAATTTAAAGCAAAGTCGGACCTGCGACGCTTCTTTAAATTCCTGCGCGCAGAATTTAAAAGCTAAAAATTTAAAGCGTGACTTAAGCGCGCAAAATTCTACTTCCAAAAATTCCGCGCCTATAAGCCAAATAGCTCCTGCGAATTCCATAAATCCAAAGGAACAGAATTTTGCCGCAAAAACGGAACTAGCGTCGCCAAATACCGAGCGCGCTACTGCAAGCTGTGCTGCGGAGAATTTTACGAAAGATGATTCCAAACAAAATTCTGCAAATTCCATCGCGCCTAGTAGCTCTGCAATAAATTCCGCTGGGCAAAATACCCAGGCAAATTCCATTTTTGCGCCGCTTGAAATTTCTGCAAACGAGGGCGTGGATAAAATTTTAACCGCGCTTGAGAGCTACTTAAATTCTCAAAATTTCGATGGCCTTATGCTAAGCAATGAGCGGCAAATTCTATCTTGCGAGAGCGCGCTTGCGGCTCTTAAAAATGCGAGCGAGCGCCTAGCTTGCGGCGAGCTTGAGCTTTTTGCATTTGAGATAAATCGCGCGATTGAGGCGATTGCACGTATTTCACGTCCATTTGAGCGAGACGAAATTCTAGACGAAATGTTTAGCAATTTTTGCCTCGGCAAATAGCGTTTTAGCTACTAATTAGCCAAAATTCAATATAATCTCGCATTTAAAACGAGGTCTTTATGAAGGAAAAAATCCAATATTTTTTGGCGCTGGGTCTGATAAAATTTGCAAAATTCGCGCCGAAAAGCTTCATATTCGCATTTTTCGATAAGCTCGCACTTTTTGCATCGTGGAAGCTTAGTAGGCGCGTTAAAGTCGCACAAGACAACCTTCGCGCCGCCTATCCGCAAAAAAGCGAAAGCGAGCTTCACGCTCTTGCGATCGAGAATTTTCGCAGTATCGCTAGGACGCTTACCGACACGCTTTTATTTTACAACGGCAGACTAAAATTTGATGATCTGATTTCAAACGGCGAGCAGGCGCTAGAGCGCGTCCGAGAGCTAAAAGGTGATAATCCGCACGGGATTTTATTTTTTACTGCGCATTTTGGAAATTGGGAAATTCTAGCTAATTTTTTCGGCGCCAATGGCTTTCCCGTCTCGGTAGTCGGGCGTCGCAGCGATAATGAGTTGATTGAGGAGCGGCTAGTGGCGCCGTTTCGCGAGCGCTACGGCAACGACCTCATTTACAAGGACGATGCGATGCGCAGGCTCGTGCAGGCGCTAAAGCAGGGGCGCAACGTAGGCATTCTGCCCGATCAAAAGCCGGGTCCTAAAAATAGCCTGATTACGACCTTTTTTGGACGGCAATGCTACACCACGAAGACTATCGCGTCGCTTTATTTGAAATTTCATCCCGTGCTGATCCCGATCTTTGCGCGGCGCGGCGCGGATAATCGCTATGAGATCGTGATCAAGGATTTCCCGCCGCTACCTGAGGGGTTAGATAAGGACGAAGCCGAGCTGTTTATCACGCAAAAGTGCAATGACATTTTCGAAGAGGTCGTGCGAACCGCGCCGCAGCAGTGGTTTTGGATACACAAACGATGGAAGATGGACTGATGGCGCGGCAAATTTCAAGAGGCGAGAGCAGACAGGGCGCCATAAGAAATTTATCCGCGCCGCAGAGCTCGCGCCTCTTTGCAAAAGAGCAAAGCGTCGTAAATTTAAGTAGAGCCGCGCGAGAAGGTAAAATTTTAAATCGCGAAAGCTATATGACGATCGCTGTCGTCGCGCGAGATTATAAAAATTCGAACTTTAAAAATTTCATATCGTTTTGCGACAGCCCCTCTTGCACTTTGCGCCGTGAAAGCTTTAGAGGTAAAAATTTAAGACCCGACGCCTCAGATTACGCGTGGCACGCAGGCGGCGGACCTCTAAATTTAAACAGCGAAAACTCCGCTGCAAATCCGCCCGCCGCTGCAAATCCGCATCGAAAAGCACTCATCTTAAGCGACGGCCGCAAGGGGCACGAGAACCAAAGTATCGCATTTTGCGAGCTAAGAGGGCTTGATTTCTGTCTTTGCAGGGTTACTTACGCAAACAGGCTTCTTAAGCTCTGCTCCTACGTGCTTGATTTTTTCAGGCTTTATTTTAAAATTTTTAAGTGCGATCTCGGCGAGAGTGGCACGGCGGCAGACTGCAAAAACGGATCGAATTTAAATAGTTCCGCTCTAAACGGCCCCGTTGCATCAGATAGCGCAAATTTAGATGCCACGCCGAATGGCACCAATTCAGATGCCGTATCATATAGCGCAAATTTAGACGCTGCATCAGATCGCAATTTAAATTTCGCAGATTTCGATCTGTTCGTAGGCGCGGGCTCTACGAGCTATTACGCGCTGAAATTTTACGCGCGCAGATACGCAAAATCGAGCGTAGCGCTAATGTATCCGAAGGGCTACCGCAAGGATTTTAGCGTCATCATCGCAGGCGCGCATGACCGCCCAAAGCCGCGCGCAAATCTTAAAATTTCGCCCGTCTCGCTTAGTTTTTCGCGCCCGCAGGGGCTGTACCGGCCACAGCGTAAATCCATCGGATTTATCATCGGCGGGCCGAATTCCTGTTTTGAGATGGGGGATAAAATTTTAAAGCATATTGAGAGCGTAAGGGCGCAGTTCGCGGACTGCGAGTTTGCGCTAACGACCTCTCCGCGCACGCCGCAGGCTACCGAAAGCGCGCTAGAAAAGCTTGGCTGGGATTACAGCGTGATTTACAGCCGCGAGCCCATAAATCCGATCGGCGATTTTTTGGCGCAGTGCGAGTGGGTCTTTATCAGCGAGGACAGCGTTTCGATGATAAGCGAGGCCGTATCTAACGGGAGCGCGAGCGTAGCTATTTTGAGTTTAAAACGCAAAGACGCTCATAATAAATTTGACGATTTTATAAGCTCTCTCGTTTCTACGGGTCACGCTAGGCGCTATGATGAAGCGCTAAAAAAGACCGCGAAGTACGATCTGAAGGAATTTGTTAGGGAGATAGAGTTATGAGGGTCGTGCAAATCCTGCCCGAGCTGAACGAAGGCGGCGTAGAGCGCGGTGTAGTCGAGCTAAACAGGGAGTTTGCACGGCGCGGCATCGAAAATTTCGTTATCAGTAACGGCGGCAAATTGGCGCCCGAGATAGAAAACGAGGGCGGCGTGCACGTACAGCTCGACGTTTGCTCTAAAAATATCCTAAGCGTTGCGGCGCGCGTTTTAAAGCTGCGTAAAATTTTAAGCAGGATCGCTCCTGATATCGTGCATGTCCGCTCCCGCGTGCCGGCGTGGCTGGTTAAATTTGCTCGCCCCAAAGCAAAGATCGTAAGCACCGTGCACGGGATAAATTCCGTAAATTTCTACAGCAAAATCATGACGGATGCGGACGCGATTATCTGCCCTAGCGGCTATGCGCGCGATCACGTGGTGCGAAGCTACGGCGCGGATGCGGCCAAGATCACGATCATTCCGCGCGGCATCGATCTAGAAAAATTTAATCCCAAAAATTTAGACGAGCGCTTCATCGCGGAATTTAGACAGAATTTTAACCTCGCGCAGGATGATTTCGTCGTCTCAAGTATTGGGCGCATCACGCAGATTAAAGATTACAAAACCCTGATTCGCGCCGCGGCTTTGGCGAGCGAACAAAAGCTTAAAATTTTGATCGTAGGCGGCGTAAGAGCGGATCGCGACGAGTATTTTTCCGAGCTAAAATCGCTCGTAGAGGGGCTTGGCCTGGGCGAGCGCGTAATTTTTACGGGTTCGCAGAGCAAGGTAGCCGAGATTTACTCGCTCTCATCGGTCACAGTAAGCGCTTCGAGTAAGCCCGAGAGTTTCGGGCGCTCAATGGCTGAGGCGATCGCGTTAAATTGCCCGGTGATCGCGACCCGTCACGGCGGCGCGCTCGATATTATCAAAGAGGGCGAAAACGGTTATTTTTTTGACGTAGGCGACGCGCAGGCGCTGGCAGGCCTGTTTGCCCCCGCACGCGAGCTGAAATTTGACGGCTACGGCTACGTTTCGCAAAACTTCAGCCTAGAGCAGATGGTAGAAAAAACGATAAAGGTTTATGAGAGGTTAATATGAAAAAATTTTTTTACGAAAACGCGCCTAGCGGCTGGAGGATCACATTTTTAACGCTGCTGCTTCTTTGGTGCGCGTCGCTGTTTTTCAAAAACGCGGTCTATCAGATCTCCTTTGCGGCGCTAAATTTATTCTTTTTGGCGCATCTATTGTATTTTAAAAATTACGCAATTCTAAGCGAAATTTTTAAAAAAACGCGATTTATCGCGATCTGCTTCATCTTCGTCGTCGTGACGCTAGCGATCTCAAACCTCCTAAACGAGGCTGTTATCTCAAAAAAAGCATGGCAGAGCACGCTATTTTTCATCCTTCGATACGGCACGATATTTTTGGCGCTTTGCTATTTTTATAAGCTTAAATTTTTTGATCAAAACGCCGTTTTTGCCTTTTTGTTCGTGGGGCTTGGAATTTTATCGGTGAGCGTGATCTATCAGTTTGCAAGTAGCAGCGACGCAATCGTCTTTTCAAGTGACTCTGTTCGCGGAGGTCTTAGCGGAGCGCTTTCGAACCGCAATATTTTAGGGCTTTTTATGGGCTTTGGGCTCTGCCTTAGCGCGGTGGCGATACGGCGGCCTTTATCGCTTAAATTTGCGGCTCTATTTTTGTTTGCATTTTTTATGATCTTTTCATTTTCCAGAGCGGCGTGGGTCGGCGCGTTCTGCGCGCTCGCGTTTTACGGCGCGCTAAATTTAAAGAGCCTAAACAAAAAATATCTGCTTTTCACGGTAGGTTTCATCGCGCTTTTTGCCGTTTTGCTTGCGCTTTCGCCTTCGTTTGAGCAAAGGCTAGCCGCGCTATTTAGCGGCGACTCCTCGGGTAGAACCGTGATTTGGAGTTACATTTTAGAAATGGCGCAAGAAAAGCCTATCTTAGGCTACGGGCTGGGCTCATATATAAATTTGCCGGGCTCCCCGGTCCTTGAGTATCCGCAATACAACGCGCCACACAATCTATTTCTAGAAATTTTACTTTATAGCGGCGCGCTCGGCCTCATCTTTTACGGCGCGATCCTATTTAGCGTTTTTAAGGAGTGCATTCAAAGCAGGCAGTTTGGGGTTCTCACGCTTTTAATTTATCTTTTGATAGATTGCCAGTTCGATCACGGCGCGTATCTGTCGAAAGAAGCGCTAAGCTTGGCTACGATACTAAGCTTTTTAGCTTATCGCATGAGGATCGAGCGATGATCTACGCGGCGGCTTTGGCTTTTGCGGCGCTTTTTGCGTGGTTTTGCCTGCGCTTTGCGTGGTGGGCGAAGGACCAACCTTACGAGTATCCGCGCGTGCTGATGTATCATATGATCCGCGAGCATCTGCCGAAGCGCGCCTCTAAATTTAACCGCCTGCGCGTGACCCCCGCCGCGTTTGAAAAACAGCTTGCGTGGCTGAAGCGAAACGGCTTTACGAGCTACACTCTAAGCGAGCTTGCAAGCTTGGATAAAAAGCCTGCAAAGGCGGTTTGCATTACCTTCGACGACGGATATCACGATAATCTCACGGGTGCCCTGCCGATACTTCAAAAATACGGCTTTAAGGCGACGATTTTCATCGTGAACCGGCGCTTTGACGGGGATTGGGCGACCGATAAGGATCTGAAAAAATCAAGCGATGAGCTAAATCGCGAACAGATGCTAAGCGACGAGGAGGTCCGCGAGCTTTTGCGAAGCGGGCTTATCGAGATCGGCTCGCATACGCTCGATCACGCGAACTTGCCTAGCTTGGACGCGGCAGAGCAGCTGCGCCAGATGAGCGAATCAAAGCGCGAAATAGAGGCGAAATTCGGCATTTGCTGCAGCGCCTTTGCCTATCCGTTCGGCTTTTACGACGAGATTAGCGTGCGCAGCGCGCGCAAGGCAGGCTTTAGTTGCGCCGTTACGACGCAAAACGACGTGTTCCGTCCACACTATTCAAGCCTAGAAATTCCGCGCATCATGGTTAGCGGCAGACAGGGGCTTTTTAGCTTCATTTTGAAGATGAAGAAGGGCAGAAATAGATGAAAATCGCCTATCTTTGTTGCTCCAGATTTTACGGCGGCGTCGAAAAGATCGTGATCGACTCGCTAAATGAGCTTTGCAAAAGCGAGCAGACGGCGCTCATCGTGCCCGATAGATGCGAGTTTTTACAGCGTCTGGATGCGCGCGTGCAAATTTATCAGTACAAAAGCCGCGACAAGCGCTACAATCCGTTTTTGTTCGTTGAAATTTATCGGTTTTTGCGCTCGGGCGGATTTGAAATTTTACATTCGCACGGCGCCAAAGCCGCACAGATCGGCTTCGTGGTCGAAAAATTTTTAAGCCTTAAGCTTGTCGCGACCAAACACAACGACCGCAAGGCGCCCGTTTTTGATCGCGTGCCAAACGTCATCGCAGCCTCGCGCAAGGTCGCAACCACGATAAATCACTCCGCGAAGGTGATATATTTCGGCATAGAGCCGCGGCGGGAGTTTGCAAATCATGAAATTTTCGCGCGCTGCAAGGATGCGGAGGGCGCCGCAAACGTGGCGCCGAAGGAAACAAAGGATGCGCGTGGCGACTCGGCGGCTAGCGGCGCGTTCGCGTCACAAAACATGGCTGGCGCTGCATTTGCGTCGCAAGATACGCCTGGCGGGGCGCGCGTGTCGCAAGATAGGGCTTTCGATGCGGACGCATCGCAAAATAAGACTAGTAGCGTATTCGTATCGCAACAGGGCGCAAACGCGGCGGCGAGAAATTTTAAATTTAGCATCGTTGCGGTCGGCAGGCTCGATAAGATCAAGGGTTTTGATCTTTTGATTCGCGCCGTAAGCGAGCTAAAATTTGATTTCGAGCTTAAAATTTACGGTCAGGGCGGCGAGAGGCAAAATTTGCAAAATTTAATCGATTCGCTAAAATTGCAGGACCGCGTGCGGCTGTGCGGCTTTTGCGACGACGTTGCGGCTGCTCTGAGCGCATCGCACCTGCACGTCATCAGCTCGCGCAAGGAGGGCTTTCCGGTGATTTTGATCGAAGGTATTTTTTATTCGCCCGTGCTGATCTCTACCCGCGTGGGCGGAATTTCGGAAATTTTAAGCGAGGAGTTTTTGTATGAGACGGCAGCTCTGAGCGCCAAGATCGATGAAATTTACCGCACTTACGGCAAATACGCCAGGGCTTTTGCGCAAAAACACGCTGATCTTAAGCAAACTTTGACGCTGCAAAATTATATTAGCTCGCTTAAAAATTACTACGAGGAGCTGTTATGCGAAGCCTAAAGATCGTGCATTGCGGCATTTTTAACGAATACGACGACGGCAGTTTTTTCTACGGCATGGAGCGCAAGATTAGCCACGGGCTCATCCGCGGCGGGCACTTCGTCTATGATTTTAGCTACCGCGATTGGGAGCGGAGCCTACGCTTTTGCGGGCTGAAAAACAGCGGGCTAGAGAAGATGAATGCCAAACTCGTGCGTATCTGCGAAAACATCGGCGCCGATCTGCTTCTAATCGGCAAGGGCGAAAAGATCGGTCTTAGCGCGCTGCGGGCGATAAAATCGGCGCTTCCTAAGATCAAAATCGCGATCTGGTACGTCGATCATCTGCAAGAAAAACGGGAATTTTTCGAAAAGCTAAGCTTCATCGACGTGTTTTTTTGGGCGAATGCGCTGAAGCTGCGTGATCTTTCGGTGAGATACGGCGCAAAATTCGCCTTTTTCCCAAACATCTCCGACGCGGCGTTTGATAGACGCCTAGACGCCGCTAAAACGACCGACGTGATCTACATAGCGCGCGATTATCAAGAGGACGTGAGGTATAAATTTGCGCTTTTGCTGCGCGATTTTTGCGAAAAAGAGGGGCTTGGGCTTAAAATTTTTGCGAGCCTCGGCGCGCCTGCCGTATTCGGAGATAAATTTCATCGCGAGATCGCGGCTGCTAAGATTGCGATAAATTTTAATCGCGACGACGAGCTTGAGTGCGCGCGTGCTCATAAATTGCTCGGCGCGAGCGACCGCATGGCGCAGTTTTTAGGATGCGGCGTCTGCACTTTTAGCCCCAAGATCGCGGGGTTTGAGCGGCTTTACGAGGACGGCTCGGAGATAGTTTATTTTGATGATTCTGCGGATTGTTTTTCGAAGATCAAATGCCTTCTTGCTAGCGGCGAATACGCGCGTATCGCGCAGCGCGGCAGAGCTAAGACGCTAAGGATTGCAAACGCCGCCCGAGTGGCAAAATTTATGCTTGAGACGATCTTTGAAGAGAGCTTCGGCGCAGATGTCTGCGGTGAAATTTCTGATGAAAAATGCAGCGAAGGCGGCGGCGAACGTCACGGCGCGTTAAGCGAAAAAGATAAAAACGATCGGGGCGATTTTTACAGCGAGCCCTACGAGTGGCGCGAGTTCGTCTATAAAAATGGAGAGAAATTCAGATGATTTATTTTGCGGCTTTTCTGATCTTTGCCGCCGCAGCGGGCGTTTCGCTGCGGTATAACTGGTGGCGGATCCCGCAGGGCTGGCATAAGGCGCGGGTGCTGATGTATCATAGCGTAGAGGAGCACAAGGGCGATAAATTCGACAAATGGCGGCTAAGGCCCGCAGATTTTGAAAGACAGATCGCGTGGCTTGCGAAAAACGGCTTTAAAAGCTTTAAGTTTAGCGAGCTTATTGCGTTAGAGCGGCTGCCTAAAAAGGCGGTTTGCATCACATTCGACGACGGGTTTGAAAATAATTTTACCAGCGCCTTTGAAATTTTGAAAAAATACGATTTCAAAGCGAGCATATTTTTGGTGCCGGACGCCGTGCAAAACGACTGGGAGCGCGCTAACACGACCCATCTCGCGCGAATGCTGAGCGAGGAGCAAATTTTAAAAATGCAAGCAAGCGGGCTGGTGGAGTTTGGCGCGCATACGATGCACCACGTAAATTTAGACCTTACCTACGCGAGCGATCCGCAGCTCGCAGCAGACGAGATCATTGCATCCAAGGCTCGCGTAGCAAGTATTTGCGGACGGCCGTGCGAGGTGTTTGCCTACCCGTACGGTAAATTTAACGACGAAATTTTAAATATCGCCAGATCAAATTTCAAAGGCGCAGTAGTCGTCAAGCGCGGACTTTACGAGGCGGGCGACGACAGACACGCCGTAAAGCGTATCGGCATTTTGGGCACGGAGGGGTTTTTTGATTTTTGGCTTAAATTTACGAGGATAAGGAACAAACTATGATTAAAGCATCCGTTTATGCGATAGTGATGAATGAGGAGCGCCACATCGAGCGTATGCTGCGTAGCGTGGCGGATTTCGCCGAGATCATAATCGTCGATAGCGGCAGCACCGATGCCACGCTGCAAATCGCGCGTAAATTTACCGATAAAATTTACCACCACGACTGGCAGGGCGAGGGAGTGCAGAAAAACTATGCATTTTCGCTGTGCAGCAACGAATGGGTGCTAAATCTCGACGGCGACGAGGAGGTAAGCCTTGAGCTAAAGGGCGAGTTAGAGGAGTTTATGAGCCAGAGCGATTACTCGGCGCTGGATATTAAATTTCATGAATACTCGCTCGGGCGCAGATGCTCCGATCTCGTGCGCAAAAACACCCACATCCGCTTCTTTCGCAAGGAGTGCGGCGAGTATAAAAATATGGGGGTGCATGCGCAAATTTCGATCATAAAAGGCGCTGTAAAAAAGAGCAAATTTTGTATTAATCACTTTAGCGAAAAGCCGATCGCCGAGCTCGTTATGAAAAACAACAACTACTCCACGCTGCGCGCGCAGGGGGATTTTGAGAAGGGCAAGAAGCCGAGCCTTGCGAAGCTTTTGCTAATCTATCCGTTTGCGTTTTTTAAATCATACATTTTGCGCAGATCGCTTTTTGACGGGCGCAAGGGATTTATCACGGCAAACATTAACGCATTTTACGCGTTTTTAAAAGAGGCGAAACTTTACGAGAAGTATCTTAAAAAGGGCGAAGATTAATCGAAATGATAGAAAATTTTAGCTATCATTGCGGCTTAAATTTAACGGCGAAAAGGGCGAAAAAATGGATAAAAAAGTAGTAGTGGCACATAAAATTTCAGACGAAGAATATGAAAAAATTTTAAAAATTTTAGGTCGCGAGCCGAATCTGCTCGAGCTTGGGATTTTTAGCGCGATGTGGAGCGAGCACTGCAGCTACAAATCGAGCAAAAAATACTTAAACGGCTTTCCGACCAAAGCGCCTTGGGTCATCCAAGGCCCGGGCGAAAACGCAGGCGTCATCGACATCGGCGGCGGCATGGCTGCGGTTTTTAAGATGGAAAGCCACAACCACCCTAGCTTCATCGAGCCGTTTCAGGGCGCTGCGACCGGCGTGGGCGGGATACTGCGCGATATCTTTACGATGGGCGCGCGCGTCGAAGCCAATATGAACTCGCTTCGCTTTGGCGAGGTGCGAGGAAGAAGCGAGAATGCCAGGAAGCAGCGCTATCTGCTAAAAGGCGCGGTCGCCGGTATCGCTCACTACGGCAACTGCATGGGGATCCCTACGATCGGTGGCGAGACGAGCTTTGATAAGAGCTTTGACGGCAACATTTTGGTTAATGCCTTTGCTCTTGGTATCGTTAAAAAGGATGAAATTTTCTACGGCAGGGCCGAAGGCGTGGGCAATAGCGTGATCTACGTGGGCTCTAAGACGGGTCGCGACGGGCTTGGAGGAGCCGTTATGGCGAGCGATAGCTTTAATGACGCAAACAAATCCCTACGTCCGACCGTGCAGGTGGGCGATCCGTTCGCAGAAAAGCTGCTGATGGAGGCGTGCTTGGAGCTTTTTAAAACCGACTATGTCGTGGGCATCCAGGATATGGGTGCTGCGGGGCTTACTTCAAGCAGCTTTGAGATGGCGGGGCGCAGCGGCAGCGGCATGCGGTTAAATTTGGATCGCGTACCGATGCGCGAGGAGGGGATGAGCCCGTATGAGCTGATGCTAAGCGAGAGCCAAGAGCGCATGCTGATCTGCGCTAAAAAGGGCTGCGAGGAGAAAATCAAAGAAATTTTTGCCAAATGGGATCTTGACGCCGCCGTCATCGGCGAGGTGACGGATAGCGGCAAGATGGAGCTTTTTTGGCACGGCGAGCTAGCGGGCGTCATTCCGATCGAGCCGCTTAGCGAGGCGGCTCCCGTGCTGGATCGCCCGATAAAAGAGCCTGCATATATGGCGCAGATCGCGGGGCAAAATTTATGCGGCTGCGGCGCAAGCGAGCGCGAGCTGGACGCGGCGTTTGATAAAATTTTTGAGGACCCCGAAGTGCTAAATAAATCCTACATCTACGATCAATACGACGCCAACGTAGGGCTAAATTCTGCCAAGCGTCCCGGCATGCTGGGCGCTGCGATGATGCGCGTTAAGCAAAACGGCGTAAAACTCGCGATGGCTGCGGACTGCAACACGCGGATGAATTACGTCCATCCTCGCATAGGCGCGGCGCTCGCGGTAGCGTCGGCGGGGCGAAAGGTCGCGATGAGCGGCGCGACGCCTCTAGCCATCACCGATTGCCTAAACTACGGTAATCCGCAAAATCCAGAGGTTATGTGGCAGTTCGCGCACGGCTGCGAGGGGATCAAGCAGGCTTGCGCCGCGCTAAATACTCCGGTCATCAGCGGCAACGTAAGCCTTTATAACGAAACGGGCGGCGTTAGCATACAGCCTACTCCCGCGATCGTGTGCGTGGGCACAAACGAGGGCGAGATCATCCCTAGCGATTTTTGCGCTAGCGGCGTGAGCGTCTATCTGGTAGGCGATACGAAGGGCGTTTTTGCGGGCTCGCTTTATATGAAAGCGGTGGAAAACCGCGTCGCAGGCAGCCTGCCGGAGCTAAATTTAAAAGCCGAGCGCGCTCTGTGGGACTTCGCGATCGAGGCGGGCAGGAGCGGAGTTTTGGAATTTGCAAACTCTGTAGGAATCGGCGGCGTGGCGATTACACTTGCGAAGATGGCGTGCGTAGGCGGCGTAGGCGGCGAGTTTGAGATGAGCTGCGACGATAGCAGAGATATTTTCGACGAGAGCTTTTCGCGCGCGATTTTCGGCGTGCGCGACGAGGCGAAATTTAAGGAGCTCGCCGCAAAATACGGGCTAAGCTTGATGCGACTAGGCATCAGCGGCGGCGAAACATTTCGCATAAATTCCGTCTCTAAAAATCTAAAAGCGCTAAAAGAAATTTACTTTGGCGAGTTTGCTAAGATCATAAAGAGCGAAGACTAGCGTGCTTAGCGTCATATTTATTTTAATCGCGCTGTATATTTTCGCGCAGATCGGCGGGGCTCTCGGCAACTCGGGCTATCGCGGCAAGGCGCAAATGCAGCTAGGGGAGGCTAAAATTTTAGTAGCGCTTCTAGCTAAGGTCGCCAAAAGCGACGGACACGTAAGCGAGTCCGAAGCCGCGATGATAAGCGAAATTTTGGACGATTTGGTGCGCCAAATGGGCGCCGGCGAGCGCGAACGCGAGGCGCTGAAGCTCGTTTATAAGCTCGAGAAAGAAAACCTTGCAAACGTGCGCGAGCTCGCCGAGAAATATAACCAAACCTACCGCCCGAGCCCGAGTCGCAAAACTGGGCTAATCTATTTCTTTTTAAATTTAGCCTATGTCGATCGCGGTTTTAGCGCAGCAGAGCGGCGCACGATCTCGCAGATTTGCGACGGATTGGGCTTGCCCGAGCATATCCAAAGCCAGATGTTTGCGACCTTTGAGCGCAGCTTTTACGGCACCTATTACGAAAATGGCGGCGCGCAAAGCGATACGGCTTACGACGAATACGACGGCTATAGCACAAGAAGCGGCGGCTATTGGGACAAATACGGCGGCAGAAGCACGGGTGGCTACGGCAGCAGCAGTTATGGCGGCGGTACCGGCTACGGCTATGGCGGCTCGGCCGGTTCGGGCTACGGAGGCTCGCAAAGTTCGGGCGGTTCATACGGCGGCGGATATTCTGGTGGGTATGGTAGCGGCTATTCGGGTGGCTCGCAAGGCTACGGATCGGCCAAAAGCAAAAGAGATCCGTATGAAATTTTGGGGCTCTCCAAGGACGCTACGTTTAGCGAGATCAAGAAAAAATATCGCGAGCTCGTGAAAAAATATCACCCCGACATCCTGATGGGCAAGGGCGCGGACGAGGAGATCATCCAGGAGGGTACAAAGAAGCTTCAGGAGATCAACGAGGCGTATAAAATTTTAAAGGAGCGCTTCGGCGAGAAGTAGGGCGAGCAAATTTTAAAATTTGAGGGCGCAAAACGCCTTGAAATTTTAAGGTAGGGCTTGCGATACGGCGATAAGGTGCGGCAAAAGAATTTGGGCATGATATCTTAAGATACGTGGCGTGCGAAAATTTCAGGTCGCGAGAGATTGGCTGCAGCGCGGCGGCGAAATTTCAAAGTATGCGGCACAGTTAAATTCGCATCTAAATTTAAAATTCCAAGCTCGTAAGACCTGCAGGGCGCTTAATGCAGCCCTGTTGCGCATCGCGCAGGCAGTCAACATGCGGCGCGAGAATTTTAAGCGCAAGATAAAGGCGGCAAGTAGTATGCGCGAATGTTGAAATTTTAATATGCGATAGCGTTAAGGCTGATTGTTATTTATGAAATAAAATTTTAAAACCAAACCAACACGAAAGGAAAAACATGGGATTTTTATCCAAAGACGAGGAGCCGCAGAAGCAGGGCGCTAAAAAGGCGGCGAAGCAACCGCCGATCTTGATGAAGCAAACGCAAGAGGTGATCACCAATATCGAGAAATATCTGGGCGCACCGCTGCTTACCTACTTCAATTCGGGCGCGGGCAGCGTCTGCGGTAACGACGCGATCAGTATCAACGACCACCTCAAGGGCAAGCATTTCGAAAAGCTCTATCTTTACATCAAATCTGACGGCGGCAGCGGCATCGCATCGCTTAAGATCGTCTCGATCCTGCGTAACCACTGCGACGAGCTGATCGCGCTGGTGCCGGCAAACTGCGCTTCGGCGGCTACGATGATGGCGCTTGGAGCGAATAAAATTTTAATGGGGCCGCTAGGATACCTAACGTCGGTCGATACTTCGCTACGCCACGAGCTTTCGCCGGTTACGAACACCAACGACCAAGCCAACGTTTCGATGGACGAGCTAAGCCGCGTGGTGAAGCTTTGGAAAAATAACGAGCGCCCGAACGACGAGAACCCGTACAAGGAGCTTTACAAATATATCCATCCGCTCGTTTTCGGCGCCGTCGATCGCGCAAGCAGCCTGTCGCTTAAAATTTGCCGCGAAATTCTGCGCTACCACTTCGAAGATGAGCAAAAGATCGCCTTTATCAGCGACAAGCTAAACAGCGGCTATCCGTCGCACGACTATCCGATCTTATTCAGAGAGGCTAACGAGCTTGGGCTTCAGGTCGAGAAGATGGATACGCGCCTAAGCGAGATGCTTCAAATTTTAAACGAGCTCTACGCCGAGATGGGGCAGCGCACTTTCACCGACTTCGACGAGAACAACTACCACGACAATAACATCGCCAATATCATCGAAATTTCGGGATGTCAGATCTACTATCAGATCGACAAGGATTGGTTTTACCGCGAGGAGGAGAAGCGCTGGATCGTGCTAAACGACGAGAGCTCGTGGCGCAAAAACGAACTCGACGGCAAAAATATCAAAAACAGCATCTATTATATTTAGTGCGGTTTTTGGGTCTTGTGCCGCTTTAAATTTACGGCTTGTAAAATTTAAAGCGGCGCATAAAATTTAAACGAGCAGCAGCGGTAAGGTGCGATTGATGATGACATAGCCGCGCTTATGGACGAGCTGGAAAATAGGATGTGCAGGTAAATTTAAAATTTTAAAAAGCGGCAAAAGCAAGCGCCAACCTAGCTTGGCGATAAAAGCTGCGCCGTGAAATTTTAAATTTAGCCGATTCGCGCCGATTTTTTCGGCTAAATTTACGCTGCGGTTTAAATTTACATTTTGCGTTGCGGCTTTTAAATTTAGTCTTTGTAAGCGGCGCAAAATTTTAAAATTTACGTCCGCGCGGGCAACGCGGCGGCATTTGAAAAGTAAATTTAAAATTTGCGCGCGGTAAATTTAGCAAATTCCGCTTTGCCGATTCCGCTTCATAAATTCGGCAAAATTTTAAAATTTAAAGGATTTTTGCGATGAAATTTTTTATCTCGTCTCTGTTTTTGGCTCTGTCGCTGCTCGGCTGCGCGGGCAAAAACTCGCCCACAACCGATAAAACCTACGTTCTTTCAAACGAGCTTGGAGATACGAAATACGCTTTTTACGGCGGAAATCTCTACGAAAACGGCGCGATTTTAGGCCCTTACGAAACGCGCGGAGATGCGAGGCTTGCGATTTTAGGCGGTAGCGGCGCAAATTTAGACAAAAATGCAAAGCTCATAAAACTATATTTTTTCGAGCGCAGATACGGCGCGATCTACACCGCAAGCCACAAAAAGGGGGTCTGCGCCGAGTATAATAAGGGAAATTTCGTAGATTTTCAAATTTTATTTAATATTTTTCAAAGCAAAGAGTGGTTTAATTATAGCGGCGGTATCTCTCCGGGCGGCGAGAGGCTAAAAGAGCTGAGTTCGGCGCGTATGGCGAAATTTAAAGGCGCAAAGCTCGGCGCAGCAGATGAAAAAGCAAGGCGCGAGTATCAAAAGGCTCGCCGTGAGGCGATTTTGTATTTTCAGCTTAATGCAAACGACATGCGCGAGCTGATTTTTAAAAAATTATGCGAATAAATTAAAAGGAGAAAAGATGAGAGCGTTAATCAGCGTCAGCGATAAAGAGGGCGTCGTAGAGTTTGCTCGCGGGCTACAGAAGCTCGGATTTGAAATTTTAAGCACGGGTGGCACGCATAAACTGCTTTTGCAAAATGGCGTGAAAGCAGCGGAAGTGAGCCAATACACGGGTTCGCCCGAGATGTTTGAGGGGCGGGTTAAGACCCTGCATCCAAAGATCCACGGCGGAATTTTGTATAAGCGAAACGACGTAAATCACGCAAGTCAAGCTGCGCAGCACGACATCGGCGGCATCGATCTCGTGTGCGTAAATCTATATCCTTTTAAAGCGACCGTAGCTCGCACCGACGATTTTTCCGAGATTATCGAAAACATCGACATCGGCGGGCCTGCGATGGTTCGAAGCGCGGCTAAGAATTTTGCGAGCGTCTATGTCGTCACGAGTCCGCTTGATTACGACGCGGTTTTGCAAAATTTAAACAGCGCGGACGAGAGCGAGAAGCTGAAATTTAGGCAAAATTTGATGATTAAAGCTTATGAGCACACCGCAGCCTACGACGCGATGATCGCAAACTATATGAACGAGCGCTTTAACGGAGGCTTCGGCGCGAAAAAATTTATCACGGGCAGCAAGGTATTCGATACTCGCTACGGCGAAAATCCGCACCAAAAGGGCGCGCTGTACGAGTTCGAGGACTTTTTTAGCAAGCACTTTAAGAGCCTAAAGGGCGAGGCGAGCTTTAACAATATGACCGATATGCACGGCGCGCTGATGCTCGCTAGCAGCTTCGGGGAGGCGCCCGCGGTAGCGATCTGCAAGCACGCCAATCCATGCGGTTTCGCCGTAAAGGGAAGCCTGCTTGAAAGCTACGTAGAGGCGCTAAAATGCGATCCCGTAAGCGCATACGGCGGCGTCGTGGCGATAAACGGCGTTTTGGACGAGGAACTAGCGCATAAAATTAATGAAATTTTTGTCGAAGTTATCCTTGCCGCCCGCGTTACGCCCACGGCACTTGCGGTATTTGAAAAGAAAAAGCGCATTAAAATTTTCGAGCAGGGCGGGGAGTTTTTAATTCGCGAAAACGACAAGTATGATTTTAAATTCATTGACGGCGGCTTTGTGTATCAGCAGCGCGACTACGTGGGCGCGGGCGAGGTCGCAAATGCCCGCTGCGTCACGGGGCGCGCGGCTAGCGAGAGCGAGCTTGATGATCTAAAAATCGCGTGGCAGATTGCCGCACTTACGAAGAGCAACTGCGTAGTTTACGTCAAAAATCGCGCGATGGTCGCGATCGGCATGGGTATGACGAGCCGCGTGGACGCCGCACGTGCAGCAGTGGCCAAGGCTCGCGACGTGGGCGTCGATCTGAGCGGTTGCGCGCTTGCCAGCGAGGCATTTTTCCCGTTTAAAGACAGCATCGAGATCGCCCATGCCGCGGGCGTTGCGGCGGTGGTGCAGCCAGGCGGCAGCATCCGCGACGATGAGGTGATCGCAAGCGCCGATGAGTTCGGCATGGCGATGTATTTTACGGGAGTGCGCCACTTTTTGCACTAAATTTTGCTCGCCTGCGTCGGAGCGGATCTTGTTCGATAGCTTCGCAACTTTTTATGCCGTTGCAAATCTTGAAAACCGCGCCGGAGCGGATCTCGTTGCTCGCTGTGTATCGGCCGCGGCGCGGACCCCGGTTGCGCTCCGATACGCGGCGAGCGTGATGCCAATCGGACTACTTGCGCTTTGCCATACGGTTGTGCGGCGACGATTTAGCTGTGCGGCATATCGTTTTGTAGCGGGCGCGGTGCGGATCTAATGCACGGTGCTTTGTTGCGCGCCAACGCGGCGCAGACCCGGCTGCTTGCGCTTCACTACAGCGACTGCACGGCGCAGGTCCTACTATCTCAGCTACGAAGCCGTGCACGATGTAAATGGCTGCGCTCCGCTACGTAGCTGAGGCAGTGCGAATCCGACTGTTCGCGCTTAGTTATATTACTGCGCGGCGCGGGTTTAGCTACGCGATATGGCGCTACGTATCGGTGCGGCGCGTAAATTTTAAATTTAATCGCGCACGCAGCGGATGGGTTCGCGCCTCGTCGCCGCACAACGGCGTAAATTTTATCTCGCGGTACCCATTTTGCGTCGAAATTTGAATGCTAAAGCCGTGTCGTAATAGCAGCTTTTCGGCTTCGTGTCCATTTTACGTCGAAATTTTGACGCCTCTTTGCGGTAGATACGGCGTCAGAGTAAATTTAATAAGGCGTATCGTCGCGATCGATGCGCCTTATAGATAAATTTTAATCGCGCGGCAAGCGGATGGACGCCGTGCCGCAACCTAAGCGGCGTGTAGAAAATTTAGCCGCGCGGTGGATAAGTGCCGTGCCGCGATCGCAGCGGTGCGTAGATAAAATTTAATCGCGTAGTAGAGTAGCGGGCGCAGTGCAAAGCTTCCGTCCCGCGAGCAGTTCGTGCCCTCGCAAAACGGCGCGCGGTAGAATTCGGCCGCGTCGTAAAACTCGCAAAGGCGCTAAATCAGGCTCAGATTACGTTTGCGCGGCGGTAAAATTTTAATTATCGTGACGGTAACAAAATCTAGCCGCGAGGCGCGACAATAAAATTTCGCGCCGCAATAGGGCGTATCAAAATCTCTAAAATCCCCACGTAAGCCGCGCGAATGGATAAATTTCATACGAGCCGTAGCGCAGGCGAATGGACGGCGCAAGGGTCTCGCTCGTAAAAGGGACAAATTTCATCATAGCGTGAGGGCGATGAAATTCTAACCCTATAGCGGTAGTAAAATTTTAATTCTTGCCGCGGCGATCAAATCCAACCGCTCGCCGCGCTAGCGAAATCCGCCCCCCCTCGCTGAAGCGGTAAAATTTTAATCTTGGCGGCGGCGGTAAAATTTCAGCCCTCGTTATAGCATAGAATTTTAACCGCTTGCGAGGAGGTAAAATTCCGATGCTGCAGCGCGCTGCGAGGATAAGATAAAATTTTGATCTTGCGCCGCCGCAGCGATAAAATTCTAATTCTGCGGCGACGACGAGCCGAAAGCTCCGATCCTGCGGCGATAAAATTTGGGTAGCGATCCGCCGTAAGCGATAAAATTTCTCTCTTTCACTCTCGCTTCATTTAGAGATTGTAAAATTGCGCAAAATTTAAAACGAAAGGATCAAATATGAAAATTTCTAAAGTTTTAATCTGCCTCTTTGCCTTGGCGATGGGTTATTTAGTCGCGCTAAATGCCGCAGACGGCAGCAGCGCGGCGGACGCAAATTTTAAAGTTAAAGGAGGCGGCGTGAACGCAAACGTAAAAGAAATTTATCTGGCAGGCGGCTGCTTTTGGGGTATGGAGGCGTATTTCAAGCAGCTTGACGGCGTAGTCGCTACGCAGGTGGGCTACGCCAACGGCAAGAGCGATAAAGCAAGCTACGAGGGCTTACATAGCAGCGATCATGCCGAGACGCTACACTTAAAATACGACGCCAATGTCATCAGCGAGCCTGAAATTTTGGCGCATTATTTCCGCATCATCGATCCGTTCTCGATCGACAAGCAGGGGGGCGACCGCGGTCGCCAGTATCGCACGGGCATCTACTACACCGACGAGGCGAGCGGCGAGACGGCGCGTAAATTCGTAGCCTTTAAGCAGAGCAAATATGATGAAAAGATAGCGGTCGAGGTTATGCCGCTTAAAAACTACGTTAAGGCGGAGGATTACCACCAAGACTATCTAGACAAAAACCCTGGCGGATATTGCCACATCGATCTGCGCCTTGCTAAAAAGCCGCTTGAGGACGATGAAAAATTTAAAGTGCAAAGTAAGGAGGAGCTGAAGAAAAATTTGACCGAGCTTCAGTATCAAGTCACGCAGGAAAAGGCGACCGAGCAGCCGTTTTCTAGCGAATACGACAAGAATTATAAAAAGGGCATCTACGTCGACATCGTGTCGAAAGAACCGCTCTTTTCCTCTACCGATAAATACAACTCCGGCACCGGCTGGCCGAGCTTTTCAAAGCCGATAACGACCGATGCGATCGCCTATGCGCGAGACGACAGCCACGGTATGCAACGCGTCGAGGTCTCTAGCCGCGTAGGAGGCAGCCATTTAGGACACGTCTTTGAGGACGGACCGAGGAATAAAGGCGGTATGAGATACTGCATCAACGGCGCGAGTTTGGAATTTATACCGCTTGAGGAGATGGACGCGCGCGGCTACGGCGAGTATAAAATTTACGTAGAGTAAGCGGCGGTTTCGGGATTGGCCTGCTTATTGGGCGGCTTCTAGTTTAGCTTGCAACCAAGCAGTTTCGGGACTGGCTTGCGGCTTGGGCGATTTTGAGGCTAGCCCGCTTGCCGGGTGGCTTTGAGATCGGCTTACGACCGGATCGGACGGCTTCGAGTTATGCTTACGGCTTGGGTAGGTTCAGAATTAACCTGCGGCAGGGCGGCTTGGAAGCGGGTCTGTGACCGAGCGATTAACGGCTCGGTTCGCAATTAGTCGGCAATTTGCGGCTAGATCGTCTAGCTCGTTAGCCCGTCTGCTTATTTGCGGATCAGTCCGCTCGGATTGCAATCAGTTGGGGATTTGCGGCTCGGTTCCCTCGGTTCGTTAGTCGGGCCCGCTCATTGTGGTGGACCAAGCGGTTTTGAAACCGGACCGACGACCGATTTAGCGCTTCGACGATCCCTTGATTTAACGACAGGTTTGTTTGCGACCGATCTTTTCGATTTTGCTAGATCGTTTGCTTCGGCGGGCTGCTGGTTTGTGGCCGGCTTGCTGCCGATCGGTCCTGTAATGAGCTCGTAACCGATCCCGGGGTTGGTCGGCGATCGGTCGGTGCAGCGGAATTTAAACAAAGCGGGGGCGGTTCATCCTCCGCCTTAGCGCTCGGCAAAATTTGTGCGATAGAATTTAAACGAGGCGAGGGCGGTTCGGCGGCTCCGAATAGAATTTAATAGAGTGCGGCTGCGGTCGCACCGCTGCCAGAATGAACGCGCCACGGAGAAGCCGTGCCGTGGATGGAATTTGAGCTCGCATTGCTTAAATTTCATCGCCGCAAGCCGTGTCGGTTTTGCGGTCGGTCGGCGGTTTGACGATTTATCGGCGGATAAATTGGCTTGGCGGCTACGGATGGAATTTTAAAATTCCAAATATGATAAAAATTTAGCGGTAGTGGAATTTTAAAAATTTATCGATACGGAATTTCATGCGGCGCGAGCCGCTAAATAAAAATGCGCGGACGCAGTCCGCCCCGCTAGCGTCGTCGGAGGTTGGGTGGGGTTTGGGGCGGGAAGGGGAGCGACCTCGCAATTGGGGCCCCCTTCCCGCCCCAAGAAACAGAAAATACGGCATAAATTCCACAAGCCGTGGATTCGGCGATAAAATTTTGAAATTTTATCTCTTAAAATATAATAAGCGTAGCGTGCTTAGCAAGAGATGCGGCGTAAAATTTGAAATTCTGCAACGAAAACGGCGTCTATGCAATGCCCGCTCTGCATCCGCGTCGCAAATTTTAAATTTAGGATAAAATTTTGACGACGCACCCCCGCGCAAAATAGAAAAACTCCCGCATAGATCACTAAAAATGGCGCGATTATCGCATAATGTATGATGAGCTCGAAAAAATTGTCTTGCTTTTGGGTTCTTTAAATTTTAATTCTAGCGGCTCGTTCGAATCAAACGGCGTGTTGGAGCGCAAGATGTGCCTCGGACTAAACATCCAGCGCACGAAGTCTATTTTATTGCGCTGCATATAGTCTTTGCCGATCCCGCATACGCCGTTTATATAGCATACAAAGCCAAAGCCGCCGAAAAACAAAATGAGCCCGATGTCGATCAGCCTATCCGCCATAGCGATCTTTCCTTTGCTATTTAAATTTAGAAATTTAGCCCGCCGTATTTGCTCTCGCCGTTTGCCTATTGAAATTCTAATTTCGCGGGATTGCACTCTTTGTCGGCTTTGCAATCTTGCAATTTTTTGATGATTTTATTGAAATGTTCTTTATCGTGCGCCAAATCTCGCGTCATCGTCATATATTTTATCACCTCTTCTATGTCTAAATCATAGTAAAAATGAGCTCCTGCACAAAGTAAGCAAAAATCTTCTATTTTGCCTACTTCGCAAGCTCTTATTAATCGTTTTAATCCAATTGACGGCCTATTTGTTCTAAATAGAATTTCACTGGATAAACCGCACGCCAAGGAATTTTCAATTTGATCCTTTTCAAAGCAACTCCTATCCGCAATATTTAATAAATTTTGACAAGCGCTATATTTTCCATCGCCGAAACCGCACTCCTTTATAAGTCGTGAAATTTCTAATTAATAAATTTTATCGCAATAGTCATAGATATGGGAAGGTAGGCAGCGACCGACTGCATTCGCGTATTCTCTTGCGGACAGCTTAAAAAACTCGTCGCTTAAAATTTTAACTTCCGTAGAATTTTGTCCTTGCGCCTCGCTCGGCTCCGTATCTTGCATCGCAAAAGCAGCCCCACTAAAACCGAGCCACAGCGCAAATGCTAAAAAGACCTTTTTCATTTTCCCTCCTTCATTTATTTCATTATTCGCTTATGATACCTAAAAAGCGATAAATTTTATTTATTTTGCATAGGATTCGGGCTGCGAAGTTCTAAAATTTTTAGGATATTTTAAATTTGACTTGCGGAATTTTAAGTAAGCTAAATTTTAAATTCTAAGATGCGAGCAGAATCCTTAGTTAAATTTTGGCGCGATACAAGGTAAATTTGAGTAGGCTAAAATTCTTGCACGTTGGAATTTAAACAAAAAACTAGGCGTCGCGATCTGGCAAACACAAAAATGCGAAGCTAAAATTTATCGCATGTCGAAATTTAAACCGCCTTTTGGCTAAATTTAAGCTAAAAACGCTATAATCCCGTTTCTTTTATTTCGTGCGCTCGTAGCTCAGCTGGATAGAGCATTTGATTGCGGTTCAAAAGGTCGGGGATTCGAATTCCTCCGGGCGCACCATCCACAAATATCTTTTTAAACCGAGCTTCGCTATAATCTGTGAAATTTTAATCTTGGAGCAAAAATGAGAGCATTCGCCGAATGGGAGGAGCAAGAGGCGCTTTTGGCGTCTTTGCCGCATGCAGGTACCGACTGGGCGCCGTATTTGGGCGAGATACGGGCGGCTTATCGCGACTTTATCGCCGCTGCAGCGAGGTTTGAGCCTGTCGTTGCGATCGCGCCTAGCCGCGAGGATTTTGAGCAAATTTGCGGCGGCTTAGCAAACATCAGCTTCGCGCAAATCGACACCGACGATACGTGGATCCGCGATTACGGCGCGATCGATGTGGAGGAGGGCGGCAAAATTACGGGGCTAAATTTTCGTTTCAACGCCTGGGGCGGCAAATTTGCAAGCGCCAAGGACGATGCGTTAAATTCTAAGCTTTACGCCGCGAACGCCCGCCCGCTGCGAGACGTAGATCTGATCTTAGAAGGCGGCAGCGTCGATTTTGACGGCGCGGGCACGATGCTAACTACTAGCGCGTGTTTGCTGAACGAAAATCGCAACTCCCTAAGCAAGACCGAACTGGACGCGCGGCTGCGTGAAATTTTTGGCCTAAAAAAGATAATCTGGCTAGAGCGCGGCTTCATAAAAGGCGACGATACCGACAGCCACGTCGATACTCTCGCACGCTTTCTAAGCCCGCACATCGTGGCTATTTCGTCGTGCGATGATCCGAGCGATCTGCACTACGCGGAGCTTGGCGCGATGAAGGATGAAATTTCATCGCTCGAATACGACGTGATCGAGCTGCCGATCCCGCGCGCGATCTTTTATCAGGGGCGCAGGCTGCCCGCGACTTACGCAAATTTCGTCTTTTTAAACGGCGCGCTCATCGTGCCTACCTACGCAGACCCCGCAGATCCGCACGATCCAAACCGCGCCGCGGACGAGCTGGCGCTGTCGCGTCTGCGAGCGACGTGCGCGGATCGCGAAGTAGTGGGAGTAAATGCGCGCGTTTTCATTCGCCAAAACGGCTCGCTGCATTGCTCGTGCATGAATAAATTTAAACTTTAAATTTAGATCGAAGGGAAAATATGAAAATTCTAAAAGTTGGACTGATTTCGCATAAATTTGAAGGCACCAAGGCGCGCACGATAGCGCGTAGTATCGAGCTCATCGCGCGTGCAGCGGCGAATGGCGCGCAATTAATCGTTTTGCAAGAGCTTCATCAGACGCATTATTTTTGCCAGCGCGAAAATACCGAAAATTTCGACTATGCACAGGATTTCGAGCGTGATTTGCGGCTGTGGAGCGAGGTGGCGAAGAGATTTGGCGTGGTGCTGGTAAGCTCGCTTTTTGAGCGCCGCGCCGCGGGGCTGTATCACAACACCGCCGTGGTCTTCGAGCGCGACGGCTCTATCGCGGGGCGGTATCGCAAGATGCATATCCCCGACGATCCGCAGTTTTACGAAAAATTTTATTTCACGCCGGGCGATCTGGGCTTTGAGCCCATAGATACGAGCGTGGGACGGCTCGGCGTGCTCGTGTGCTGGGATCAGTGGTATCCCGAGGCGGCGCGCGCGATGGCGCTACGCGGTGCCGAGCTGCTCATATATCCGACCGCGATCGGGTGGTTCGACGGCGACGACGAGGACGAAAAGGCGCGTCAGCTAGAGGCCTGGGTCGCGGTACAGCGCGGGCATGCGGCGGCAAACTCCCTGCCCGTAATCGCCGTAAATCGCGTGGGCTTTGAAAAAGCCGCGCTTAGCGAGGCTTCGCCGGATGAAATTTTATCCGGGGGAAATGAAATTTCGGCAATAAGCGACGGCGGAGCAGCCAGCGATAAAATTTTGCGCTCCGCGGATGCGAGCGACGATAGTAAAATTTTAAGCGAGGGCGGAATTTTATCTTTTAATAACGGGGCGCTAACGGGTAGCGACAAAATGGCGATCGGCAGCGAAATTTTACCAGCAAAGGATGAGGCGGCACGAGAGAATTTAAAGATTTCGATAGAGATCAAATTTAACGGCGAAACTTTAGAGGTGTTGCCGAGTAAACAGCGTGTAGAGCGGCTTGCCAGCGAAGAGGGGATTAGGTTTTGGGGCAATAGCTTTGTTTTCGGCGCGCAGGGCGAACAGCTGTTTCGCGCAAACAGCACCGATGAGCTATGCGAAGTCGTAACCATCGATATGCAAAGATGCGAAAACGTGCGCCGCTGGTGGCCGTTTTTGCGAGATAGACGCGTAGAGGAGTATGGAATTCTTACGAAGAGATACGGGCTGTAGTATCCTGCATCTCGAATAGACATATGGCTTATCACCTGATGTGCGATAATGAAAGCAAATTATTTTTATGGTATCTATGTGCAGAGGCGCCGTCGAAATACATTAATGGACCAAATGAGCTTAAAATTTTGATTTTAAAATGCCCGCAAAATCGGACTTTGTAAATAAATTGTAAAAAATTTGCCAAAAACTATTGACAATTTTTAAATTTTTCTCTATAATTCCGCCAAGTTTCGCATATAGGTATGCGGGATGAATTTTATTTAAGGAGTAAACCATGAAAAAAGGTTTTACTATGATCGAGTTGATCTTCGTTATCGTTATTTTAGGTATTTTGGCAGCTGTTGCTATTCCAAGACTTGCAGCTACTCGTGATGACGCTGAGGTTTCTAAGGCAGCTACAAATATTCAGACGCTTATAACTGACTTAGGCTCTTACTATACTTCACAAGGTGAATTTGCTGGTACTGCATCATCGGCGACTGCAAGTATGACTAATGTACCAAATCCTATTAAAGTAAAAAGTCAAGTTTGCTTAACTGTAAATAAGTATGATAATGCTAAAGGCGAGGCTAGTATGACTATAGGTGAAACTGGTGCTTTATGTAAAAGAGTATGGGAAATGCCTGGTGTATCACAAGTTAAAGCCGCTATTAAAAGCACAGCTGGAAATAAAACTACAAATACCTATAAATTTGGTGGTAAAGGTGTTCAATACGAATAGTAGATTATCTTAAATAATCTTATTATTCTACCCTAGCTTCGGCTAGGGCTTTTTTATTTCAGTATTTAGTATTGCTATTTGATCTGCAAATTTATAAATTTTTTTAAGCCTGCTTGCTATTTTTTTTGTAAATCTATATGATTTTTAGAATTTTAATACTTATCTTGGGGGCACAGCATACGGTTTTATCTAAATATAGATAATTTTGCAAAATAAATATTGATATTTTATTATTTACGGACTTGACTTATAATAGCAATTTATGTATAATGCTTTTTTTTTAAAAGCTGGGGTATAGCCAAGCGGCAAGGCAATTGGTTTTGGTCCAATCATTCGGAGGTTCGAATCCTCCTACCCCATCCATTCGCGAATGATATTTCAAAATTTATTCGCACTTCTTGTATCGCAGAGTAGAGCAGTGGTAGCTCGTCGGGCTCATAACCCGAAGGTCGGTGGTTCAAATCCACCCTCTGCAACCAATATCTTTAAATTTATATCACAGCATCGTGACTTCAAAATTTTATTCTTGAATTCATTGCGGTATAAGAAAAATGTGTTTTATCTAAATCAGAGGATTTTATCTACTAAATTTATTTTTAAACTAATAGCTTAAAATTCATAAAGTCATCAAATAAGATACATCAAACTCCTTAAATCGTAAAATTTGCCGATTTGTCTAAATCTATGATTTACATATATTGCACACTAATCTTGTTAATAGCACTATCAAGTATTGGAAGGAATTAAATTTACAAAGAGTTTCTATCGTGACGTTAAAATTTTAAAGGTTCAAGATAAGTTAAAATTCCTTGAAAGTTTTTAACTTTTCTTGAGTCAAATTTTATTTATCCGCTCGCTCACTGCAAAGACGGAAGTCATGAAAACTATTCTTCATCTATGATTACCCATCTTTTTCCGGATTCTTCATCGTATTGCTTTAAAATTTCTATTATTCTATTCTGCAATATTTGCAAAGTTTCCATATATTTTGTAGGAATTAGCTCAAAAATATCCTCTAATTCACAGCATTCGATTATTATATCTATAATGCGTTCATTAACCTTATTTTTTTCCAAATGCGTTGAGATATAGGGTGAAAACAAAATTCTTTGGCTTTCATCTATGGTAATCGCTTTATGTTCTAATGCCCGTAATGAGCCCAGCGCTATTAGCAAAACAGCCCTCTCGCCCACAATATCAATATTTTTCTCTAATATCATTCGTCTCGCTCCACTCGTATTTAATTTTATCTAAAATCATATAAATCTTCTCTTTGTCTATCTTCCCATAAAGGCAAGGGTTTGCCAGCTCAAATATGATCTCTTGCAAAATTTCATCCTCATATCCTATATCCTCGCGGCACTCGATTAAATTTGCCCACTCCCCAAGGAGATCATATGAAATTTCTTTATCGACGACTCTATTTAAGATGTTTGCAATGGTATTTTGAGTTATTGTTACAAGCTCCGATTCGCTATTAAAGCCTATCTTTGCCAAGTCGCTTTTTATCGCGCTTATATCTTTAGTAAAATTTATAAAATTTAATAAAATATCTATTTTAGCCATCAACGCTGTATTTACCCTTTCGTCCTCGCGCATCTATAACCATATCCTTATATTTTTCATAAAGCCTCGGTTCTAAAATTTTAAATTTCACAGCGTTTCTCCTTGATCCTTTCCAAATTTAACGCCTTTTCCAATCCTCTTTCTTCACGCCGAATTCAAAATTTAACCCGTTTAAACGCACCCTCTATGCTTTTATGAAATTTCCTATACGCAATCCAATTAAAATTTTCATTTGGGCACCCGCCCAGGGCTAATGACCGGGCAATATGCAAAGTCATCTCCGTTTCTAGCGCGATAATTAGTGATATATTCGATCGCTAATTCGAATGCATTGTCATCCCCCTCGTTTGTACACCAGCAATCGTATGTGATTATGGGCTCATTGCCGCTTAGGCGATATACATCCCCTCCGACGATAAGCATATCTCTATCTCTTGCGATTTTTAGTACCTCCATTACATCGTCAAATCTCCAAGCTATAGCATAAATTCCGTACTCCTCCCTTAGGCGTATACCGCGCTCTAGCAGATCCTGCGGTACGATATTTACGTAATCCTCATCTATAAATGACATAATTCGCTCCTTTTAAGTATAAGATTATTGCCATTGCCATTTTTCTATATCGTCTTTTTTTACAAAAACCCCTAATGTGAAAAAAGCCCCCGAATTAGTCCCTTATTTTTTCGGAAGTAATTATACTACAAACAAAAATAAAAGGAAAGAAAAATAATCGAAATATAAGATAAGCACCTATATACGGGAATTTAAGAGAAGTAAAAAGAAGCGATTGAAACTTAAAGATAACTTAATTGGTGGAGGTGTGCGGGATTGAACCGCAGTCCGAAAACAAACGACCAAAGCCTCTACATGTTTAGCAAAAGTGAAGTTCTCGCGCAGGCTCGCTCACTTTCCAAAACGACCCGCCGGCGCAAAGACTAGGATTTCACCCTACGGCTCGTCACGCCGCAGAGCTACGCTATCGCAGATTACCCGCCGCCGCGCTTAGATAGTATCGGCGCAGAGCAGGGCTCGACTGGACTTACGCAGCTTTAGCGTAAGCAGGAGCAAATTTAACGTTGTTTGCGTTTAAATTTAGTTTGGATTTTATACGCTGTATCCAAAGCGACATGCCGCCTTGACCCATCCGTTCCCGTCGAAGCCAAGTCACCCCCGAAAGAATGAGCGCGCATTTTACTTTAAAATTTTATAAATGTCAAATTCGGCTTATGCTAGAATTGCGTTCAAATTTTAACCAAATCAAGGAGCCAAAATGTCAAAAATCACGCTTTCTAAAT
The DNA here is from genome assembly GCF_019423325.1 of Campylobacter sp. Classification (NCBI taxonomy): domain Bacteria; kingdom Pseudomonadati; phylum Campylobacterota; class Epsilonproteobacteria; order Campylobacterales; family Campylobacteraceae; genus Campylobacter; species Campylobacter sp. Next base: position 915,458 of record NZ_JAHZBQ010000001.1, on the reverse strand, counting down.
TATACGAGATGAAAAAATCCGGCGAGAAGATCGTGATGATCACTGCCTATGACGCGCTTTTTGCTAAAATTTTCGACGACGAGGTCGATATGGTGCTCGTAGGCGACAGCCTAAATATGAGCTTCGGCGGGCACTCTGAGACCCTGGGCGCAAGCGTGGAGCAGATGATATATCATGCGCGCGCCGTAAGACGGGGACTAAAGCGTGCGTATATGGTCGTAGATATGCCGTTTTGCTCGTGCGCGACGCCAGAGCTTGCGCTGCAAAACTGCGCCAAAGTCTATGAGAGCACCGGCTGCGACGCCGTCAAAATCGAAGGCGGCGCGCATATGGCAGATACCGTGGCGCTGCTTAATCGAAACGGCATCGCCGTGATGAGCCACATAGGGCTAAAGCCGCAGTTTTCGCGCTTTACGGGCGGCTACAAGGTAAGCGGACGCGGAGAGGAGGGTGCGCGCGAGGTCTTAAGCGACGCTAGAGCGCTTGCCGAGGCGGGCGCGGTGCTACTGCTGGTCGAGGGGACGATCTGCTCGGTCGCAAATCAAGTGGCACTCGGCACCGACATGCCCGTCATCGGTATCGGTGCGGGCGCGGGTGTGGATGGACAGGTGCTTGTGTGGAGCGATATGTGTGGATTTTTCACGGAGTTTCGGCCAAAATTCGTTAAGCGCTATTTAGACGGCGCCGAGCTGGTAAAAGGCGCGGTGCGCGAATACGCGCGCGAAGTCAAAGAGGGGGGCTTTCCGAGCGAGGAGTTTGAATATAAGCAGTAGTGGGATTTGAGCTAAATTTTAAAATTTACGCGCCGAAATTCTAGTCATAAAGCTCCGCTTGTCTTAAATTAACGCTTCGTTTTTGCGCCGCAGGCTATGTAAACAGCTCGCGTCGCTTGAAATTTATCGGCGAGAGCTATTCGAGCGCTTTAGCTAGTGCGAGAGATCACAGGCGCTTTGGGCGGATACTCTGCGCGGTATTTTATACGGGCGGCGTCGCGCGAGAGTTTATGTGCTTCCGCTGCGGGCGCTATTCCTGTCGCCGACTGCAATTCGCGAGCGCTTTTTTTTGAAAGTTCTCGTGCCGCAGCTCTAAAATACGCTATGAGCGCTAAATTCTACGCACGCAGCCGTAGAGTTCAAACATAAACCAGACGTCAGGCCTAAACGGCTTATAAAATTTAAGGAGAAAATTTGGCTAAAGCTTTAAAAACCTTCATAGCCGTGGCTCTGGGCCTACTCTTTTGCGTAAAGGTGCTGCCGATTTTGGCGGTATTTTTTGCGTTTAATTCTTTCTTTGATAAAGATGATATGGAACTAGATAAAGCTCCGCTGATGCAAAACTACGAGCAAAATCGCAAGAAATTCCTAGACCTGTTAGCTTTTGCAGGTCGCAACTTCCCTAAAAATTTGCGCGTTACAATCCAGAGCACCTACGGCGATGAGTATATTTGGATCGATTTGGACGGCAATGAGACGAAATTTTATTCAAATTCCATTTTCAGGGATAATGCGCCGAGTATCGGCGATGGGCTAAAGCTCATCGGCTGGGACAAAAAGACGTTTGCAGAGCTAAAGTCAAAGCTTGCGGCGATAAACGCTAGAACCATCGTGCTAAATAGAAGCGGTGATAGCGGGGTGCCCTGGGCGAGCATCACCTACAGCTATATGGAGCACTTTGCCGATAGCTATGAGTTTTATGTTCTCAATAGTCCAAAACTCGCCGAGCTATATGCCAAGGGCTGCTCGAAAAAATTTCAAAAGGACGGCGTAGTATTTTTGTTCGAAAGCACAATGTCCGGCTCATATAGAGCGTTCTGCGATGGCGACGACGATAATAAGAGCGTTTTGATCGAAGAGCATGATTTGTAGAACTAGGTTCGCGCAGGAAAAATTTAGCGTCTTAATTTGGGGTGCGATCGATAAGGCGGCGCGAGATTGCGCGGCTAAATTTAATCGCACGAGCCTGCGTTGAGCTTAGCGGCAAATTTTAAAATTCACGCTAAATTCTAAGTCTTCTTGGAAAATGAAATTTCGCGCGAAATTTTACCTAGTCGCGCAAGGCAGAATTCTGCATAAAATTCTACGCAGAATTTCTTGCAAAATTTTAACCGACTACGCGAGATAAAATTCTAGACGGCTGCGTGCCGCAAAGCTTGAAGCGTAGAATTTAAAGCCTTGCTGCCGCAAAACAAAATCCGCATTAAAATTCTACGAGATAAAATTTTGCCGCAAAATTTCGTTGCAAAATTCCAGGCGCAGAATTTAATATCTTAAAATTCCAGCGCCAAATTTCACGTCGTAAAAACTCTGCGCGTATTTTTCAGACAGCCAAATTTTGCCACTAAATTCTACGCGCTCAAATTTCGCACCGCTGCCCTGCAATCGCTGCTCGCGAACGCCCAAAGTCTTAAATTTTACGCGATCAAATTCTACGCATTAAAATTAGCGCAGTTAGTGACCCGCGCGCTGTTTGAGAGCTGCTGCGGCAAAATTCCGTACTTAAAGCATAGCGGGCGTAGCGGCATGAGCGTAGTCTCAAACCCGTCGCGCTAAAATTTCGCAGTCTTTCGCGACGGGTGCTTTGCTTTTCAGCCCTAGCCCTAAGCGCGTACCGTAAAATTCCGCGCCGCAAATTTTATCTCGCTCGCAAAGACGGCGCCTTGCTAAAATTGTCAAAATTTAGCCATTTTTCGCTACACTTGCTAAAATTTTAAAAACGATTAAAGAGAGATTATGGACAGAATTGTAGAGATCGAAAAGATACAGCTCGATGAGAGCGTGGAGAGCTCGCTGCGCCCGTCAAGCTTCGAGGATTACGTGGGACAGGAGAAGATCAAATCAAACCTCGCCATAGCGATCGCCGCGGCGAAAAAGCGCGCCGACGTGCTCGATCACGTGCTTTTCTACGGACCGCCGGGGCTCGGCAAAACCACGCTAGCGCATATCATCGCCGCTCAGATGGGCGCCGCCATTAAGGTCACCGCCGCGCCGATGATCGAAAAGGCGGGCGATCTAGCGGCGATTTTGACGAACCTGCAAAGCGGCGACGTACTTTTCATCGACGAGATCCACCGCCTAAGCCCGGCGATCGAGGAGGTGCTGTATTCGGCGATGGAGGACTTCCGCCTCGACATTATCATCGGCTCGGGCCCCGCCGCGCAGACTATCAAGATCGATATTCCGCACTTTACGCTCATCGGTGCCACGACGCGAGCGGGCATGATCTCGGCGCCGCTGCGGGATCGCTTCGGTATGCAGTTTCGCCTGCAGTTTTACACGCACGCCGAGCTTGCGCGGATAGTGCAGATCGCTTCTGTTAAACTCGGGAAGGAGAGCGCGGCCGATGCCAGCGCCGAGATCGCGCGTCGCTCCCGCGGTACTCCGCGTATTGCGTTACGGCTGCTGCGCCGCATACGCGATTTTGCCGAGGTGCGCGACGAGGGCGCTATCTCGCACGATCGCGCGCGCGAAGGGCTTGAGGCGCTGGGCGTGGACGAGCAAGGCTTTGATGAGATGGATATAAAATATTTGGAAATTTTATTTGACGCCAAGCGCCGTGCCTTAGGGCTTAGCACGATCGCAGCGGCGCTTAGCGAGGATGAAGGCACGATCGAGGATGTCATCGAGCCCTATCTGCTCGCCAACGGCTACATCGAAAAGACCGCCAAAGGCCGCATCGCAACCGATAAGGCGCGCGAGGCGCTTGGTCGCGTGCTAAAGACTGCGGAGAGAAATCTGTTTGAGGAGTAGGGCGGATGAAATTTTATACTTCACGGCGCTGAGCCATAGCTACGCAGGCGGAGACCCTGCCGTGGCGATTTTGTATATTTGGTCTTTGAATTTTACTTGGTTTTAAAGTTTCTTTAGATTTAAAATTTAAAGCGGGAGATTTTGTAAATTTAGAGCAAATTTATTATTGGCTCAATAAAACATCCAAAAGGATATGAAGGGGAATTTTATGAAATTCATAACAAAATATATAAGAAGGCTCTTCTATTATTTTTACGATGTATTTTATAGGCGTGTTTTTATCGGGGGAGTTTCGCATCCGCCGGCACAAGTAGCTAGCATAGGCTGTTATGGTTTGCTTTTTGTCCTGTGCGGAACGCTTTTTACTATTTATAGAACTTCGAACGAGTATTAAAGGGCGGTGCGAAATTTCGTGCGGAACGCTTCTTACTATTTATAGAACGGATACGGCGCCCAAACAATTGAATGAGCTTGAGATAGATACCGGAATTTTAAGAAACGTTTATTATGATTTTCGCGGAAGCGGCGGACGAATACATATAGAACTAGAAAACGGCAAGAAAAAGGTTTATGAAATAAGCAAAAGCGATAGCGATATTTACGAAAAGATAAAAGGGCAAAAAATCAAAATTTATGGCGAGCCAAGCCCAGATATATTAGGTAATAATGAAATTTTACAGCTTGAAGATAAAGATGGAAAGATATATAAGGAATATAATTTTGATCATAGATTGTTAAGACCATATTTGATGACCGCACAGTTTAAATTCTTTTTAAAAGGGGCAGTTTTTCTACTTTTATTGATATTTTTTATAAATTTTTCAGATAGAAATTTGATTAAAAAAAATCCAGAAGAAGGAGTAAAAGATGAGTAACGGATTGGGTATTATTAGAAATACGTTTTCGCATGGTCTCGCTAATGCGGCTGCAGCGCAAGCTGGAGCGAAGTTCTGCTTTCATATGCCTATAGGCGGCTATTATTCTCACTCTCCATTGAAAGTTAAAATTTAGTCTATTCGCGCACCTGTTGTGCTCATTATTTTATAAATTCGCTATTCTTTTGCTCTACGCAGATTGTTGTTTGCGATTATTAAGGTACATTGATTCTCTAAAAAATAGCCTGTCGCCCGCTTAGCTTTTACTTCACTCTCGTTTATCGTACCGATTTTACTTCGCTTCTAGCAGACACATTCGCTATACATTTTTCTTTTCCGTGTGAAGTTGCTATTGGGCTTATTATAAGAGTTGCGGCGCGAACGAATCCAAACGTCGGGTGCGCGCGGCTTTAGATTTTGCGGCGCGGCACGCATGTCTAGCGCCAGCATATCGACTCTGCCTGCCAAAGTGCTAATTTCGTCAAATTTAGCCGCACGCACATCTAGCGTCGGCCTATCGGCGCGCACGGTCTGCCCGCCCACGCCTACGTAGTCGCACACGCCGCGCAGCTCATGCACGAACGCGCGCTGCTTTTCGCTGCCGATCCGCCCATGCACCGCGCCGTTTAGCGTGGCGTTGATTTTGATGAAGCAAAAACCGCTCTCGCGCGCCAGATAAAACGGCTTCGCAAGCTCCGCCGCCGCGGCATGGCAAACGTCAAATTTCACCTCTATGCCCCCACGGCGTAAAATTTCCGCGCCGCCCGCAGCCTGCGCATTCGTATCGCGTGCGCCGATTACCACGCGCGACAGCCCAAGCTCCGCCAAAAGCTCGGCGCAAGATGGGGTCCTGCCGCGGTGCGCGCAGGGCTCAAGCGTGACGTAGGCGCAAAAAGTGTACTGCACACTCATCTTAAATATACATAACGCCCGCCCTTGCATACCAATCGCATAGCTCAAGTGTAGTCGTATATGTATGGTTCGCATCGCACATATACGATACGCCATACGCAGCATGCGCTAAATGTGAGAGTATCGCTCGCAAATTTTATGAAATTTTAAAATTTAATCGAAATCTGATAAAAAAATTTATAAAATAGCTCATCAAATTTCAAAAGGATAAAATTTGCCGACGCCAAAAGACAACGCCGCAAGCCGCAATGAAAACCAGGCTGAAAACATGGCTCAAAACAACGCCGAGAATAACGCCAAAAGCGAGGCTCAAAATTTCACCGAAAATCAGACCGTAAATAACGCTGAGGGTAAAATCGAAGCCGCCGCCGAAGCCAAAGCGACTGTCAAAAACAAGACCAAAACCGCTGCTGAAAATAGAGCCGAAATCGGTGCCAAAAATCAAAGCGGAAGCGGAGCCAATGTCGGTGTTGAAAGCGGGGTTAAAGCCGCTAAAGCAAATACAGGCGCCGATAAAGCGGACGCGGCTGCGCTAGACGCCGCGGAAGGCAGGACTAAAACCGCCGCCGAAAATCAAAGCGGAAACCGGGTCAAAACCGACAAGGCCTCATCTGCTGGTGCTTCCGCGCTTAACGACGCTGCCGAAGCCAATGAAACCTTCTCGGCTAATGCTTCCGCGCTAGGCGCTGCTGCCGCTTCGGGAGCCGCTGCGGGTATGAAAGCAGGCCTTGCCAAGGCTAGCGGGCGCGCGAAGACGAGCAAGATATTTTTTATCGGCGCTACTTTGCTGATGTTTTGCTGCGTGATCTATCTATTCTCGCCGTTTTTGATGGTGATCGCAATCGGCGTGCTGATGGCGGTGGCGACTTCGGGTCTGCACGCTAAAGTAACGAAGCTGTGCCGCGGCAGGCGCACGCTAGCCTCGGTGCTTAGTCTGTTTTTGCTCTGCGCGCTTTTTTTCGTGCCCTTCATCTACGCAGTGATCGAGATCGCCAAAAACGCCGCGAGCTTCGATATGGCGCGCCTAAACGATGCGATTAGCTACGTTCAGAGCCTAAACATCAAGCTGCCCGGGCCTTTTGAAAAATTCGATACGCAGTTTCGCTCGTTTTTGGCAAACCTTGATGTCGCGGGCCTAGCGAAGCAGATCATCTCCTATCTCTCGGTCGTCGGAAAGTCCAGCGCAAAATTTATCGTCGATATGGTGCTCATCGTCGTGTTTTGCTTTTTTGCATACCTCTACGGCGAGAGCTTCAAGCGCTTTTTCAAAAAAATTCTACCCGTCGAGCCTGCGCAGATCGATTATATCTTTTCCGAGACGGCAAATACAATGAGCGTCGTGTTTTACTCGACCATCTTCAACGCCGTATTGCAGGGCTTTTTGTTTTCGATCATCGCGGGGATCTTTGGCTTTGACGCGCTGCTGATGGGGGTGCTTTTCGCCTTCTGCTCGCTCATCCCTGCAGTCGGCGGCGCGCTCATCTACGTGCCCACCGCGCTATACGTGCTAGCGGGGGGCAGCACCTCGGGCGCGATCGTGATAATGGCGTATTGCGTGATACTGATCTCGACGCTCGCGGACAGCTTCGTAAAGCCGCTCGTGATCAAATTTATCAACTCGCGCCTAGTCGAAAACCCCGCAAACATCAACGAGATGCTGATCTTCTTCTCAATGCTTTCTGGCATCAGCACGTTCGGGTTCTGGGGCGTGATCCTGGGGCCCGCGATTTTAACGCTATTTATCGCGGTGCTAAATTTATACGACTATCTAAAAAAGATAGAATTCGAGTAGGGCTTGCGCCGCTGGGCGCTTTTAAATTTATGAAAATGTCGCCTGTAAAGTGCAATGCCCAGCGCGCCCTTGCGGCTCTTGCGCCCTCGCGGCTTTTTGTCCGTTCGCGCTCTTGCGCGGGCTTAAAGGCTTTAAATTTAAAGGCAAATTTTAATTTCGGCGCACCGCTAACTCTCTTTGAGTGCCCGCAGTATAAATTTTAAAATTTGGCTTCGGCGCGGAATTCCTACGCCTAGGAATTTTAAAATTTATGCTCTTGTTTTGAAATTTAAAAACCCTCTGCGCGCCGCAAAGCCCATGGCCGAACGAAGGGCTGCGATACTAGAGAGTAAATGTGCGCGATAAATTTAGCGTGTTTGACGGCGGCCGAGCTAAGCTCGATGTTTTACTGCGGCGCATCTCAGGCTACGCGCGGAAGTAGTTTATGTCGGCGGTAGGCTCCCCTGCCGCCGTTTTTTATAGCGGCATCCCAAGCAAACGGGCGTCGCAGCGGCTATAGGCTGTGGCGCCGGATGGCAGTCGCTACGGCACCGCCTTTTATGCAGCGTCTGATTTGGTGCGGCATGTTTTTTATGCGACGTAAAGCATAGCGCTGCGCAGAAATTTCATAAATTTAATTCGTCCGTCGCTTTTAAAATTCTGTATCGTCATAGAGTCTAATTGTAGATTTAAATTTACGGCTAAACGCAAGGCGGCGTATCAAAAGCTTAAAAATCGGCTAAGGGTGCAAAAGCGGCGTCGGGCTAGAGATACAAAAACAGGCTAGAAGTGACAAAGATGAGTTTGAAAATTTCAAATTCCGTGGGTGCGGATAAAATTTATATGGAAAATTTACCTAGTAGTGCAGAAACTGCCAAAAATAACAAAATTTAAGCGAAAAGCACCAATGGAGCGGTGGCGGCGATTTAGACTCGCACTTTGCCGCCGTATTTGATCTGGCTTGGGTCTTTTTCATCCAGCTCGCGCATTATCTGCTCGCCGTTGTCGGAGTTTGCCGCAGTGATATCTGCGTCCAGATCGGAGTATGAGTAGATCATCATCGCCTCACTTACGCCCTCTATGGCCTCTATCGCGCGAAATGCGGCGATCTCGTCCTCGAAGCTCTCCGCGCTAATCGTGGCTACCGCCTTGCCGTCCTTGCACGCGACGAACTCGCAGCTGCCGATGCTTTGCAGCTCCTTTCGAAACGCCGCTATATCGGTATCTGCGCCTAGATAGATTACGACGCTTGAAATATTCATTTTAACTCCCAAAAGTAGATATATCTATTGTATCCCGAGCCCACGAGATACTCTCCTTCGAAAAGCAGATAGTTGATGATGTCGTTGTCCAGCTCGATGCTGCGGACGATCTCGCCTGCTTTATCGATTACGCGTACGCCGTTACCAACGGTAAAAGCACCCAGCTCGGGACTTAGCGCCACGGCAAAAACTGCAAAATGGGCATTATAGAATTTGCTAAAATCGCCGTTTTCGTAGTAGCACGATCTTTCTTTGTCGTTCGAGCCGCTCATCATACGATCGCCAAGTAGCGCCACGGAGTAGATCCCGTCCTTGTGCAGGGACTTTTGGCTCATAAGCTTTTTCGCTTTCGCGTCGAAATAAAATACGATGCCGCCTTCGCACGAGATTAGTAGCGTTCCGCCGGCGCGGTCGTATGCGCTGCCGCCCAAAGACGCGATGGTGAGCTTTTGCTCAAAGCTTACCTTGCCGCTAGACAGGTCGAAGTATAAAATTTCGCTGCCAAGACCTAGTAAAATCACGGTGTTTTCGTCGTAGAAATAGACGTTTTTAATCCCCGTCATCGGCAATTTATAGTGCGTAATCTTACCGCCTGCAAACACGCCCAGCATCTTTTCAAACGCGTCGCCGTTATACAAAAATGCGTATTTCTCGCCTAGTTTATCGACGTCGAATATGGTAGCGCCCATCGGCTCGTCTAGGTAATTTTTGGACGAGGGCAGGGCGAAAATTAGCGTTTTGGATATTGCGTCTGACGCGGAATTCGAGGCGGAATTTAATGCCGTAGAATTTTCGGCAGAATTCTGCTTTGTGGAATTTACCGCTGCTGAATTCTCTGCGGAATTTATAGCGGCGGCATTTACCTTGGAATTCCCCGCGGAATTTACGCTCGCTTTTGCATTGAAATTCTGCGCCGCATCGGAATTTCGATCTGCGAAATTTTGTCCGGCGGCGAAATTGCTCGCGGAATTCTCCGCGGAGCTAATGGTGATTTTATAGAGCTTGCCGTCGTCGAGCCCTGCGTAAATTTCGCCGTCTAGATTTTTTAGCACCGCAACATTTGCGTCAAGCTCTAGTATTAAGCTAGCGTGTTTGATCTTTGCAGGCGCATCTATGCCCACAGCGCCACTAGGTATTGCAACGCCGTTGCCGGCATAGATGAAGCAGGCGCAAAGTAGCAGCGGTGGTAAAAATTTCATCGCGCGCTCCTACTCAACCTCGGCGCCTTGATTTAGCGTATCTATGAGATTAGAAGTGGAATTTGCGTCGCTAAACCTGCTAAAATCGGCTTTGAAATTATTTTTAACTAGCGGATCGGTCTGGGCTTGCGGCACGTGGCATTGCGTGCAGTTGAAGCGCTGCTCGGCTAGCGTGCCGTTTAGATCCGCGCCTGTGCGAAAGTCCACCAAGTGGCTTTTTGGAATCGGCGTAGAGCCTATATCCTTAGCGACATCGGGCATATGGCAGGTTACGCACATATTGTTATCCTTTGTGATCGGTACAAGCCCTTCTAAGCTGTGCGGTATAAGCGGTGGAGCGTTTTCAAAGCTGCGCTCGATCTTCGAAGCGGCACCCGGAGCATCCTCGCTATATTTGAAATCGGGCAGGGAATTTTTATTTTGCACCGATTCGTCTACGCTTTTTATAAAGCCCAAGCTGTCGGCATCTATAGAAGCCGTCTTATCCGCGGCAAATAGTGCCGCACAGCACGTAAGAGCCAAGCCTAAAACCATTTTTTTCATTTTTTCACTCCTAATATACTAAAATTTAACGCATTGTCGTCGCATACGTCGATGCAGCGCCCGCAGCTGATACACTCGCTGCTAACGCGCCCGTTTTCGCGCCCGACCATCTTAAGCACCTGAACTTCGGGGCAGACCATTTTGCATTTGCCGCACATCGTGCATTTATCAACCTCGTGGCGAACGCGAATGACGCTAAAATAGCTAAGCGCAGCCCAAAATCCGCCGAGCGGGCATAGCCGCGAGCAGATAGTGCGATCGCCTGCAAAAATTTCAAAAACCACGATCAGTAGCGCGATTGCAAACGCACTGGCACTCAGCGATATGGCGGCGCGCGCGAAAAGAGAGATAAAATTTACGCTCTCAAACGCCGCAAAACCGAAAGCTCCGCTGCAAACAAGCGCTAACACCACTAGGACGTAGCGAGCTTTGCGATTTACGTTTAAAAATTTGGTGTGCACGCCAAATTTTTTACGAAGCCACGCGGCAAGATCGGTTAGTAAATTTATCGGGCAAACCCACGAGCAATATAATCGCGGCGCTATAAGCGCATAAAATGCTCCTACGATAAGCGCTCCGATAACCGCCGTAGCGCCCAAAGAAAAGCTAGCTAACAGCATCTGCGCCGTCGCAAACGGATCGCTTAGATTAATCGTGCCGAAAAGTTTCGACGAGCTTAGATTGCCCTTTAGAATTCCTGATAAAATTCCGTTTTCGCTCGCGGCTTTGAAGGCGAAATTATTTCCTAAAATAAAAAGGACTAGAATAGAAATTTGGCTCAAACGCCTTAAAATAGTGTATTTCATTGCCTAGCCCCTTCCATTAGATCGTCCTCGTTTAAGTAATCCTTACTCTTTTGCGGATCGAGCTTGATTTTGGTGTCTGCGTCCTTTAGCTTCGCGTCGTCGCCCTTGATCCAGCCCTTGACGTAGTTATCGCTGGAAATTCCTATGACGCGCTCGCGCTCCACGACGCTGATAGCCGCCTTTTTTGTGACGCAGGCATGCTCGCACTTACCGCAACCCGTGCAGTAGTCGCTATCTACGACGGGCACGAGTAGGGCGTGCTTTTCGGTGCGGTTGTTGTGACGATAATCGATCCTAAGCGCCTTGTCCATTACGGGGCAGTTTCGCACGCACGCGTCGCATTGGATACCGGCGTAAGCGATGCAATGCTCGGTATCTATGACCGCAACGCCCATTTTAGATAGACGCACGTTAAGCTTGGAGTCTTCGCTTACCAGGCTTTTATCTAGTGCGTCGCTAGGACAGGCCGCGACGCAAGGTATGTCGTCGCACATATAGCACGGAATTTCGCGCGGGATGAAAAACGGCGTGCCGTTTGCAATAGCATGATCGCAAAAGCTCGCAAGCTTAAGCGTATCAAACGGGCATGCCTCGACACAAAGTCCGCACCTTAGGCATTTGCTAAGAAATTCTTTCTCGCTTATAGCTCCGGGCGGGCGGAGTCTGGCGTGCTCGCCGGAGTTTGCGACTCCGAGCCCCAGAACGCCTACGCCCGCAGCTAAAGAAAGAATACCTAAGACCTCACGCCTATCCATAATTTACGCCTTGTAAATTTTAACCGCGCATTTTTTATAGTCGGTCTCTTTTGAAAGCGGGCAGGTATGATCGAGCGTGACGCGGTTGATATAAACCTTCTCGTCAAAAAACGGCACGAAAATAAGCCCTTTCGGCGGAATATTACGTCCGTGGAAGTCCACGCGCGCTTTTACCTTGCCGCGGCGCGACTCGATCCAGACGATCTCGTTTTGTTGTACGCCGATTTTGGCGCCGTCGGCTTCGTTCATATAGCATCTTGCCTCAGGCACCGCGCGATAAAGCTCCGGTACGCGCATAGTCATAGTGCCCGTATGCCAGTGCTCCAGTACGCGACCCGTACATAGCCAGAAAGGATATTCCTCGCTTGGCACTTCTACAGGATCCATATATGGACGGAAGAAAATTTTAGCTTTATTGGCAAGGCTTGTTTTCTCTTCGCCTGAAGTAGCAGATTTCAGATCGCCGCTAGGAAGCGCCGCTTTGGCGTTGCCATAGAAGGCGAAGTCGCTATCCGGAGCCGCTTTTTTGGCATAAGGATCGTATTGGGCGTTAAAGCGCCAAAGTGTTTCTTTGCCGTCTACGACCGGCCATCTAAGACCGCGCACTCGGTGATATGTATCGAAATCAGCTAAATCGTGTCCGTGACCGGTGCCGAATTTGCGGTATTCTTCCCAGAGATATTTTTGGACGAAAAAGCCATAGCCTTTAAATTCTTTACCGTCGCTGCCGATTACGGCGCGGGAATCGCCGCTTACTTCGGAGTTATCGAAATTTGCCATAATCGGATCTTTTGCCGCGAAAGCCTGAGCGTCTTTGTTTGCAAAGAGCACTTCAAATAGTGTAGTCTCTGGCGTATAGCCGAATTCTGAAATTTTATCTAAGACACTTGGTAACGTAAGCTTATCATTTACTTTAACCTCGCCCCAGAAATCCTTGAGTTTGAAGCGCTTGGAAAACTCTAACATCTGCCACGTATCACTCATCGCATCGCCCACAGGAAGGACCTGCTGTCTCCACCACTGAGTTCTACGCTCGGCATTGCCGTATGCGCCCCATTTTTCATAGATCATTGCGGTTGGTAGGATTAGATCGGCTACTTTCGCGCTTAGCCCTGGATACGGCTCGCTTACTACGATGAAGTTGTCCATCTCGCGCGCCGCGGCGATCCAGTGATTTGCATTGGCGATCTGCTGCCATGGGTTATTTACCTGCACCCATAGCCATTTTATCTTGCCGTCTTCGAGATTGCGCAGAGCCTGTACATAATGTGCGCCCGGTTTTGGATTTATCGTACCCTCGGGAAGCTTCCAAATTTTTTCGGAAACCTTTCTGTGTGCCGGATTTGCCACGACCATATCGGCAGGTAGGCGGTGAGAAAACGTGCCCACCTCTCTAGCCGTGCCGCAAGCGCTAGGCTGACCGGTAAGCGAAAACGCTCCACAGCCGGGCTTAGCTTGCTTGCCAAGAAGGAAATGTACCATGTAACTTTGCTCATTGACCCAAGTTCCTCTTGAGTGCTGATTAAAGCCCATCGTCCAAAAGCTTACTACTTTGCGATCTTTTTCTATATAAAAATCTGCCAGCTGCTTTAGCTTGGTCTTAAACGCCTCTAAATCCTCACTTTCGTCACCCTTGGCCAAAGGCGCTACAAATTCTAACGTGTAAGGCTCCAGCGCTTTTTTAAATTCTTCGAAGCTTATGAGCCAGTGAGCATCTGATTTGTCAGAGTGTTTGTTTTCGAGTACGTCGCCCTCTTTCATACCCAGATATGCTAAGGTAACGCCCTCGGATTTGCTTAGAATTTTAGATTTTTGCTTGGCCGCGGTGTCAAGCTCGGTTTTGCGGTATTTTTTATGATTTATATCTTCTCGCAAGCCGTAGCCGATATCCACAGGGCCTGTAGCGAACACGCAGTGCTCTTTAATAAATTTCCCATCTATCATATCCGGGTGGTTGTAGACGATCTCCCTTGCTATGTAGTTCCATATCGCTAAATCGGTATTCGGACGGAATATAATTTCAATATCGGCGATGTTTGAAGTGCGGCTAGAGTATGTCGAGAGATTTATAACTTTTACGCGGTCCGGGTTGCGAAGCTTGTGGTCGGAGACGCGAGACCAAAGGATAGGGTGCATCTCAGCCATATTCGCGCCCCAAGCGATGATGGTATCGGTTAGCTCGATATCGTCGAAAACGCCCGCAGGCTCGTCGATGCCAAAGGTTTGCATAAAGCCTACGACGGCGCTGGCCATGCACTGGCGAGCATTAGGATCGAGATTATTGGAGCGAAAGCCCGCCTTTACTAGCTTTGCTGCGGCGTAACCTTCCGGGATCGTGTATTGGCCGCTACCAAGTACGGCAAAGCCCTCGGGACCGCCTTCGTTATAGGCGCGTCTGAAATGCTTCTCCATTTCGTCGAACGCTCGTTGCCAGCTTATCTCGATAAATTTTCCCTTTTTGTCGAATTCGCCTTTGGAATTTACGCGCAAAAGAGGCTTGGTGATGCGATCTGCGCCATACATGATCTTTGCGTTAAAATAGCCTTTGATGCAGTTTAGACCGCGATTTACAGGCGCTAACGGATCGCCTTTAACCGCTACGATCTTACCGTCTTTAGTGGCTACCATGATGCCACAACCGGTGCCGCAGAAGCGACAGGCCGCCTTGTCCCAGCGCCAGCCTTTTTCGGCTTCTTCCGCAGCACTAAGACTGCTAGGCAAGCTGATGCCCGCAACGCTACAGGCAGCCGCTGCTGCAGAGCTTTTTATAAAGTCTCGTCTATCCATGAGATTAACCTTTCGTTTAGAATTAATTTCTACTAAGATTTTGAATAATAGCATAAAAAAACAGCTTAGTCTAGATTAAAATCAAGGTTTTTTCTACATAGATTTCAGATATAAGATAATAATTTTATAAATTTTAAATTTAGTGGCTTAAATTTTATCAGGACAGCGAGTTTTTGATAAATTTTAATATAGATTTTCATTTAATTAAATTAATATAATATACCGATAAATTAGCATTAAAATTTCATAAAAATTTAATTGTGCTTTGAAATAAAACGGAGCGTAATAGAATTTCGAAATTTTATTAAAATTATAAAAATTAGCTTAAAAAGCGTATTTTACAATAAGCGATAAATTTTACGCACAAATACCGCCATTACCGAAGTAAAAGCGTAAAATTTAACTATTCAATTTAATATGCAATATTTGCATATCGCTTAAATTTTGCTTAAAAAAATTCACTAATTTAAAAATTCTTTTATAATCTAGAAAGTATAATAGCCGTGCAAACCAAAATTCTTGAAAGGAATATTATGCAGTCCAGAGAAAAGATTGTCAAAACGACTTGTCCTTACTGCGGCACCGGCTGTGGTATCGATCTTATCGTAAAAGACGGCAGGATCGTAAACGCGCGCCCTACGCAGGCCCATCACGTAAATGACGGCGAGCTATGCTTAAAAGGGATGTTCGGCTGGGAGTTCGTAAACTCTCCAAAACGCCTTGCCAAACCTATGATCCGTAAGAAAAACGGAGTATTTGATAGAAGCGGCAAGCTTGAGGAGGTAAGCTTTGAAGAGGCTTATGATTTTGTAGCGTCTAAATTTAAAGAGACTGTCGCTAAATATGGTCCAAGCTCAATAATGGGCTTTAGCTCGGCGCGCTCGAATAACGAAGACAACTACGTTTTTCAGAAATTTTTCCGAGCTCAGGGCAGCAACAACGTCGATCACTGCGCTCGTCTTTGACACGCTCCTACAGTGGCAGGTCTTGCCAACACGCTAGGAAACGGAACGATGACGAACGATTTGGTAGAATTCGCTACCGATACGGACGTATTTTTACTCATCGGCACCAACACGAGCGAGTGTCACCCGATCATCGCTATGCAGATGCAGCGAGGCTTGCAGCGCGGCGCCAAGATGATCGTCGTAGATCCAAAGCGCACAGATATGGCGAAAAAAGCCGATATCTATCTGCAAATCCCAGTGGGCGCGAACATTAAGACGCTAAATACCATTATGAATGTTATCATTGCCGAAAATTTGCAAGATGACGAGTTTATCAAAAACTACGCTCACGGCTACGAGTATTTAAAAGAGGCGGTTAAGGACTTTACGCCTGAGCGATTTGAGCGCGAGACGGGCGTGAAAAAAGAGCTCGTAATCGAAGCTGCTAGAATGTATGCTAAAGCAGGCGCAGCGGCGATCTGCTACACGATGGGTATCACACAGTTTAGCGACGGTACGTCAAACGTATTTTCGCTTTCAAATTTAGCCATTTTGACGGGAAATTTAGGTAAAAGAGGCGCAGGCGTAAATCCTTTGCGCGGTCAAAACAACGTCCAGGGTGCATGCGATATGGGTGCTCTACCTAACGTCATTCCGGCAGGTGCGGTAAATTCCGCTTATGCTCAGGAGCAAGCGCGCAGAGTATGGCACTTCGAGCTAAATCCAACTCCAGGCTTTAAGCTTACGGTCGCACCCGATAAAATGGATAGCGGCGAGCTGAAGCTGCTCTACGTTTACGGTGAAAATCCCGTAATGAGCGATCCTTGGACGGAACACTTTGTGCATGCAACGCACCATTTGGATTGCTTTATCGTGCAGGATCTTTTCTTTACCGAGAGCGCACAGAAAGCCGATGTCGTACTACCTGCTGCCGGCTGGGGCGAGAAGGATGGCACCTTTTTAAACACTTCCCGTCGCGTCCAGCGCACGCGCAAGGCAAGCGAGCCGGCTCCTGGCGTAGAGCCTGATTGGAAGGTAGTTTGCAATATCGCACAAAGAATGGGACTTGAAGGGTTTGATTTTTTAAGTGCGGAAGAAATTTGGAACGAAGTGCGTGCATTAATGCCTAAATTTTTCGGCGGTATTAGCTACTATAGGCTAGATAAGCTAGGCGGTATCAGCTGGCCATGTCCTGATGAAGATCATCCGGGCACACCGGTTCTTTACGCAGATCATAAATCGATGTTGCCTGATGGTAAATTTAGAATGGTGCCGGTACTTTACGTGGATGATAAAGAGGGGCGCGCTAAAGCTGAGGCGGATTTTAGAGCCAAGATGAAAATTCCTGATGATTATCCAGTGGGAAGCGGCGCGCTTAGCGAGATACCGGATGAAATTTATCCGTGCTTGTTTACGACGGGGCGCAAGGTTTATCACTACCACACTGGCACGATGACGAGAGAGTGCCGCGCGCTAGAGTACGGCGCGGGCGCAGAAGGCGCGCTCATCGAGGTAAGCCCCGACATCGCACGCGAACGCGAGCTTACCGAAGGCTGCTATGCGCTCGTCAAAAATAAGCGCGGTCAAATCGCCGCGAAACTTCGTATAAATCCGGATCTGAAAGAGGGCACGATATTTACGACCTTCCATTACAGCGAGGCCGACGGCAACGAGCTCGTGCATGCGGGCGATCTAGATCCGCTATCGGGCATTCCGCCGCTAAAGATGACGATCGCAAATATCAGAAAGCTTAGCGAGAGCGAGTTTATCGAGTTCAGAAGACAAAACGAGATGTCGATGCACTCTGAAAAACCTTATCTATCGCCGGTTCATAAGTAGTTTGGGCGGCAAGCTCCGCCCGCTTTACATAGATGAAATTTAATCGCGCTGCACGTAGCGGCAAAATTTGATGAAATTTTATCTTTGCGGGCGCTTCATGGCCGCTTGTGCTCACGGTGCGAGCGGCTCGTGGAATTTTCCACGCGATTTTTTAAATTCAAAAATGCGAGCGATTTAAATTTACGCACGCCGCTTCGGTACGACGGCTTTACTTCGGCGAATTAAGGCTATTTAAGCAAAATTTCACTACGATACGGGCGAAATTCAAACAAGGAAGGTCTATGGAGCCGATTTATAGAGCGGAGATAGTTAAATTTAAAGGGGATGAAAGAAGGATCGTAAGCGATATCTTAGTGCGCGAGATCAAGCTTGAAATTTTATTAAACGACAAGCGTTTCGGCGCGCTAATGGCGACTCCGAGCGATCAGAAGGCGCTTGCGGTAGGCTATTTGTTGAGCGAAAATTTGATCTCGGACGCAAGCTGTATAAGAAGCATCGAGCTCGCGCCCGACGGGCTTAGCGTGAATGTATGCGGCGAGATAAACGAAAAGCGGCTAAATAGCTTCGATGCCGAAAAGGTCATCATCAGCGGCTGCGGGCGCAGCTCTACGGCAAATATCGATCCTGCAGCGATGGCGGCGCGCAAAGTCCGCTCGGACGCTAAATTTCATAAGAATGAAATTTTAAATTTGATGAGCGAGTTTTACACGCAGTGCGAGCTTTACGAGATGACGGGCTGCGTGCACACCGCAAAGCTCTTTACCGCGGGCGGCGAGTATTTTATCGGCGAGGATATCGCCCAGCACAATACCATCGATAAATCGGTCGGCAAGGCGGTCTTGGCGGGGCATGATACGCAGGGCTCGCTTCTTTTGGTAAGCGGCAGGCTAAGCTCCGAAATGGTCGCCAAAGCCGTGATGAGCGGCATTAGCGCGCTTGTTTCGCGTACGGCTCCTACGAGCCTCGGCGTCGTGATTGCACGTAAATTTGATCTTGCCCTTTGCGGCTTCGCGCGCGGCGAAAATTTAAACGTTTATAGCGGCGAAGAGAGAATTTTGAGTTAAGAGGGCGGCATGGAGATAGATATCAAGATAGACGATAAAAAAGCAAGCGAGATCAAAAGGCTGATTTTAAATTTATTAAATCCGAGCGGTAAGCTTGATTGCGGCGCGGCGTTTAAGATCGCTGCTAAATTAGGCGTAGATGCAGGCGTCGTAGGATATCTCGCGGCGCGCGAAGGGATACGGATAGATCGCTGCGAACTCGGACAGTTCGGCAAGCTGCAATGTAGTGGAGGTAGTATAAAGGCGCTGCAAAAGCTAGATCCGCTTTTGGATGAGAAAAGACGGATTTTTTGCCGTGACGCCCGAGCCGTAGCTAGCGGCGGAGTGGGGTTCGATACGGTGCGCTCTACGCTTAAGGAGCACGGCATAGACGTGAAATATTGTCAGCTGGGCTGCTTTAAGGAGAAGAAAGGCAAAAGAATGAGAGTAAAAACAAAAACTTGGATCGAAAATGCGCAGGGCGAGCTCATTTTCGGTAAGGGCAAAACTGAAGTGCTAGACGTGATCGCTCAGACGGGCTCTATCTCTAAAGCCGCCGAGGTTTTGGGGATGAACTATAAAAAATGCTGGAGCCATCTGCAAATTTTACAAAAAAATCTGCAAGAGGAGCTCTTTAGCACCAAGCAAGGCGGCGGCACTGCCGCAGGCACGACGCTAAATGCGCGCGCCTATGAGCTGATCGCCGCGTATAAGCAGCTGCAAAGCGATATAGAACACTACGCAAACGAGCGCTTTAAGGAGCTTTTTTTGAAAAAAGAGGGCGAGAAAGACGCAAGTAAAGCGGCAGATAAAAACCATTAAATTTTTAAAGGAGAGAACGATGTTTGTAAAACTAAACGACCGAACCTATCTAAACAAAGACAGGATCACGCGCATCAAGGTAGATAGCGTCCAGGACGGTATCAGAATTCGCTTCTACGAGGGGCAGTTTCAGGTAGCCAAAAGCGGCAGATTTGAAAGCGAAGAAAAAGCGATGGAGTGGTTGCAGAAAAATTTTATCGGTAAATAGGCGCGAAGCGGGCTTTATGACTGCGCGAGCAGCTTGCGAACAGATCCGCAAAATAGCAGTTTTGTGATACGGCAGCGGCTCGCCGCTCATTAGCACTACGATAATTTTGGTGGTCTGTGCTTTTAAGAAGAGCTTATGCAAATATGTTGCGGTAAAATTTACGGCGAACGAGCTTCGGATATAGAGCCTAGCGTATGTGTAAATAGAGGATGTAGCTACGCAAATAAGGTCTATGACGACATTCGTTCGCCAAATTTACTCGAAAGATTTCATCGTTTAAACCCAGCTTAACCGCATTTTTCAGCTAGCTTTGCCTATTTCGCCTATATAGTATTTATATTTTATTAAGTACTGATTGGATATAGTCGCGGGCAAAATTCTAAGGGGAAATTTTGAAAGACTTCAAACTTCGGTTTATTTATGCTGTCTGCGTGGTGGTCGTATGTGCGCTGTATCTGCTAGCCGAAAGATCGGGTCTTATGGAGCGCAAACAAACCCATTTTACCGTTACTTCAGATACTAATGTTTCCAAAGTACCGGGCCTTAGCAAATACGTAAGCCAAGAAGAGGTCGATAGCTTCGCATTTCGCTACTGGGATATAGATTATAATTCAAATCCAAAAAACGTATTTAAAGAACCCGCCATAGACGTAGAGCTAAAAAGGCTTTTAAAAAGCAAGCAAACTGATGAAATTTTAAAATTTATGAAATAATAATCTATCCGTCGATCATACTATGCACGGAGGGGTAACGCCCGTTATGTATTCTAGCTTTTGGGATGATACAAATACCACTCAAGAGCTTATAAAGCTAGGTGCGGATATACATAAAAAAGACGAATACAAGCTATCCGCTATGGCTTATGCGATAGAAAATAATGCTACTAAAGCGGTAAGACTGCTTTTAGACAACGGGGTTAAATTTGAAGAAGTCAAAATGGTGCAGGGCTATATAGTTTGCCCTAGATATTCTGACGATACCGAAATCATAGTTGGCAACAATATAGATATAAAATTACGTACTGAGTGTCTAATCAATCACGATCACTCAAAAGATCCTGTTTATCCATTAAACTATGCAATATATAGTAATTTGATAGAAATTGCCGATATGATGCTACAAAGAGGTATGAAACCGAAAGCATATGAAGGTCCTTTGTATTATTTAAGTAATAGCAGCATTCCATTTCAGCGAAAAGAAATATTTAAAAGATCTATTTATACTTTTCTTCCGCGGGATATGATGTATAAAGATAAATTAAAATTATTAATAAAACATAATATAGATGGCTTGCCTGATAAAGATGACTTTATTGTAGCCCGCAACAATTGTCTGAATAATACAGCCATGTCTATAAAAGAGAAGGAGTCTTACATAAACCATATGAATGATTACTGCTATGGAGAGAAGATTTTAGAATCATACGATTGGGCTCTTCGAGGCAGGTGGGAAGTTAAAAATAACGAAGAAAAAGATAAAGGAACAGATAGATACTGGAAAGAAAAAGATTTTATAAAATTTTTCGGTTATATGCCAAACGATAAAAAATGTACCAAGCTAGCACCTGACATCAAAATATTAAATTTCTATAATATGAAAATAGATAGATATAAAGCTCTTTGCGGCAATGGGCTAAGCGATGAAGAGATTTTGCAAAAAAACAGCCTCAAAGATAAAAATAGTACTGAGGCATTCGATATTGAGACATTTTTTAAATATTTAAATTTTGAGGAAATGCTAGAGAAAGCGAAAGTGGAAATTCTACATAACGGCGAGAAAATAGATATAAAAGATTATGCCGAAATTCTAAGACAAGAAGCAGCTAAAAAACTAGATAGTAATCAATAAATTTGAAGGAGTAAAACTATATAGCATCAGAAATTAAGTGATATAGTGGGCAAAGCTTTTCTAAATTCTCATTAAAATTCCTTCCTGCCAGGCCGTAAAGCCTTAAATTAATCCAAATTTCACTATAATTAATCACTTAAATTTTAAAGGCCGAGAATGCTAAGCTTAGACGAAATTCGAAAAAATATCATCCTAAAACCGGGCGTGCACTATTTTGATTTCGCGGCTTCGGGGCTTGCTTACGAGCCCGTAGAGCGCGAGATAGGCGAAATTTTAAAAACCTACGCCAATACCCACTCCGACAGTAGCTCAAGCGCGATCATCACGCAGCGTCGCTACGAGGGCGCGCGCGAGAACCTAAAAAAGCTACTGGGACTTGACGAGCGGTTTTGTCTCATCGCCTGCGGACAGGGCGCGACAGCCGCGATCAAGAAATTTCAGGAGCTACTGGGCATCTACCTGCCGCCTGCGACCAGAAGCGCGATCGGCGAGGCGAATTTACGCGCTGCGCAGCTTCCGCTCGTGCTTGTTTCGCCCTACGAACACCACTCAAACGAGCTTAGCTTTCGCGAGGGGCTTTGCGACTACCTGCGCGTGCCTCTTAGCGAGGGCGGAGAGATCGATTTGCTCGCACTTGAGCGCATCCTAAAGCTTAACGCAGCACGCCGCATCATCGGCTCGTTTAGCGCCGCATCAAACGTCACTGGCGTCGTTAGCGACTATAAAAAGATTAGCGAGCTAATCAGAGCCGCGGGCGGCATCGTGGCCTTTGACTGCGCGGCGCTGAGCTCGCACGCAAATTTAGACTGCGATTACTTTGACGCGATTTTCCTCTCGCCGCATAAGTTGCTAGGAGGGCCTGCTAGCTGCGGGCTTTTGGCGATCAAAAAGGAGCTGCTTAAGAGTGATGTGCCGACATTTGCCGCGGGCGGAACGGTCGCCTACGCCAGCCGCGAAGGACACGTGTTTTTGAAAAATCCCGAGCAGCTAGAGGAGGGCGGCACGCCGCCTATCATCGGGCTCATGCGGGCAAATTTGGCCTACGCGCTGCGAAACGAGGTGGGTTTTGAGAGGATAAAAAGCGCCGAGGACGAGCTCGCGCGGCTTTTTGAGAGCGAGCTAGCAGGCATTGACGAAATCATAAACTACGCTCCAAAGGGCGCGCCTCGGCTACCGATAATTTCGTTTAACGTGCGCGACGTCTCGGCGTATGATTTCGCCGCGAGCCTTAGCAACGACTTCGGTATCCAGACGCGCGCGGGCGTGATGTGCGCGGGGCCGTACGCTCACGATCTGCTGGGTATCAAGGAGGGGCGCATGCCTGAGAGCAAGCCCGGCTTCGTGCGCGTGAGCCTGCACTATACACACACCGAGCAAGACGTGCTATATCTCGTGGGCGCGATAAAATCCTGCATCAAAAAACACCGAGATCTTTGGGGCGAGGAAAAGGCGATGTATGAGATGTTCGGCGGGAAAATTTAAGCGGCGTGAGGTTAGAGCTCTGCCGCTTTTTTAGCTCGTGAAATTGTGTAAAGTTTTGCGCCGTCTTTAAAATTTATCGGAATTCCGTGCCGTCTGCTTGGAATTTTACGCGAGTTTTGCGCCGCAGAATTCTTACCATCGTTCCGCCTTTGCGCTGCAGGCGAAATAAACGGCACGCTCTGCAGGGTAAAAATTTAGAATTTCAAAATTTCACGCCGCGCCGCGAAGTAAAGCCATTCCTGTAAATTTCAAAATTTAAAGGCGCAAATTTTTATGCTCTGTTTCGCCGGATGCGCCGCGCTAGATGGTTCGCAGTGAAAATTTGAGACAGAAATAATATTAGTGTCGCGCGAATAAAATTCTAAAAGCAAAATTAAGCTTATCCACACTTCGCGCAGAATTACTCCAGCCCTAAAAACGCGCCGTTTTCAAATCCGAAATAGATCCTCTCGCCCGCGCTCCAGCGCCGCTCATCCTGCGCCGTGACGCATTTTAGCAGCACGTCGCCTGCTTTGATCTTGATGAGCAGCGAGGAGCCGTACTGAAGCGAAACCGAGTGCAAAATCCCCGCAAAGCAGCGCTCAAACGGGCTTTGGGATAATAAAATTTTACTCGGATTTATCGCGATTTTGCGGGCGCGTGCGAGCCCCTCTTCAAGGCGCAGCGAAATTTCATCTGAAAATTTTAAAACTCCGTTTTGCACGTCAAAGATATTTTTGTATTCAAACTCGCATATCTTGCCGCGATGCAGAAATACGCTTCTTTGCGCGATCACGCTGAGCCATTTCTCATCGTGGCTGGCGATGATAAAGCCGCAGCCATAGCGGCTTCGCATAAATAAAATCGCGCGCGCAAAGAGCTTGGAGGCGGCAAGATCGAGGCTGTTGGTCGGCTCGTCGAGCAGATAGAGCTTCGCGCGCTGCGCCAGAGCGAGCGCAAACGCGATGCGCTGCGTCTGTCCCGAGCTAAGCTCGAAATGCTTCTTTGATAAAAAACTTCTATCAAGCCCCGTTAGGCTGAGCGCCTCATCCACTCGCTCGTCAAATTCCGCAAGTATGCCGCGGCTTTTGAGCGCAAATTTAAAATTTTGCTCCACGCTGCGTTTTAAAAGCACGGGCTCGGGCAGTAGCAGGCAGATCTGCCGCAGCGTCTGCAAAGAGGGCGCCTGCTGCCCCCAAAGCTCCACGCTGCCGCCGCTCGGACGTTGCAAAAAAGCCAAAATCCGCAGTAGCGTGGATTTGCCGCTGCCGTTGGGACCCAAAAGCGCCGTGATGCCGCTCGTATTTAGATCGAGGCTAGGAATATTTAGAATTTCGCTCCGTCCGTAGCGCAGCACTAGATCCCTCACAGAGATTAGCTCGCTATTGGGTACAGATCGCACGGCGGCGGAATTCTCACTCGCAGAATTCTCACTCGCGGAAATTTTGTTTGTAGAATTTTTATCCGCGGAATTTGCGCTAATGGAATTCTCGGTCGCAGAATTTACACTCGTAGAATTTCCCGCAGTGAAATTTTTACTCGCAAAATTTGCGCTCGTAGAATTCTCGGAAGCGAAATTTACATCCGTGAAATTTTCGCTCATAAAATTTTCGCGCTCCTGCTCCGCTCGGTTTTTGTCCGTGAAATTCTTGCTCGGGCGCGTTTGCTTGTCTGCATTCATCGATCTAGCCTTTTTAGCGCGTGGATGGCTAAATTTACCGCAAACGCTATCAAAATCAGCACCAGCGCGAGCGCTATACCCATCGCAAACTCGCCCTTGTTGGTCTCAAGCGAGATCGCCGTGGTGATCGTGCGGGTGAAATATTTGATATTGCCGCCGATCATCATCGCTACGCCCACCTCGGCAACGATCCGCCCGTAAGCGGTGGCGATGACGACGAGTAGGGCGTAGCGCAGCTCGTAAAGCACGCAAAGGATTAAATTTAGCGGGCTTAGGCGGTAGTTCATAATGTTTAGATAGTGCTTTTTGTCCATATTTTCGATAACGCTGGCGCTTAGCGAGACGATGATAGGAAGCGCCAACACAAACTGTCCGAGCATCACGGCTTTGAGCGTAAAAAGCAGCCCCAGCTCGCCAAAAGGGCCGTTTCTGGAGATGAAAGCGTAAAGGATCAGTCCTATCGCCACCGTGGGCATCGCAAGCGCTACGTCGCTTAAAAGCCTAAGCGTTCTGCGAGCGCGAAATTCGTAAAATCCGAGGATAAATCCTATCGGAAAGCCGATTAAAATCGCAAAAAGTATCGAGATACTCGAAGTATAAAGCGTCGCCTTAATCGCCGAAAAGGTCTCCGCATCGCCGCTAAGAAGCAACCCGAATGCGCTTAAAATTCCTTCTAAAATAAAGTCCAAGATTGTGTCCTAAATGTTCTATTCTGGCAAATTTATATGCTATAATAGCATATTTTTTAAAGGAGATAACATGAAAAAAATATTTTTTGTTTCGCTCGCTCTTAGTGCGAGCCTTTTTGCCGCCGATAACGATTTGGTGATGGCAACTACAACGAGCACCGATAATACGGGCTTGTTAGACGCTATCTATCCTGCGTATAAGGCGGAAACCGGCGTCGATATCAAATGGACGGCGGTAGGTACGGGTGCTGCTCTAAAGCTTGGCGAGAACTGCGATGCGGACATACTTTTTGTGCATTCGCCGAAGGTCGAGAAAGAATTTGTAGAAAAAGGCTTCGGCGTTGATCGCACGCCCGTTATGTATAACGATTTTATCCTCATCGCCGATAAATCGATCGCGCCTAAATTTAAAGGTAAGGACCTTAAGGGCTCGTTTGAGCTAATTAAGGCGGAGAAGATTAAATTTTTCTCTCGCGGCGATAAATCTGGCACCGATAACAAAGAGAAAGGTATTTGGAAAAAGGTTGAGGGCGCCGTGCCTGAAAATGAGGCGTGGTATAACCAAACCGGTCAAGGCATGATCGCTACGATTAACGCAGCCGCCGAGCAAAAGGGCGTGACCTTCACCGATCGCGGCACCTACATCAAATACGAGGATAATAAAAAGGGCAATCCCGATATGGTTATCATCAACGAAGGCGATAACGATCTGAAGAATTTTTACTCCGTAATCGCGGTCAATCCAAAGCACTGCCCAAAAGCCGACTACGAAAATGCGCAGCGCTTCATCAAATGGATCACTAGTGAGAAGGGGCAGAAGTTCGTAGGCGATTTCAAGCTGCTAAATAAGCCGCTTTTCACCCCTGATGCGAATACTCGCAAGAACTAGCTCTAGCTAAATAAGGCTAAATTTAAAGCCCAAAGGCGAAGCGCCGTCTTTGGGCTTTTGCTTTTTCATAAATCAATCCGCGCGCCTTTAAATTTAGCTCTTTTGCTTCTAAATTTAACTGGCGCTTTTTACTGCGTCTTTTTACGATACATTTTTTACTTTCTCGCCATACATTTAAATTTATCGCAGCTTCGTTTGTAGGCAATAGGCTTAAAATTACAGCTATATTTGAGATCGGCGCGGAGAAATTTCGATCGCGTTTGGATATGCTCTAATGTCTAGCGATATTTATACAGCGCAAAATTTAGTAGTATTTATGTGTGACTCAAAAATTTTAGTTTGTTATGAATTTAATTTGAAGTTGCGGTTAAGCTTGGGCGTATGAAAAACGCCCAAGCTTGTGAAGCTATGAAATTTTATGCGCGGTTTGTGGAACTGCTTCTGCCGCGCACCGGTAAAATTACTTTTCAAGCGCAGGCAAAACTACCGAGCGCGCGGCTATAAAATTTCACTTTGCGTTAGCGAGCTATTCGACTTCGGCGTCGATGACGTCGTCGTCTTTTTTGCCGCCGTTTGAGCCGGAGCTTTGCGATCCGCCTTGTGCGCCCTGATTTGCGCTGGCAGCCTTGTATAGATCCTCGGCGACCTTGCTTAGGGCTTCTACTTTAGAGTTTATCGCTTCTTTGCTCGCGTTTTCATCCTTTAGTACGGCTTTTAGATCATTTAGCGCGCCCTCGATCTTAGCGCGTAGATCGCCCGGCACCTTCTCGCCCATCTCGCTTAGGCTCTTTTCGGTTTGATGCGCAATACTGTCGGCTTGGTTGCGCGCCTCGACGGTTTCTTTGCGCTTGTTGTCTTCCTCTTTATGAAGCTCAGCATCTTTTACCATCTTATCGATCTCGGCGTCGCTTAAGCCGCTTGAGCCGGTGATGCGGATATCGGTTGCCTTGCCGGTAGCCTTGTCTTTTGCCGAAACGGTTAAAATTCCGTTCGCGTCTATGTTAAATTCCACCTCGATCTGCGGCACGCCGCGAGGAGCTGGCATGATGCCTTCAAGATTGAAATTTCCTAGCGATTTGTTGTCTTTCGCAAACTCGCGCTCGCCCTGTAAGACGTTGATCGTAACGGCGCTTTGATTATCCTCTGCTGTCGAGAAGGTTTGAGATTTTTTCGTAGGTATCGTAGTTCCCTTTTCGATGATCTTGGTCATAACGCCGCCTAGGGTTTCGATGCCGAGGCTTAGCGGAGTGACGTCGAGTAGTAGCACGTCTTTTACGTCGCCTTTGATGACCGCGCCTTGGATTGCAGCGCCGATTGCTACGACTTCATCAGGGTTTACGCTCTTATTTAGCTCCTTGCCGAAAGCCTTTTTGACCTCCTCTTGCACCAAAGGTACGCGCGTCGAGCCGCCCACCATGACGACCTCTTTGATGTCGTTCATGCTTAGCCCTGCGTCGCTTACGACCTTTTTGAGAGTGCTTATGGTCTCATCTACCAAAGAATCGATCATGCTTTCAAATTTAGCTCTAGTGATGGTTTTCATCAGGTGTTTTGGACCTGTGGCATCAGCAGTGATGAAAGGTAAATTTACTGTCGTTTCCATCGCGCTGCTTAGCTCTTTTTTGGCGTTTTCCGCAGCTTCTTTTAGGCGTTGCATAGCCATGACGTCGCCGCGCAAGTCGATGCCTGTTTCAGATTGAAATTCCGAGGTTAAAAAGTCGATCAGCTTGTTATCGAAATCATCGCCGCCCAAAAACGCATTACCGCCGGTAGCTAAAACTTCTACGACGCTATCGCCGGTTTCTAGCACGGTTACATCGAACGTACCGCCGCCTAGATCGTAAACGACGATCTTTTCGGATTCTTTTTTATCCAGTCCATACGCAAGTGCCGCCGCGGTAGGCTCATTGATGATACGAAGCACGTTTAGGCCCGCGATTGTTCCTGCTTCTTTCGTCGCCTTTCTTTGGCTGTCGTTGAAATACGCAGGCACGGTTATGACCGCATCTACGACGGGCTCGCCCAAAAACGCCTCAGCATCCTCTTTTAGCTTGATTAGCACCTTGGCTGAAATTTCTTGCGGCGTATAAACCTTACCCGCGATCTCTACCGCGCACGCGCCATTTCGGTCGATGATTTTATACGGTAGGCGCTTTTTAGCTTCCTGCGCGTTTTTCTCATTCATCATAAGACCCATGATGCGCTTGATCGAATAGATCGTCTTTTCCGGGTTAGTGACTGCTTGGCGCTTGGCGCTGTCGCCTACTAAAACCTCGCCTTTGTCGGTGAAAGCTACTACCGACGGAGTGGTGTTTTTGCCCTCTTTGTTCGGTATGATCTTGCTCTCGCCGCGTTCGAATATGCTTACGCACGAGTTTGTTGTTCCTAGGTCGATGCCTATGACTTTTGCCATTTGTTATCCTTTGTATTGAATTTAAAATTTTAAAATTTGGACGATTATTTCGCCACTACTACCATAGCGGCGCGCAAAACGCGCTGCTTATACATATAGCCTTTTTGATATACTTGAACGATATCGCCTTTTTTAGCGCCTTCGGCTTCAATCATCGAAATAGCGTTATGCACGCTAGGATCAAATCCCGCATCCGTCGCTATCGGAACGATACCATATTTTTCAAAAGTCTTTGTAAAAAGGCTTAGACATTGTTTTACGCCGACTTCAATTTTATCCGCAAGCTCATTACCTTCGACATCAATTTTGGCGGCTTCCTCAAGCGCGTCGATTATCGGCAGTAGATCTTTTGCAAAGCTCTCGCTAGCGTAAGCAACAGCGCTATCTTTTTCTTTTTCCAAACGTTTTTTGAGATTTTCAAAATCCGCATTGGCGCGGTAAAATTTATCGGTGATCTCACTTAGCTCGTTTTGAAGCTTTTGTATCTGCGCGTCAGTATCGTCGCATGTCTGCGCCTCTTGCGGCTCACTCGCCTCTGACGCGCGCTGTTCGCAAACCTCTTTTTCTTCACTATCGCACGCTGCATTTTTATCGCCGTGCTCTTTAAATTTATGGCTCATGCTACTCCTTTAGCGTAGTTAAAAAATTTCTCGTAATTCTCGTAAACGCTGCCTGCGCAGATCATCGTAGCGTCCTCGCCTTCGAATTTTACGGGGCGTTTGATCCCCATAAATCCGTGCTCGAAGTAGGGCGCGAAGATCAAATTTTTAGTAAAATTTACGGCGATCGAGGGGTTGAGTAAAATTTTAAACCGCTCGTCTTTGAAAATTTTATACGCCACGACCTCGTTACAAAGAAATTCGATTTTAGAATTTTTTAGCTCTTTAATTTTTGTGCTAAGCTCGCGCAGACCGATCTGCATCGAGGCTAACTCCAAATCTCCGAGTGAAATTCCTATTAAATTTGATAAGAATTTAAAAACTCTAAAATCGTATTTTAAGATAATCTCATCCGTTCTAAATGTAAGGATTATGAAACGATCATCGTGATTGATGACTTCGCTTAGAGCTTCATTTTCGGCGTTGAAAATCATACAGTAAATTTCAAAATCCTCAAGCACCGCTTCTAGCTCGCAAGCATCGTCTATTTTTAACTCATCGTCGAAGCTAAGCCTAGCGCGCCAGTAATCCTGCATCGTCGCAACCGTCGGAATTCTACCACCGCTTACATGAAGCTGCGTCAAAGCCCCCTCGTCGCTTAAGCGCTTAAAATAAATTCGAATGCTAGACGCAGACATCGCTACGCCCATGCGCTCGCCCAGCTCGGAAGATCCGATCGGGGTGTTGCTATCGAGATAGGCGGAAATGATGGATTCCAGGATCATATCGCGTTTATTCGTTTTCACTTTTAGCACTCTTTCGGTAAGATTGCCATTATTATACAACATTGAGTGGCAATATGTCAAGGTTTTTATATAAATTTTATAAAATTTTAGCAATCAAGTCCTGAGTTTGCTAAATTTTAACTATGATTTTTGAGGTGAGCGTAATTCTTGGAATTCTTGGAATTCTTGGAATTCTTGGAATTCTTGGAATTCTTGGAATTCTTGGAATTTACCGCGGCGCCGTCGCGGTAGAATTTTATTGTATTTTTTGTATTCGTAAACGTAAATTTTACCGCACAGCCGGCTTAGGGCTTCTCTGTATACGCCGTATACGCCAGATAAATTCTATTTTGCAAAAATAGCTAATTGGCAGTGTAGCCGTAAATTTCGTGCTTACTAGCAAAAATTTTGTCATTCGCGGGCAATGTGAAGTTAAATACCAAAAAAACGCAAAATTTCCGCAGAAATGGCGCGCAAGCTAGACGAAAGTGCTAGGCAAGCAAAGCGGTGCAAGAATTCGCAAAGCTCAAAATTTCACTCGCTGACGCAAATTTAAATATACTTTAACGAATAGAAGTGTAAAATACGCCACAAATTTCAACGATCAAGGGTTTTTATGCTAAAAGACATCTTCCTTTTTGGCGGTTTAATTTCTTACGACCACACTTTTATCTACCTTTTTTACTTCTTTTTGGTCGTCGCTATCATCGTAGCCGTCGCGCTTTGCTCCACTCGCTCGCTTCAGCTTGTACCACACGGCATGCAAAATATCGCCGAAGCCTACCTAAGCGGCGTGCTAACGATCGGTAAGGACGCGATGGGTAGCGAGGAGCAAGCCAAAAAATATCTTCCGCTAATCGCAACATTGGGATTTGTGATATTTTTTAGTAACGTTATCGGCTTGGTGCCGGGCTTTGAGTCACCGAGCGCGAGTTTAAATTTAACCCTTTCACTTACGCTTTGCGTTTGGTTGTATTACCATTTTGAGGGCGTTCGCGAGCATGGCGTGATCAACTATCTAAAGCACTTTATGGGGCCGGTGAAAATCCTAGCTCCGTTTATGTTCGTAATAGAGATCGTCTCGCATTTTTCGCGCGTCGTATCGCTTTCTTTCCGACTTTTCGGAAATATCAAAGGCGACGATACCTTCCTTCTTGTTATGCTTACTCTCGCTCCTGCGCTAATACCGATGGTACCGTTTGCGCTGCTTACTTTTATGGCGATTTTGCAGACTTTCATTTTCATGGTTTTAAGCTACGTTTATCTAGCGGGCGCCGTGATCGTCGATGAGCATTAATTTTAAGCGAAATTTCTTATACTTCCTCGTGGGTGCGTCGTTCGGATTGATCTTCGTCGGCGCATTCGTCTTTTTTGCCTATCCGTCATTTTATTTCTTGGGGTTAAAATTCCTCTTCATCTGCACCGCTCCCGGCGTGATATGCGTCATCATCACCTGCTTGATGGTCGATGTTTTCGATCTGAAAGAAAAGCTCCTTCATGGTGGCGAATAGAAATCTATCCGATTAAATTTTAAAATTTAGCCGCGCCGCGCGCCGCCACAAGCGAGTATTAAAGCAAAAAATTGTAAAATTACGCGAAATTTTTATTCTAAAAGGTTAAGTTTATGTTTGAAACCGTGATCGGCCTGGAGGTACACTGCCAGCTAAATACCAAAACCAAAATTTTCTGCTCCTGCCCCACGAGCTTCGGCGACGAGGCGAATTCGCACGTCTGCCCGACCTGCTTGGCGCTCCCGGGCGCTCTTCCCGTGCTAAACGAGGAGGCGGTTAAAAAAGCTATCAGCTTCGGCACCGCCGTCAATGCGACGATCAATCGCAAGTCGGTATTCGACCGCAAAAATTACTTCTATCCCGACCTTCCCAAGGCGTATCAAATTTCGCAGTGGACGATCCCGATCGTAGAGCACGGCGAACTTTTTATAGCCGCGGACGGACAGAGCAAGCGCATCGGCATTACGCGCGCGCACCTAGAGGAGGATGCGGGCAAAAATAATCACGAAAGCTCGCGCAGCCTGGTCGATCTAAACCGCGCCGGTACGCCGCTTTTGGAGATCGTAAGCGAACCCGATATGCGCTCTGCGGACGAGGCGGTCGCGTATCTAAAAAAACTCCACAGCATTTTGCGCTTTTTAAATATCAGCGACGCAAATATGCAAGAAGGCTCGTTTCGCTGCGACGTAAACGTCAGTATCCGTCCGCAAGGCGAGCAAAAGCTCTACACGCGTGTGGAGATTAAAAATTTAAACTCCTTTAAATTTATTCAAAAGGCGATCGAGTTTGAGATCGAGCGTCAGATCGAAGCGTGGCAGGACGGCAAATATGAGCAAGAGGTCGTGCAAGAAACCCGCCTTTTTGATACCGCTAAGCTTATCACCAAGCCGATGCGCAGCAAAGAAGACAGCGCCGAGTACCGCTACTTCCCAGACCCCGACCTGCTAACCGTGATCGTGGATGACGAGATGCTAGCTGCTGCGCAGCAGATCCCCGAGCTACCCGATCAGAAAAAGGCACGCTACGTCCGCGAGCTGGGCGTTAAAGAGAAGGACGCCGAGATCATAATCTCGACCTACGAGAACGCGCGATTTTTTGAGGATCTTATTGCGGCGGGGCACGAGCCAAAACTCTGCGTCAGCTGGCTTACCGTCGAGCTTGCGGGCAGGCTAAAAAACGGCGTTACGATTGAGGATTCGCCCGTAAACAGCGCGAAGATGAGCGAGCTTTTAAGCGCGATCGAAGGCGGCGCCGTATCTCAAAAGGCCGCCAAAGAGGTGCTTGATTATCTAATGGAGCACGACGAGGCCGTAAGCTCGGTCATTGATAAGCTTGGCTTGAGGCAGGTAAGCGACGACGGCGCTATTTTGGAGATCATAGCGCGCGTGATGAGCGCAAACGAGGACAAGGTCGCGGACTACCGCGGCGGCAAGGACAAGCTATTCGGCTTCTTTGTAGGTCAAGTGATGAAAGAGGGTAAGGGCGCGTTTAATCCCGCGAAGGTGAACGAGCTTCTGAAACAGAAGCTGGGCTGATTTCGCAGCTTCTGCGGCAGCAAACGGCGAATTAAAGGCGGCGCGACGTATGCGATAATAAAGCCTCTCGGGATAAAATTTCAAATCTGCTCGCAGCGTTTTGCTTCGAGCTAAAGCTTTCACGCACCAATGACGAAGGCTTTTGCGTGTTATAATTTCATTCGGTGCGATCTTGGTGGCTACCTGCTCTGTCTCGCACACGTTTTGTTCTTTCGAGCTCGTTCTTTCTCGTGCGGGTCGTTTGCGCGAGTGTCCGTCTGCGACGGAGTGGTTTAAGAAGCACGTCAGTTAGGAATTTTTACTCACGGCTACCGTCAAAGCGCGGTAAAGCTTGCAGGGAATGCGTAAAATTGCTCTGCTTGCGAGAGCGAGAACGGAAGCTCGGGGTGCGCGGATAGGATCGAATACGTAGGATCGAATTTGAGTGGCGAGTCCATGTGCAGGCTAAATTTAATCAATCGCTGCGTCGGATGCGCGTGCCCCAAACCTTGCGCCAAACGATAACGTGGTAAGCGACCGCAAGATCATCTAAGCTAAAAGCACGCCTTGATAGATTTAAGTGGGTTTAAAAGCGCGATTTGCGATCGGGCGTCTGAGTAAAATTTTTAAAAATTTGATTTGCTTTGGCGATGCACGAGTGAAATTTAAAACGTATAATGGAGTTTTAAAATCCTCATTCGTTCACTGCCGCGCCTTTTGTGAAAGTGTTTTCTTGGCGGAAGAGCAAAACCTTAAAAGTATGAAATTTTAGTAAGGTAAATTTTAAAAAAAGCGAAGTTCTGGCTGAGTAAATTTCAAAAGCGCAGAATTTTAATGAGACGAAATTTTGACGAGATGAAATTTCAAAAAGCGAATTTTAAAGCGTGGCTTCGACTAGCATTTGTGCAGGCTCATGTCGGCACTTTTGGGCTAAATTTTCAAAAAGCGGGAATTTCAAGAGAATGAAATTTGAAAAACCGCAAATTTGCGAATAAATTTTTAAAAAGGAACATAATGAAAATCGCGGTTATCGGCGCTGGCAAATGGGGTAGCGCACTTTTTGACGCGCTTAGCGCAAAAAACGAATGTGTCATCACTTCGCGCACGCCAAGGCAAATTCCGCATTTTGTAAGCGTGAGCGAGGCACTGGAGTGCGAAGCGCTCGTTTTTGCGCTCGCGGCACAACAAACCGCGCAGTGGCTGGATCAAAATTTCACCTATAAAAATCAAAAAATTCTAGTCGCTTCCAAGGGCATCGACGCGGCAAGCGGTAGGTTTTTAAACGAAATTTTTGAATCGTATGTCGCGCGCGGCAATCTTGCTTATCTATCAGGTCCGTCGTTTGCCACCGAAGTCATGCAGAAGCTGCCTTGCGCGCTCGTCGTAAGCTCGTGTAACGAAAATCTAGCCGAACTTTTCGCAAGCGCCTTCCCTGCCTACATCAAGACCTACACTAGTGGCGATATCATCGGCGCAGAGGTGTGCGGCGCGTATAAAAATGTCATCGCCATCGCTAGTGGCGTTTGCGATGGACTTGAGCTCGGAAATAACGCTAGAGCGAGCTTGATCGCTCGTGGCATCGTAGAGATCGCGCGCTTCGGCAAGTTTTTCGGTGCGCGAGACGAGACCTTTTTGGGCTTAAGTGGCGTGGGCGATCTGTTTTTAACCGCCTCGAGTGTGCTATCGCGAAATTACCGCGTGGGACTAGGGCTTGCGCGCGGCAAAGGGCTCGAAGAAATTCTGCGCGAGTTGGGTGAAGTAGCCGAGGGTGTGGCTACGACCGAAGCGGTCGTAAATATCGCGACAAAGCACAAGATCTACGCTCCAATCGCTACCGAGGTCGCGCAAATTCTGCGTGGCAAGGATGTAAGGGCAAGCCTAAAGGATCTGCTGCGCAAAAAATGAGCCGTACGATGGAATTCTCTCGCTAAATTTTAGTGGCGGATTCGACTTGCATAGGTTTTGATTTATCCGCTATGTTTGTGAAATTTAGTTGCCGGTTTTTGAATTCCGGTCGTTGTTTGTTTGGATCTGTTTACGCGGCTTTGCCTGATAATTTTATGGGCTTGATTTTCACTTTGCGGCTTCGCGCATCTGATACGACGCAAAATCGCAGCAAAATGGCGCTTGTATATGATGTGGCGTAGCGGCTTTGATTTGAAATTTAGCTTTAAGCTTGAGTGCGAAATTTTAAAGCGAGGTCGTAAAATTTTAAAAAGAGGCTAAATTTTAAAATATTTAAGATGGATCGCAGGTAGTTGACGGCTGAGAGTGGAGCATATTGCTTGTCTGCGACCGGGTAGGTCAAAATTTTTGATGTGTCAGGTTTAAAAATTAAAGCGTAGTATTTTTTCTTTAGATGAGGCGGAAAGGCATAAATTTTGAAAATATTCAATACAGATGATGTGTAGTTTCGATAAATTTTTAGTGCTTGCAAAGGAGCGGGTTATTCGTCCGCGACTGCGGTGAGTTAAATTTTACAGAATATCGGTGTATTATAAATTTTAATACAGGAGCCAAGGCGAAGTATTTTATAGAAACATTTTGCTTTGCAAAAACGCTACGCTTGTTTTGAGATGATTTTTGGGGTTGTGCAGCGAAAATTTTGCGTAGGCTAGACGGGTAGTCTGCCGAGCAAAATTTTAGCAAACTCCGCAAAAAGCGCTCAAAAGGCAAGCCGCAAAGATAAAAGAGGAGAAGATGGAAAAATACGAAGGCTACAATCTCAGGCTACGCGACGCTCTCGTCGGCGTGCAATTTCTATTCGTCGCGTTCGGCGCGCTCGTGCTAGTGCCGATATTAACGGGGCTTGATACGTCCGTGGCGCTGTTTACGGCGGGCATCGGCACGCTGCTGTTTCAGTTCATCACGCGTAAACACGTCCCGCCGATCTTTCTCGCGTCTAGCTTTGCATTCATCGCGCCGCTAAGCTTTGGCGTGAAGGAGTGGGGCATCGCCGCGACGATGAGCGGGGTGATCGCGGCGGGGCTTTTTTACGTGGTTCTAAGCCTGCTTATTAGGCTAAAAGGCGAGGGCTTTTTGCATAAAATTTTACCACCCGTAGTCGTCGGTCCCGTCATCATGACGATCGGCCTCATCCTCTCACCCGCAGCCGTAAATATGGTCATGGGTAAAGGCAAAGAGGCGCTCTATACGCAGGCTCAGTCGCTTACTATCGCGCTTATCTCGCTCTCGGCGGTTATCGTCGTTATGATGTTTGGCCGCGGCATGCTGCGCCTCGTGCCGATACTTTGCGGTATCGCGGCGGGATACTGCGCGTCGCTGTTTGTCGGCATTGTGGATTTTACGCCGATTCTAAACGCGCCGTGGTTTGTGCTGCCGCATTTCACCGCGCCGGTTTTTAAGCTCGAAGCCGTAATCTACATGGTGCCTATCGCCATCGCGCCAGCGATCGAACACATCGGCGATATGCTTGCGATCAGCAATGTTACGAAAGAAAATTTCCTAAAAAATCCAGGGCTTAAAAGCACGCTACTCGGCGACGGACTCGCGACGTCGCTGGCAGGCTGCTTCGGCGGCCCGCCAAATACCACCTACTCCGAGGTCACGGGTGCGGTCAGCATCACGAAAGCCTACAATCCAGCCATCATGACCTTTGCCGCGCTTGCGGCGATACTGCTAGCTTTCGTGGGCAAGCTCGGCGCCGCGCTCTCCACGATCCCCGCTCCCGTCATCGGCGGCATTATGCTGCTGCTTTTCGGTATCATCGCTAGCGTGGGCATGGAAACGCTCATAAAAAACAGCGTGGATCTAGCCGAGCCGCGCAATATGATCATCGTCGCGCTCATCTTCGTCTGCGCGATCGGCGGCATGGTGCTGGATTTTGGCGCGATGAGCTTTAGCGGCGTGGGACTTGGTGCGCTCATCGGCATTACGTTAAATTTGGTGCTGCCAAAAACCAAGCATTTTGACGGGTACTAAGTTAAATTTTGCGCGGAAACAGGGCGAGCTGAGGCTCGGCATCTTCTGGAAATTTTGTTTTGAGTTAAATTTGTGTGAAAGTGGGGTTAAATTTGCGCGGAGCTTGCATAGTTTCGCGCGGTTGCGGGTAAATTTGAGCTAAAATTTCGGCGTCAAATTTACCCGCGGCTTTTTGTCGCCAAATTTACCGCACCCTAAATTTTAAATTTCCCCCGCAGACGCTTTTAAATTTCTAACGTTTTAAACTAGCAAGATATATAATTGCCTTATGAAAAAGGCGAATAATTTAAGCAAATTTGATAAAAAGGCGCTAAAGCTCCTCTTTGCGGTACTTTTCGTGCCGCTCTTCGTCTCGCTCGTTTTTATCTATGAGCTATCGGTGTATGACCGCTCGCGCGAGCTGCCCGCAGACGCGCAAAAGATCGGCCACAGCGATTATTTCAACATCGGCGGCAAAATTTACCTACGCTCTTGGAATCTCGCTCCCTACGAGCTAGAGGGCGACGCGGACGCGGCGAGCTTTCGCGCGCTTGATACCGGCAGATACTCCTACACAAATGTCGGTATGGACGCTAGCTGCGTATTTTGCGGCGCTCGCAAGATGTTGGGACTCGATCCCGCCCGCACGCAAAAGATCGGCTCTCGCTATTACAGCGACGGGCGCGTGAGCTACTTCTGCTCGGACGTCACGCAGCGCACGGGCGGTGCGATAAGCTACATTTACAAAGTATTTTTCCACGCCTTTGGGCTCTCCAAATGGCCGCAGGAGTACAACTATCCATACGCGAGGCTAGAAACTAGCGCGCCTATCTCGCCTCTAACGGAGAGCCCTTACGTCGCCACGGACGGCGAACGGGTATTTTACGAGGGTAAAATTTTAGCGGGCGCGGATGCAAAAAATCTAAAACAGATAAGGCTAAAAATCATACACGAAGAGGGCCCCGAGCTGCCCGCGCACTTTCGCCCGGTCGATAATTGGCTGAGCGACGGGCGCAGCGTTTATAAAGGCGGCGAGAGGCTAAATTTCACGCCTAGCGAGCGGATGTATCTCGTGGAGCCAAACTCGGGCATAGAGTTTCTCTACGATCCCGCCGCGGGCGCGGTGTTTATGAACGGCGAGAGATTTGAGCCTGCAAACGAGCCCTATACGCCGCTAAATTTTCAGGGCAGACATCAAGAATATATGCTGTTTGCGAGCAAAAACGGCATATTTTATCTAAGCAAAGATAAAATTTTAAATCGACCGCGCGGTAGCGGCGCCGAGGGCTGGCTCAAAGACGCGTTTTGGTACGTGTATTATAAATTTGGAGCAGACGGCAGTAAGCTAAGTGCGCTAAAAAGGGCAGGCGATAACCCGTTTAAAGGCGCCGTGCGGCAGATCTCGGAGAAGCTTTTGAAAGATGACGCGGGATTTTACTATCTAAATTTCTACTCGCATAGCGTCTACGTCACGGGTCGCAGCGGCAGGCATCTGGATAAGCGGACAAATTTCATCGAGCTGCGAAAGATCACGCTTGAGGTACATGACGAGGAGGTGATGGCGCAGATCGCGGACGAGGCGGCGAGAAACCCAGAAATGTCGCAGCAGGTCTTTACCGCACAGGACGTGGAGTATGAAAACGGCGCGGCCTTTTATATGTATTGCCTTGTGGCGGTTTTATTGCTCGGAGCTTGGATTTATAGCTACCTTAAAAAGCGCAGCTTGCGACGCGGCTAAATTTAGCGGTACGGCGGAAGGTAAATTTAGAGCGAGACAAAAATACTGACGTCGTGTTATCCAGCACACCCTTGGCTAAAGAAGGTAAATTTTAAGAGCGGGACGGCACGGCGGAGCAGTAAATTTAGATAGTGTTGCGGTTGTCGGCACGGCAATGCGGTAAATTTATGGGCGCTGCGATTGCGAGTACAGCAAGTGTAAGTAAAGAGAGACGGCTCTACCATATTTTTGAAGCGTTCCATTATGGGCAAGGCATCATGGCGGTGGGATGTGATAAACGGGCCATAAAAGCTACAGGTATTGCATTGTATGTCGGCGCGCAATAATGAAGCGGCGGGAGATAACGGGACTCGGTATAAAGTGGCAAATAAGATATACAAAGCAAGCTTTGTGGCTTTTGCCTTTTGAGACTTATTTAATTTCGCCGTGTGAGGGTTATTGAGGCATGGTGAGCTCCATTAAATTTAAAGGCGAGACGGGAAAGACATCGTTTTTGCTTACGACGATGGGTGCGTGCTGAAGTACCGCTTTGGCGGCACACTTTGTTTTAAATTTCATAGCGTCTGTTGGCTTAGGCTCGCGCCGTATATAATTTTAGTGGCAAAACGAGCGTAAAATTCCATGCTGTATTTGCACGGAAGCACGCAAACTAAGGTATTGTGTTAGACCTAGCGAGCATCGATGTCGTACCGCTTCGGCAAAATTTCATTTTCAGTATTTTTTGTATCTCATTTGTGCTTATATGCTCGAGTGTTGCTTCGGCAAAATTTTATTTGCTAAACGCGCACTGCCTACTTATCGCCACATTTGTTCGCACTGGGCAATTATTGCTTCGTCTATATCTCCTAAGGCGCGCAGCATTTGAATAGTAAAATCAATAAATGCGTTTCCGTTTGCGGTGATCATTTTACCGTCTACTACGGCTTCGCGACTTGTTTGTATAAAGGCATGCTTATTTTTGTATTTTGGCAAATTAACGATGTCTGCTAGACTATTTGCGGTGTGATGGCAGTCATTTAGCGCTCCTGCCGCCGCTAAGAAATACGCCCCGTCGCAAATACCGCCTACCACCTTGCCTTGTTGTTTAAATTCCTCTATTAAATTAGCAATTTTTGAGGCGTTTTCGCTAGGCAGTTCGCGCCATGAATTTCTAGCGCCGATTAATACGATTGCCGCGGCATCTGGCGAAATTTCATCTATTGTTAAATCAGGTTTTGCGCGTAAAGCTCCGAACGATACTTTCTCGTTTTTATCGGTTGAGGCATAAAGGATGCTATAGTCCGTGAAATATCGTAGTGCGGGAGCCATTAGCGAAGCCTCCCAGTCGGCAAAACCGTCTAAAATAACGATTACTAAAGTTTTCATAAAGTCTCCTTGAATAACCTACACTACTCAGTTCGGTTCGCATATCAAACTAAGCAAAATCGTAGAATTTATAAAATTTTTTAGAATTCCGCTTTGGATTTAGAACGGAATTCTATGATTTTTCAGGTACGCGCGATAACACCGCTTTAAAAAGCCCCGCCACCTCGGCGTGTCGCTAGATCGCTATATCTGCGTTTTGCTCTAGCTCTCGATATAGGTTTTGAGTTTGCGGCCGATCTTTGGGTGTTTTAGCTTTTTGATCGCCGAGCTTTCGATCTGGCGGACGCGCTCGCGAGTGATGTTGAGCTCCTTGCCGATCTCTTCAAGCGTGCGGTCGCTCTCGTCGTCAAGCAGTCCGAATCGCATGCGGATCACCGTGCGCTCGCGGTCGTTGAGCTGTTCTAAGATATCGTCGATCTGTTCTTTGAGATCGGATTTTAAAATTTGCTCGATCGGCGAAACCGAGCTTTTGTCCTCGACGAAATCGCCGAATTTGCCGTCATCCTCGTTTCCGATCGGCGCTTCTAGGCTGATCGGCTCCTTTGTGATTTTGATGACTTGCTTTACCTTATCGACGCTAAGGCCTACCTCTTGCGCGATGACGTTGATATCGGGCTCTTTGCCGCCCTCTTGCATATATTTGCGCGTGATTTTATTAATTCGATTTATAGTCTCGATCATATGGATTGGGATTCGGATCGTGCGCGCTTGATCAGCGATGGCGCGCGATATCGCCTGGCGGATCCACCACGTCGCGTATGTCGAAAATTTATAGCCGCGCTTGTATTCAAATTTATCCACCGCCTTCATAAGCCCGATATTGCCCTCCTGGATGAGGTCTAAAAACGGCAGTCCGCGGTTGGTGTAGCGCTTGGCGATGGAGACGACCAGGCGCAGGTTGGACTTCGCCATACGCGCCTTTGCGTTATCGCTGATGCGCTTGCCGCGCTTGATCTGCTCTAAAATTTCTTTCAGTCGCTCAGGCTCGAGGTTGAAGCTTTTTTTGCTCGCTTCTTTTGTCAAAAAGAGCTTTTTTATATCGACATAGGTCGAGACCATCGTAGCTTCCGGCACGCGCGCGATGATGTCGTCCTTGCTGAGCTTCGTGATATCTTTTAGGATTTTTTTGTGATTTTCGCGCAGTTCGGCGCTAAACATCGGCAGCTTGTATTCTAGGCGCTTGAGCTCCTTTTCAAAGCCCTCATCGCTTTTTAGCGCGGTCTCCATCGATTTTACGATCTCGGTGATGAGCTTGCTGGTTGGACCCAGATCCATGAGCTTTTCTTTTAAAATTTTCTTTTTAAACGCCAAGTTTAGCTTCGATAAAATTCCCTTGCTCTGCTTAATCGCCTCGGCGTTTTTCTCGGCAAATTTCATCCAATCCTTTTTGGCTTTTTCAAGAGCCTTGAAGCTTTCGATGACCTTTAGAGCGCGCTTATCGTTCTTTTTGGATCGCCTTTGCTTCGCCTCGTCCGCACTTTCCTCATCCTCCTCGTCGTCGTAATCCTCCTCCGATAGTTCCTCTTCGTCCTCATCTTCACCCTCTTCGTCGCTGTCGTCAAAGCTCTTGAAAAGCTCCTTGACACGGCGTTCGCGGTTGATGAGCGGCTCTTTGTAATCCAAAATGAAATCGATCAGATATGGCACCGAGCAAAACGCGTCGATGATGATGTCCTCGCCGAGCTCGATTTTTTTGCTGATCTCGATCTCTTCTTCTTTCGTTAACAGCGGGATCTGTCCCATTTCGCGCAGATACATCCGCACCGGGCTGTCCGAACGGCTCCACTCCAAAAGCTCGACGTCGCTGGATAGATCAAACTCCTCGTCCCAGCCCTCATCCAGCAGCTTTTTTTGCGTGGCTTCTTTGAGCTTCGCGTCCTCTAAATTTTTGATTTTGGAGATTTCTGCGGCGGAGATCAGCTCGACGTCGAATTTTTTCGTAAGCGCTTCGACCTTCTTAACGGCCGTCGCAGTGGGGGCTTTGTCGAAAAATTTTATCAGTCTTTCGTAGGTGATGTAGCTTTTCTGATTTTCGTCGAAGAACTGCTCGATGGGCGTTAAGGCGTCTTTTGGGCTCGCCATAAAATCTCCTTGTGTCGTTGTGTATTTGGTTTTGAAAAATCGGATTATACCGAAACGCTCTTTATTTTTGCTTATATACGGCGCAAATAGTCTAAATTTAATAATTCTTGAAATCCTAGAAATTAGGCTAAATTTTAAAATTTAGGTTATATTTTTAGCTAAATTTAAGATTGCTTGCTAAAATTCCGCGTTCGCAAGACGTAAAACCGACGAGCCGAAATTCCGCTTCCTTTGCGCTGCCGCTTTAAAATTTAACGCCTCCACACTTCCTATCTCTGCGCTTTGGCGTTTAAATTTAGCCCTAAATTCTAAGCGAGGAATTCCACCCTCATATCGGAGC
The DNA here is from genome assembly GCF_019423325.1 of Campylobacter sp. Lineage (NCBI taxonomy): Bacteria > Pseudomonadati > Campylobacterota > Epsilonproteobacteria > Campylobacterales > Campylobacteraceae > Campylobacter > Campylobacter sp. The sequence continues at coordinate 873,107 of NZ_JAHZBQ010000001.1, read as the reverse complement.
GATTGAGCGGATTTTAATAAATTTGTCGGTAAAATCGTGCATCTATTTTAAAATTTAAGGCGGAAATATGGCAAAAGTATGGAAATTCGGCGACGATATCGACACTGACATTATTATCGCGGCGCGCTACCTAAATACTTCCGATGCGGCGGTGCTTGCGACGCACATTATGGAGGATGCGGACAGGGATTTTTCGTCCAAAATAGCTCGCGGCGACATCATCGTAGCGGGGAAAAATTTTGGCTGCGGCAGCTCGCGCGAGCACGCTCCGATGGCGCTTAAGGCTGCCGGAATTTCATGCGTGATCGCAAAAAACTTCGCTAGGATTTTTTATCGAAACAGCTTCAACACGGGCTTTTTGATCCTCGAATGCGATGAGACGGACAAGATCGCGCAGGGCGACGAGCTTAGCATCGATCTAAAGGGCGGCGTAATTAAAAATTTAACTCAAAAAACTCAGTATAAATTCGGCGCAATTCCCGAGTTTATGCAAAAGCTACTCGACGCGGGCGGAGCGATAAATTACGCAAAAACAAAGATAAACTTGTAAGGAATTTGGATGAAAAAATACGACGTATGCGTGATAAAAGGCGACGGAATCGGCCCTGAGATCATCGAAGAAGCGATCAAGGTGCTCGATGCCGTAAGCCATAAATTTAATTTTGAGCTAAATTTTGACTACCGCTTGATGGGCGGCGCGGCAATCGACATTATGGGCGTTCCGCTTCCGGATGAGACGCTAAATGCCGCTAAATCAAGCGACGCGGTGCTTTTCGGTGCGATCGGCGGCGCGAAATGGGATGGCTTGCCGCGTGAACTGCGACCTGAAAGCGGGCTACTGAAAATCCGCAAAGAGCTTGGAGCTTTTGCAAATCTGCGTCCTGCGATGATTTTTGATGAGCTGATAAACGCTTCGACGCTAAAGCCGGAGATCATCAAAGGCGTCGATATAATGGTGGTGCGCGAGCTTACGGGCGGGATTTATTTCGGGCAGCCGCGCGTTAAAAACGAAAAGGATGCGCTAAATACGATGTGCTACAACGCCGCCGAGATCGAGCGCGTCGCAAAAGTTGCCTTTGAGGCCGCGCTTTTGCGAAACAAAAAGATAACGCTCGTGGATAAGGCCAACGTGCTTGAAACAAGCCAGCTGTGGCGCGAGGTCGTAAGAGAGCTAGCCAAAAATTACGAGGGGATAAATTTAGAGTTTATGTACGTAGATAACGCCGCGATGCAGCTCGTGCGGGCGCCCGCACAGTTCGATGTGATTTTGACGGAGAATTTGTTCGGCGATATTTTAAGCGACGAGGCGAGCATGATCTGCGGCTCGATCGGACTACTTCCGAGTGCGAGCATCGGCGGCAAGGTAGGCATTTACGAGCCGATCCACGGCAGTGCGCCCGACATCGCGGGACAGGGGATTGCAAACCCGATCGCTACGATCTTAAGCGCTGCGATGATGCTAAAATACGCATTCGGCGAGAATGAAGCTGCAGAAGCGATCGAGCTTGCCGTACGCGGCGTGCTTCGCGACGGATACCGCACCAAGGATATCGCGCAGTACGATGCCAAAGAAATTTGCTCGACTGCAGAGATCGGCTCGATCATCGCAGATTACGCGGCTAAGGCTTAGGAGCTAGCTTTGAATGGTGCGCTAGCATACGCTATGGAGCTTGAGAAAAAAGGCGATATATACGGCGCGATGCGGATTTGCCGCGGTATTTTACGCGATAATCCGCAAGATGGCGATGCGGCGGTGCTTTTTGCGCGGCTAAATTTAAATCATCGAGTAAGCTCTGGCGTCAATATGGCGATGCTGGAGCGCTTTTTAAGCGTCGATGCGCGCAAACAAGCGGAATTTAAGAGGTGGCTAATTGATGTATGAAAATGAACTGGAAGATATCATCGAAGCAGTAAATGAGATGAAGGCACAAAAGCGCGCGCAAGATTTGGCGGCGCAGCAAGAGGGGGCTGTGAATGCAAACAGCGCTGAAGCAGAAGCGCAGGCTTCGCAGTATGCTTTAAGCCCCGCTTCTTTTGCGCAAGATCCCATTGCATCTGGCGCCTTAAATTCCACATCTGCACCGGATATCGCTTCATCAAACGCGCAAAATTTCACTTCCTTAGATACCAAAAATTCCACTTCGCGTTTTGTTTCATCGGACGCTTTAAATTCCGCCCTAGATCGTTCAAATGCCCTTGCAAGCAAGAGCTCTGCGCCTAGCGGCACGGAATTTGCGGCGGACGCTACTTTAAAAAAATCTGCCGCAAAAGATGAAAATTTTACTTTTTCCAGCGAGGAGAATTTTAAAAATTCTGATCTTGCAGGCGGTCAAAATTCCGTGGCCTCCGTCTCTTTAAATGGAGAAAATTTTATAAATTCCGCTTCTGCAAGTGGCAAAGATTCCGCAAATACTGCTTTTGCAAACGATGAAATTTTAAAAAGCTCCGCCGCAAAATTTGACGAAAGCTTTCGTGATTTATCGGGCATCGCAGGCGAAATTTACGATAGTTTAGGCAGCGATATGAATGGGTTTATTTCGCCGCAAAGCAGGGACACAAGCATACCGCGAAGCTCTGCCGAAAGTAAAGATTTTGAATTAGCACTAAATTCTACGGATGACGGCTCCCAAAGTAAGCAAGATTTGACGCCTCGTATTTTAGGCGCGCATTTTAAGGAGCTAAGCAATGACGATTTTGGGCCTGGCTCTGATTTCAAAGAAAACGAAGTTGACGATTATTTCAGCACAGCGCATTCTAAAAAGCAGGATTTTGCGTCGCTTCAAGCTCAAAATTCCGCCGCACTAAATATCCGCAATGCTGCCGCGCAGCAGCAAAATTTCGTTTCGCAGCCGCAGAATTTTACGATCCCTGAGGCGCGAGATCATGAGCTCGCCACGCCGCAGCTTTGCAATTCTGCCGCACAGGATATGCAAGCGGGAAGTTTTGCCTCTTATGGTGCTCTAAATTCCGCCCTGCACCAGCCCGAGGAAGCGCGACATCTCGGGGCCGCGAGACAAGCGGGTGACAAATCAAAATATCTCGCAAATGCAGATTTCAAAATTTCAAGCGAAGCGGAGTTTTTGAGCGCGATAAAAGAGCGAATTTTAGTGCTTTTTGAGGGGCTGAACGCTTTTGAGAAGGGTGATTTGAACGCGCGCGTGGAGCTAAATTTAAAATTTATGGAATTTTTGCTTGCAAGTATCGAAAACCGACTTGAAAATCTATCAAAATGACGATTTTATCGCGCTTTTAGATTATCTTAAAAAATTTAGCTCGCGTATCTATCTGGTGGGCGGCTGCGTGCGCGATCATTTTTTGGGGCGGGCGAGCGCTGATGTGGATGTGGAGCTTTATGATGTGGATCCGCACCGTTTCGAGCAAATTATGCAGGACTTCGGCGCACAGGGCGTCGGCAAAAGCTACTTCGTTTATAAATACAAAAGCTTTGATATCTCGCTGCCGCGCACCGAGAGTAAGACGGGCGTCGGACACAAGGGCTTTAGCGTCGCTTTGGCTACGGACGAACATGAGGCTAGCAGGCGGCGCGATTTTACGATCAATGCGATGATGATAGACGCCATAAGCGGCAAAGTGCTCGATTTTTACGGCGGGCTTGCGGATCTGCGCGCGCGTATTTTGCGAGTGGTTGATCCGCACACTTTTGTGGAGGATAGCTTGCGCGTATATCGTGCGGTGCAGTTTGCCGCAAGATTTGAGCTTCGCGCCGAGCCGCGCACCTTAGAGCTCATGCGTAGTATCGACGCTAGCGATCTTAGTTGCGAGCGCGTTAAAGCAGAGCTGATTAAATTTTTTCGTGCACCTGCGCACCGATATGGGATGATGCTAATGCAAGAGCTGGGGCTTTATGAGCGGGTTTTTGGATTGCAGATTGATACGCGTACGCATGAGCGGCTGATAAAATTCATAGAGCACGGCGAATCTTTCGTAAGAAATGAAATGTTTTTTTTATACGCGTTTTTGAATTTTTTAGGATTAGATAAAAATAAAATTTTAAAGAATTTAGGGCTAAATTCAATTTATAAAAGGCTACTTAGTGAGCCGTTTTTTAAGCGGATAAGCGACGAGCAGCTATGCAAAATCGCTCTAAAGATGCCGCTTAAGCAGTGGCTCGGGCTGTATTGTAAAGGTAGGGTGCAAGCATCAAAGCGGCTTGGGATTTGGGATAAGAAATTTAAGAGCTTGATTTGCGCTGCGGATGTCGCTCGCAACCTGCGCGGCGCTGCGATCGGCAAGGAGATTGAGAGGCTGCAAGAAGCGGAGATTAGGGCGTTTGTAGCGGCTTTAAAAGCGTAAATTTAGAGAGATTTTTGTAAAATCGCCGTTTTATTTAGGAGCTAGTTTTATGAAAAAATTCTATCGTCGCGACGAAATTTACGCGTTTTGCAAGAATGCTGCGTCTTTGCAAAAGCGCGCTTTTTGCTTTGATCGCAGGCAAAATTTCGTGATTTTTGTTGCGCGAAATTTTATCTTTTGCGACGAGCGAAATTTAAATTTTTGCGGCGTAAAATTTCATAGCGCAAAGCTTAGCTCGGTAGAATTTTATGACGCAGAATTTTACCTATTAAAATTTCATCCGTCGTGCCGCCACACGGAGAAAATCCACGAGGCGAAGTTTTATGGATCGAGAGAATTTCGCAGATCACATCGCTGCGGCGAGAAATTATACGAGCCGTGCAGCAGCGATGCGGAATTTCACGGCTCACATTGCAGCGAGATGAAATTTTGCGGATTAGGACATCTTGGCACAAAATCTCACAGCCTGCGTCGTATTAAACGCATTAAAGCAAAATTTAGCGAGCCGTATCGCGCGTCCTGTTCTATGGGGGTAGCTGCCTCGGCGCACCGCATAAGAACAAAAGAGACGTATCGTTGTGAGGAGAGATCTGATGCCTTGCAGCATCGCAAAATTATGAATCTAAATTTTACTTCACAGAATTTCAAATTACAGAATTTTGCCCATTCAAATTTGCAAGGCTTTACCGTGCGAAATTCCAAGCCGCGTAATTTGGCTTCGCAAAATTCTAAATCTCAAAACTTTGCCTTGTGGAATTTTAAATCACAGAATTCTGCCCGTGCAAAATCGGCGGTTTTTGATGTTTAATATCGTGTTAGTATATCCGCAGATCCACACAAACACAGGCTCCATCGGGCGCATGTGCGTCAATGCGGGATGCCGCTTACATCTAATCAAGCCGCTAGGATTCCTCATCGACGACAAGCATCTGCGCCGCGCAGGGCTCGATTATTGGGCGAACTTGGATCTTAAAATTTGGGAAAATTGGGACGAGTTTATGGCGGCGAACGAGAAATTTAAGCAGCGCTTCTTTTTTGCGACGACGAAGACGAACAAGCTCTACTACGAGGCGAAATTTCAGCCGGGTGATTTTTTAATTTTCGGCTCAGAGGGGCACGGGCTGCCGCTTGAGATCATGCGCACAAACCGCGAAAACTGCATCACGATCCCGATGAGCGGGGCGGGACGCAGTTTAAATTTAGCCACCAGCGTGGGCATCGTAACCTACGAAGCGATCCGCCAAAACATCGATAAATTTGACTTTAGGAGCGCGGTTTGCGAGTTTTAGCGCTACTTTTTGCGGCGTTTTTCTGCGGCGCGGGTGCCGCGGAGCTGAAAATCGCATCGTTTAACGTGCAAAATTTATTCGACGGCGTAAACGACGGCACGGAGTACGCGGACTTTGAGATCGGGCGCGGAGGCTGGAGCGAGCAAAAATACGAGCGCAAGCTGCAAGCGGTAGCGGACGAGATAAAAGCGCTCAACGCCGATATTTTGGGGCTGCAAGAGATCGAAAACGAAGCCGTGCTAAAAGCGCTTGCGCAGAAGGCGGGCTATAAATTCTACACTTTTTCGCGCGCCCAGACTGCACCTGCGGGTGTGGCAGTGATGTCGCACATACCGATAAAATTTCAAAAAACCTACCGCCCGACAGAGCTTAAAACACGAGATATTTTGCGCGCTGATTTTGCGCTTGGCGGCACTGATTTTAGCTTTTATGTCGTACATATGCTCTCTGCACGCAATCCGCTAAGCGAGCGCAAGCGCAATTTCGCCTTTTTACGCGAGGTTTTGCAAGGGCACCAACGCGCTATCATAGCGGGAGATTTTAATACGAATTTCGGGCGAAATTCTTTACTAAACGAGCTTATCGAGCGCGATGGATTTAGTGATTTGTGGGCGCTGCATCCCTGCTCGCAGCTAAAGCATTTTAGCTCTTGTGAGTCTCATGAAAGTGGCGCGGTGCTCGATCATATCTTGCTTAGCGACGATTTTTTTAGTAGCGAGCCGGGATATAAAAAGGAAAGCTTCGCGGTTGCTAAATCCTCTATCGCTTCTGATCATTTTCCGATTAGCTTCATTCTGACAGACGAAGGCGCTTTAAAATCTATGCCGAGAAAGCAAGAATTTTTAGCTAAAAATACCGCTAGCTCCGCAAAGGTCGTCACGATAGAGGGGCTTTATGGACGCATTATAAGCGAGCCTGTGCTGATAAAAGGCGTAGTCGTGAGCTTTACAAACCGCCATGGCTTTGCGATTTCTCAAGATGGAAGCGGAGTTTTTGTCTATGGCGGCAGCGGGCTGCAGCTAGGCGATAAACTCGATCTGCTAGTAAAAAAGACGAAATTTTATAAGCAAAGCTTTGAGATCGACGATTTTGAGATCGTAGCTAGAAGCGGCAACGTAGGCTCTATCGCGCCATACGTTTTGCCTAGCGCATCGGTGCGGCAGCTGCGCGCAGGAGATGTAATAAGCACGATCAAAGGCGACGTTAAAGACGGCATAATTGATCTAAAAGGAGCGGGCGAGTTTAGAATTTTTCGCAAAAACGCTCCTGTACAAAACGGCAAAAATTTAGAATTTAAAAATGCCTATTTTACGATTTATAAAGGGCAAAAGGAATTTATAGTAGAATGATACACGCCGTTATAACCGCACTTTTCGTGCTTTTTATGATATTTATGATCGTAGGATTTAACCGCGAAATGATGGAGAAAAACGAAAAACGAAATCAACGAAAAAAGGATAAAGATGGAACTACTCATTGAGATTGGGGTCGAGGAGCTGCCTGCGATCCCGTTTTTAAAAGAGCGTGCGAATATCGCGCCAAAATGGCGCGCAGTGCTTGAGGCTAACCGCATAAATAGCGACTTTCGCTTCGAATTTAGCCCGCGTAGATTCGTGCTATTTCACGAGGATTTTCCGCAACGCGGCGATGATGCGCAGATCGTAAGCACGGGCGCACCTAAGTCCGTCGCGCTCAAAGACGGCGCGTGGAGCCCTGCAGCGCTAAGTTTTGCTAAAAAATGCGGCATAAGCGAAAGCGAGCTGGAATTTCGGCAGGTGGGCGGCAAAGAGGTGCTTTACCACGCTGCGGTGCAAAAGGGGCGCGATAGTCGTGAAATCCTAGGCGAAATGATAGAGGAGTTTTTACGATCGCTAAATTTTGGACGCGCGATGCGCTGGGGTAGCGGCGAGTTTGAGTTTATCCGTCCGATAAGAAGCATAGCCTGCGTTTTGGGCGGTCAAAACGTAGATTTTGAAATTTATGGTGTGCGAAGCGCGGCTGCATTTTTTCCGCACCGAAAATTTGGCTATGAAGCGATTAAATTTAAAGACGCCGCAGATTATTTCGCACTGCTGGAGCGTAACGGCGTAATTTTAAGCGAGCAAAAAAGAAAGGATAAAATTCTAAGCGAGTTTGCAAATCTCGAGAAAAAGCATGGCTTTAAGATCGAGGTCGATCCTGCATTGCTGGATGAAGTAACGGCTATCACTGAGTATCCGACGGCGCTGCTAGGCAGCTTTGAGCGAGATTTTTTAAGCGTGCCAAAAGAGGTCATCATCACTTCGATGAAAGAGAATCAGCGCTATTTTCCCGTTTTCGAGGATAAAAACTTAAGCAATCACTTCATTGTCGTTAGCAATGCGATCACTGATGATGACGAGCTAGTGATACGCGGCAATGAAAAAGTTTTACGCGCGCGCCTAAGCGATGCTATGTTTTTTTGGAAAAGCGATTTGCAAGCGGAATTTAGTCCTGAAAAACTTAAGCAAATCTCCTATATGCAAGCCCTTGGCTCGGTTTATGATAAGCAGGTGCGCGAGCTAGCCGTAGCAAGGGTACTGAGCGCGGATTATGCTACGCAGATCGAGGCGGAGATCGGCAAAAAGGACTTCGCGCTGGATTTGGAAAATGCCGTAATGTTTAGTAAAGCAGATCTTAGCAGCACGATGGTGGGCGAATTTAGCGAGCTTCAAGGCATTATGGGTAGTTACTATGCCGCACATGCTGGACTGGCAGATCATGTATGCCGCGCGATACGCGAGCAATATCTGCCTAGCGGCGAGGATAGCGAGCTGCCAAGCGGTGTATTTAGTAGCGTAATCGCTGTGGTGATGAAATTTGAAACGCTCCTGGGGCTTTTTAGCATCAATAAAGTTCCAAGCGGCAATAAAGATCCGTATGCGCTTCGCCGCGCAGCTACTGGGCTAATTAAAATTTTACTAAATCAAGGATTGAGCTTTGATGCGAATGCGCTGGCGCAAAAGCTGGCGCCAAATTATAAGAAATTTGACATTTCTAAGCTGCTGGATTTTATGAAAGATAGATTATATGGAATTTTTGACGAGATAAATCCGTCCGTGATCAAGGCGTGCATCGCAAGCGGCGAAAACGATCTATTACGACTAAGCAAGGACATAAAAGCTCTGGGCGAGATCGCAGCAGCAGCGGATTTCGGGGAAAATTTCGCAACTTTTAAGCGCCTAGCCAATATCATCAAGGACGAAAAAATAGGCGCGGTGGACGAAAATCTATTCGAACACGACGCTGAGCGTGCGCTAAATGCGGCATTCAGGGCGATTAAGCTCAACGAAAACGACGTGAGTGGGTATCTGCGCTCGCTATTTGGGCTTAAAGGCGTGATTGATGATTTTTTCGATAACGTAATGATAAACGTCCAGGATGCCGCGATACGCGCAAATCGTATCGCAAATATCGGGCAAATTTATCGCGCGTTTTTGCAGTTTGCCGATATCAAAGAGATAGGATTTTAATCCCACTGAGAGCTCATTTGCCCAAGGTTTACGAGAACCTTGGGCAAAATTTTACTGCGCAAAGGAGCGCAAATGCTAATCATCAACGCAAAATTACCAACTAAAAACCTAAAAATCACAAAATCTCTCTCGCAGCTGATTCAGGGCTTTCTTTATCGCTATCTGCCGGCTTCGGAGCATGTAGGATATAGGCACGAATCAAGCGGTAAAATTTTTAAACGCACGGTGTTTGATTTTATCTTGCGAGGAGAGGACTTGCGCGTGCGATTTACTTCATGCGAGCCGGAGTTTGAACGTAAAATCGCGCTAGCAGTGCTAAAAGACGGGCTAAGCTTGGGTGAAATTCTATTTACGCAAACTACCGTCGAAGCGAAAAATCATAAAATTTGCGAGAACGAAACTATTGTGCAAGGCTACGTGGCGTGCGCAGTAAGCGGGCTTTTGGGACATAAGGTCTATTTGCAGCCGCAAGATAGCAGGCATTTAGAGATGATGAAGACGAATATTTTACAGCGATTTGAGACGATTATGGGGCGAAAATATAATGGCGAAATGGAGTTAAATTTATTGTGGCAAAAGCTGGGTGAGTCTGTGAAATTCTATTATGGCAACAATCGCGAGCCGGTATATGCGTGGCAAGCAAGATGGAAAATTGTAGCTAATGCAGAACTAATCAATTTGATCCTTGGCACGGGCGCTGGAAGTGGGTGCATGAACTACGGAGTAGGGGTTTTGGAGGTTGTAAAGCAAGACTGCATTAAAGCACAAATTTCAAATCCTAAAAAAGATGATTGCTTGCTTTAAAACCGATTGTATAATAAAAATTTAAAAAAGGCAAATTATTTCATTAAAACACAATAACTATTGACAATATAATTAAAATTAGTTATAATTCGCGTATATTTTAGAAAGGATAAATTTTGGGCGATATAGTTAAAATTTTTTCTAGTATCGGCGAAATTTATGATAAACAGAAAACCAAAATTAACAACAAGAGCTACGAATACGATGCTATTAAAATTTATCTTTGTGATATTAAAAGTAAAGAAATATCGGTAAATAACAATATTTCAAGAGACGATTTAATAGTTTGTAGATTTGGTATAGGCGCGAATTCTGGTAATTTGTTCCCTAATGTTCAATTCATTAGCAAAGCCGTAAAATACGATACTCCTAAATTTATAAAAGGAATTTTAAAAGCCGTAAAAAATATGCTCTCTTGCTTCAATCCTGACGATATCAAAAATGATAAAATATTAACGGATTTATCTAGCTTAAACGAGAGCTTTTTTGATGATATTTTAAGTGAAATTGTAGCTCTACAAGAAGAGCCTAAGAAAAAGGGCATGAAAGTAGCTACTTTTTTTGCATTATCTTGGGAGGGTAGGCCGATTTCAGCGTATTTCAAAAATATTTTTACGAGTCATTTAAGTGATAGCGATAATGGTAAAACTGCCAAAATTTATGGTTATGATATGCTTACAAATAGTATGGGTATCGGTGGAGATGCGAATTTAGCGTTTTGTTCTGTAAATGAGCTACCGACTGCTTTGCAAGACATTAAAGTTAGATTACTACCTCTAAATAGTGCTAATGCAAATTTGGTTAAAAACGGTTTTATGGCAATTGATAAGGAATTATCTTTTAATTTTTACGGGGATAAAATGGCGGTCTTACCGACGTTAATGGTAAATGATGCAAATTTATTAGAAAAAATAGTGGAAATTTTAAAAGATCCGAGCGAAAAGAAAAAAGATCTGCAAGGCATACAAAATATCGAAGAAAGTATTAATTACGAGTTGGAATCCGTAGCTAAAGCGCAAGCAAATATGCCCGTGCTAAATACAATTTTATTTTATAAAAAAAGCAATGCTGCGGTTAATGTATTATTGCAAATAGATGATGTATTGCCGTCTTATATTTCTAAAATTTCCGATTTAATGGGTAGATATAACATTAGGGCGATTAGGCGAAAAGATAGTAAAGATCAACAAGACGATACTATTTACATGCAAAATTTATTTCTTAAAAACATCGATATTATGGATTTTTTATTATCGCAAAATAGGATGAATTTAGATGATATGATGGAAAAATACGCTGCTTTGATTTATAAAGGCAATATTAACTCTAGTTATGCGTCAAAAATAGAATGGGGATTTTATTTTAATCGCGTTAAGACATATCAAAATAGAAGTATAGAAAGTATCGAAAAATATCAAAATTTCTTTAATGAAATAGGTGCTTTAAATGAAAAAATATCATTTGCAAGGGAGGTTAATTTGCAAGGTTTAAGCGATAAAAAAGAGCTAATAAGCTCGATTTTGAAAAATAGCGAATTTCTAAAAGATAATGAAGTATTGCAGAGTGCATATTTACTAGGAATGATGTCTGCAGGGTTGATAAATCGCCAATTTGCTATTAGCAAAAATAGTTCATTTGAAAAATGGCTGAATAATGCCGGACTAATTACGAAAGAGCTTTTAGAACGGATTTGGACCAAGTGCGATGAAACTAACAAAAAACTCTCCAATGTATCGCGAGGAAAAAGAAGTGCTAATATAGAAATCATGCGCGATATTTTGATTGGAATTTTACCAAGTGCGTTTTTATCTCAAAAGCGAGTTAAGAGCGCTTATGTAACTCTGGCTTTTGCTATGGGCGGAAGTGATTTTACGAAATATATTAAAGATAACACTCAAGGAGACGAGTAATGAAAAAGAAGGAAATTCTATTTCTTTGGGATGGCGAAAATTTTAATCCAAACGGCGATATGCTAAGAGATAACGCTCCTAGGATAGACGATGAGACGGGTATAGCAGAAGTCACTGATGTACGTATAAAGCGAACAATTAGAGATGAAATTATGAAAAAAGACGAAAGTGCGATTTTCATTAAAGAGTATAAAAGAGATGAAAATATCTTAGATTGCAAAAGCGCAATACGTGAAGTAATTAATGTAAGGCAAGAAAAAATCGAGATTGAAAAAGAAATTTTATCTAAATTTATCGATATTCGCGCATTTGGTGGAGTTTTGCCGATATCGGATAAAGACGAGATGAAAAAAGAAGGCATAAAAACGGCAGGAATTCAATTTGTTGGACCCATTCAGTTTAGAATGAGCAGATCGCTTCATAGAGTTGCGGTAGAGCATATAAAAGGCACCGGCGCGTTTGCAAGCGGTATCGATAAGGCGAATAAAACGTTTAGAGAAGAAGATTTTTTAAATTATGCAATGTTTGCAACTTACGGAATAGTGGATAATCATAGTGCAAAGATTACAAATTTAAGTGAAGATGATGTAAAAGTGATTTTAAGAGCACTCTGGAGCGGGACTAAAAATTTAATTACTCGCACGAAAATGGGTCAGATGCCTAGATTTATGCTAGTAATTACATATAAAAATGATACTTTTGCTGGAGATTTAAATAACTGTATAGCTATAAATAGTAGCAAAGAAGACATAGAGATAAGAAGTATAAATGATTTTACGATTGATTTTTCTAGATTAAAAGCTAAACTTACTAGATACGCGCAAGAGATCGAAAAAATAGAGTATATGAGCGATTTTGACTTCGAGCAAAATAACAGATCACAATTTGATAGTAATTGGATAAAAATAGGATTTTAAATGGATATAATAGCTTTTGAGCTATCGGGAGATTATGCGCATTTTTCTCATCCGGCTACTATCTACTCGTCTCTTACATACCCAGTGCCGCCAAAGACTGCCGTAATGGGGTTTTTGGGGGCGATTATAGGTGAAATGAATTATTTTAAACTTAACGATATAGGTTATAGCGTTATTTTAAGTTCGCAATTTCGCAAAAAAACTATGATTTTTAACGGTATAAAATTTGCTCTATCGTCAAGTATGCATATCGAACAAGGCTATCAAGATTCTAGCGAGAAAAAGCAGTTTTATAAAGAGCTAATAAAAGATCCCAGATATATCATATTCGTTGATTTAAGTGCTTTAAACGTTTCTTATAAAGAAAATATAATCAACAGCTTAAAAGCTCATAGATGTGTCTTTACGCCATATTTAGGTATAAATTTTTGTATAGCGGATTTTAAATATATCGAGATAAAAAATTGTGAATTGGTGCATGAAAAGGAAAGTTTTATAGATACGTTCGTTTTAATGGACGATTTTATATTTGATGCACAAAGCTTTGATATCAGACTTACTGCGGCCAGAATGGCTTGCGGATGCGAAGAGGATCGAATTTTTAAGGATTTTAAAGATTTCGTTATCAAGCTAAGCGGCAATAGTCAAATCAAAGCAAAGAATAGAGGAAATATTTATCAAATAAATGACTACAAGGTCTACTTTGCAAAGTGAGCTGCTATCGCATCCTAATAAACCGCTAATAAAGCATATAACAAATATGCTTGCTGAAACGGATAGTAGGCTTTTACAATGCATTAAAATTTATCACGATATAGCTAAGCTAAAAACTAATTTTCAAATTTATATCAAAAATCCTACCGAAAAAATTGCAGATAAAAATCATGCTTTATTATCCGCTTACATATTTTTACTAAATTCAGAATTTAATGAGCTAGATACGGCTTTTGGGTTTTTATCCATCGTATCACACCACGGAAATGTAGAAAATTTTTGTGAGCTTACAACGCAAAATAAAAATTTCGGTAAATATTTTGAGAGCTCGAAAGAGCTAGGCTTTTGGGATGAGGTCTTAGATAAAGCTTTAGGTTTAGAAATTTACAAAGATATTAAAAGGGATAAAAATGAGCTTTTAATTAAAGCTAAACATTTAAGAGAATATTTCAAATTTGCGAAAAAGAAGTTTGATTACGATGACTTTTTAAATTTCAAAGACATATTTTCGTCGCTTATTTATAGTGATAAATATGAAGCTATTTTTAATCAAAGAATTCCTGTTTCTAAACCGGCGAATTCTAATACGATCGAAAAATATATCAAAGCTCTGGAAAATCGTAAGCCAAACGCAAAAAGAAGTGAGTTTAGAAAATTCGTTTTAAATAATTTCGATGTAAATCATAATCTTTTTACTTTAACCGCGCCTACTGGCTACGGCAAGACTTTGACTGCGCTAAATTTTGCCGCTAAATTTAATAAAGAACGTATTATTTACGTGCTGCCGTTTACGGCTATCATAGATCAAGTTTATGATGAGATAAAAGAGATTTTCAAAGACGATAAAAATATATTAATTCATAAAATTCATCACAAAACTATGATAGATGAAAGCACTCCGCAAGATCGCTATTCTAAAGTTAAATTTTTGATGGATTCTTTTAGCGGAGATATTAACGTAACTACGCTATATCAATTTATATTTGCACTCTTTGGAAACAAAAATAAAGATAGCGTAAAATTTAACCGATTAAAAAATAGTGTAATAATAATCGATGAGGCGCAGGCGGTACCGTATAAGTTCAGGGCGGATTTTATGAAACTTTGCGAGATGATGGCGGAGAAATTTGGCTGCATTTTTATCTTTATGTCCGCCACGATGCCTATTGTTGATACGACTAAATTTAAAGAAATTTCAAATTTGGATTATTTCAAAGACCAAAATAGATACGTTTTAAAGTGGTTTGATGGCAATGAGAGTGCTTTAAAAGATAAGATTAAACAATCGGCAAAAGGCAAAAATACACTAGTCGTCGTAAATACCATTAAAAAAGCGCAAGAGCTATTTTTGGAATTTTACGACGAATTTAAAGTTTTTTGCCTAAACGGATATATGTGCGACGATCACAAACGAAAAAATATCGAAAATATAAAAGATGCAATTGCTAAAAATAAAAGTGGGCACGGTGATCCGATCTTGCTAATTTCTACGCAGTCTATCGAAGCTGGCGTGGATTTGGATTTTGATGTCGGATTTAGAGAGATAGCGCCCATTAGCTCGATTATCCAAACTGCCGGTCGTATAAATAGAAATTTTGCAGCTCTGGGAGAATTATACGTATTTAACGATATTTGCGACTATTCCGATCTCATTTACGGTGATTTAAAACGCATTAGCGATAATATTTTGGTAAAAATTCTAAAGCAAAGGGATATCATCGAAAGCGAAATTTTAGATATTTCCACTAGGTATTTCAGCGCCATAAAGCAAAGCCTAGAGAGTTTATTTTTGGCGGAGCAGATGCGAGAGCTCGGATTTTACGATATAAAGGAAAAGATTAGCGAGGCGATGGATGATGGGCTTAAAATTTTAGTAATAATTGAGCCAAAAGAAGATTATATTAAAAAATTTCAAAATGAAATTTTTGAAATCAATAGGCTTGATATGGACAAATTTAATAAGAAAGATATATTTACGAATACTATTAAGAAAATTAATAGATTTGGTGTAAATATCACAGAATTTGATGCAAAGCGTTTAAATATAAAGCGTATTGATGGGCTAAAAGATGTCTATTATTTACCATTCGGCGATACTTCGTACAATAATAATTTCGGGATTAAAAAGGATGCCGCCTTAAATCTCAAGAATGAGTTTTTCGACTAATGTTTTGCAAGGACCAAATCACCGGCACGCTTGTGAATTATTACATCACCTGTAAGCGTGAGGCGTGGCTTTACGGACACAATATTCACGCCAATCAGGAGGATGAAAACATGCTGATGGGCAAGGCGCTAGCGGATATCAAAGAGAACGGTTTGCAGGAATTCGCATTTTCAAATTTGAAATTTGACAAGCTTTCCAAGCAGCGCGGACATTATCTCATCACCGAATATAAAAAGAGCCTAAAAAATCCAGAAGCAGGCAAGATGCAGCTACTTTTTTATATCTATCTTTTAAAAATAGGCTTAAATTTAAAAGAGGTGAAAGGCAAATTAATTAGCGGCAAAACCGTCATAGCCATTGAGGATAACGCCGAAAATTTTACTAAAATCGAAATAATTCTAAACGACATTGTCGCCCTTGTGAACGAGCCAAAGCCGCCTAAATTTAGACCGCAAAAGATTTGCGAGAGTTGCGCTTATTGTGATTATTGCATTTAGGAGATAGGATGTACGCTATTTTATTTTACGATATTTCAAGCAGCGACGAAAAGGAGAAAAATAACGCCGCGCGCGTCCGAAAGGCGGTCGAGAAGTTTCTGCCTCGCGTGCAATTCAGCGTTTTTGAGGGTGAAATCAGAGCGAGTGATCTTAAAAAATTAATGGCGATTTTGCAAAAAGAATGCGCCAGCAAGCTTGATTCGGTAGTAATTTATACTTTTAATTCGCTCAAATATTCACAGCGTCTCGTCATCGGACGCGATAAAAACGAAGCGATTTTCAGCTAAAATTTAAGGATAAAGTATGCAAAAATCGGATCGCACGCATTTTATTTTAAGCCCCGGCCGATTGCGCCGCAAAGATAATAATCTATACTTCGATAAATTTAACGACGAGGGCGGAATTTTAACTAGTAAAATTTTGCCGATTAACGCGATTGATGAAATTTATATTTTGGCGCGAGTGGAGCTTGATACCTATGCTATGGCATTTTTGGCCGATAATAACATTTTGCTTCATATTTTTAGCGCCTATCAGAGCTTCCGCGGCAGTTTTTTCCCAAATACTTCAAATTCTGTAAACAAAAGCGGCTTTGTGCTTTTGGCGCAGCTGCGGGCTTTTGATGATCTTTCTAAACGCCTTTTTATCGCTCGCGAGATTACTCGCGTTCGCATCTTAAATGCGACCATTAATTGCAAGGCTTATGGCGTCTCGCTCAATACTACGCCGCATCTGGATGCCCTAGCGCGCGTCTGCGACATAGCAGCGGTAATGGCAGTGGAAGGCGGCTTTGCCAAGCAATATTTCGCGGCCTGGAACGAAATCATCGAGGATCAGCGCAGTTTTAAATTTACGACGCGTTCCAAACGCCCGCCGGCAGATAAAATTAATGCCCTCATTGGCTATGTAAATACGCGCATTTATAACATCTGCCTCAGCGAAATTTACAAAACCGAGCTTGATCCGCGCATCGGCTTTTTACACGAGCCAAACTACCGCGCGTTAAGCCTGCATCTAGATCTTGCGGAGATTTTTAAGCCCATTTTAGGTGATAGATTAATTTTTGGAATGTTAAATAAACGCGAGATTACGGCAAAAGATTTTGAAACGAATGCGGGGCGTATTCGATTCGGTCGAGAAGCGGTGCAAAAAATCGAGCTAAAAATGATTGAGAAACTATCATCTTGCGCGAACGTAGCGGGACAGAGCTTAACCTGGCGTCAAATCATCCGTCGCGAGGCAAATCAGATTAAAAAATACGTCTGTGAAGGCGTGCCTTACGAGGGGCTGGTATGGCGGTAGGTTGGGGATTTAAGCTCATTCGTGCTTTTGAAATTTTGACTAGAATCACTTGTGCCTATAGATTGTGCCCTCTTAAGATGTATGTGCTTTTGAAATAAATTTGATCTGAAGCACGGAACGGCGAACAAATTGGCTTTAAAAATATATATGCTTTTAAAATTTTAGCTTTTTTTGTTATTCACACTTCGATTTTTTGAATGTCTTATATTGAGATTTTAACATTTGCACTCACGATACATATAGATAGCGATAAAGTTGCTTTTAAGATTTTGAAATGCCGAAATCTTGGGCATTGAGCGATCGAAGCTTTTTTAAATTTAGTCCATTTTAAGGCATAAAAATATATACTCTTAACACTTTCTACCTAGAAAAATGGCAAAATTCGTGCTGTAGAATTCCATCCCGTTGGGAATTGAAACACCTGGTGGCTTACCTATCACGCGCATTTGTTTGTAGAATTCCATCCCGTTGGGAATTGAAACCGCCGAGATAGCCAATAGGACAAATACTATACATATGCGTAGAATTCCATCCCGTTGGGAATTGAAACGCATTTCGTCGCTAAGCCCAACATCTACCGATCGGTAGAATTCCATCCCGTTGGGAATTGAAACATAAGCTTTATGAATGTTTTATCAGTGATACTAAAACGTAGAATTCCATCCCGTTGGGAATTGAAACAAGCGTTTTTGCAAACTTCAAAAGCTAAGGTTTTGTAGAATTCCATCCCGTTGGGAATTGAAACTGGGATTTGCAAGTAAAGTTAAAGCGTTTTTGCAAAGTAGAATTCCATCCCGTTGGGAATTGAAACTATATTCGCAAATTTCTCGTATTGTCAAAATTTTTCGTAGAATTCCATCCCGTTGGGAATTGAAACTCAGTCTTAGCACTATCAGGATTTGATGCGCTCTTAGTAGAATTCCATCCCGTTGGGAATTGAAACTGGGTTAAGAAAAAGACGCAAGTTTTTAATCCTTGGTAGAATTCCATCCCGTTGGGAATTGAAACATTCTATGCTACCCGGACTCGAAGGGCGATATAAGTAGAATTCCATCCCGTTGGGAATTGAAACTCGATTTTTTCAACTATCGAAGAGAAATAAAAAAGTAGAATTCCATCCCGTTGGGAATTGAAACCGCCGATCTGTATTTGAAATTTGGCAAGAAAGAGTGGTAGAATTCCATCCCGTTGGGAATTGAAACAAGAGCTATATCGCTCCAAGCTCAGACCGGTTAAAGTAGAATTCCATCCCGTTGGGAATTGAAACGAAGTCTCCTGCGATTGCGTAGGAGCGTTTTGAGTAGAATTCCATCCCGTTGGGAATTGAAACAAGAAAGGTGTTGCTATGAAAAAGTTGTCTTTTCGTAGAATTCCATCCCGTTGGGAATTGAAACCTGCTCGCTGCTTGATCCGAACTCGCCGCATTATCGTAGAATTCCATCCCGTTGGGAATTGAAACAGTCTTTGGGCGTCATAGAAGCTTTTAAGGATGTGTAGAATTCCATCCCGTTGGGAATTGAAACAATAACGTTTCTCCTAAAAAATAACAAACTTTACAGTAGAATTCCATCCCGTTGGGAATTGAAACGATCAGAGCGGGTCACGATGTCGCCTAAAGAATTGAGGTAGAATTCCATCCCGTTGGGAATTGAAACCCAGACGGCAAGTCTTATGAAATAGTAGTGGATTAGTAGAATTCCATCCCGTTGGGAATTGAAACAAAAGCCGTCGCTGGAGTAATCTAAAAAGCTACTGTAGAATTCCATCCCGTTGGGAATTGAAACAAATTCCCTCATTCATAAATCCCGAAATTTGGAAAGTAGAATTCCATCCCGTTGGGAATTGAAACTTCTTGGGGTTTTGGCTTGTCCTATCATCATATTCCGTAGAATTCCATCCCGTTGGGAATTGAAACGCCAGCGGTAGCGTGTATAGCTATTTTAGCCGCGGTAGAATTCCATCCCGTTGGGAATTGAAACGTTTCGTGCGATTTTCATCGCCCGTCTCAATAGTGAGGTAGAATTCCATCCCGTTGGGAATTGAAACTACCCCAGCCTCTTAGGGTATCGTATGGGATACCGTAGAATTCCATCCCGTTGGGAATTGAAACGCTAAATTTTTGCGGTAATCGCCTTTTTTTATACTGTAGAATTCCATCCCGTTGGGAATTGAAACGCCGAAAGCCTGCAAGCGGTCAAGAAATTCGACAGCGTAGAATTCCATCCCGTTGGGAATTGAAACCATTTCCAAAGGAGAGGCGGCATTTGCTAACGGCAGGTAGAATTCCATCCCGTTGGGAATTGAAACCCTTGCGCTGGCGGGGCTAAATCATAGCCTAAAGTAGAATTCCATCCCGTTGGGAATTGAAACCGTCCTCTATCTCTCCGTCGTTTAGGGCGTATAGGTAGAATTCCATCCCGTTGGGAATTGAAACTAATTCAAATTTCCGACGAAACAATAAGAAACAACGCGTAGAATTCCATCCCGTTGGGAATTGAAACCCCTACAAGATAAATTTCAATACCGCGGCAAAACCGTAGAATTCCATCCCGTTGGGAATTGAAACTTAAATCAACGGCGCTAACTAGCGCTGCATAAATGTAGAATTCCATCCCGTTGGGAATTGAAACTCGCAAGCTCGCATACGGCAAATTTAAACTTCGGTAGAATTCCATCTCGTTGGGAATTGAAACGCTTGCCGCCGATCACGTATTTCAGCGCAGCCGGGGTAGAATTCCATCCCGTTGGGAATTGAAACTTATTGTTGACCGTTCGCTCGCTCTTTGTAATTTGTAGAATTCCATCCCGTTGGGAATTGAAACTAGCTTGGCACCAAATGCACCTCTTTTACGTCCGCCGTAGAATTCCATCCCGTTGGGAATTGAAACGCATGATCGTAAGTTTCATACTTGAGAAAATTACAGTAGAATTCCATCCCGTTGGGAATTGAAACAAGGCAAAGGCTTTTCAAGGGTTCAATCTGAAATTGTAGAATTCCATCCCGTTGGGAATTGAAACTAGTTTTGCTCGATAGAGAAAAGATACTTTAAAATAGTAGAATTCCATCCCGTTGGGAATTGAAACGTATTCTTAATAGGTTAAAGACGCTCGGTATGCTAAGTAGAATTCCATCCCGTTGGGAATTGAAACCTCTTGCAAATAACTCTTACGATGACGCGGATAAGAGTAGAATTCCATCCCGTTGGGAATTGAAACTCTTACGATAAACCCAAAGCGGGATTGGGTTTTGCGAAGGTAGAATTCCATCCCGTTGGGAATTGAAACTCGATCGCTAAATATCTATAGTCGGCGCCGTTTAACGTAGAATTCCATCCCGTTGGGAATTGAAACCGCAACTGCTAAAGGCAAAGGACGGGTCGATATTGTAGAATTCCATCTCGTTGGGAATTAAAACTTCTGCCACTGCATTTTATAGTGTCCCGTAGGAATGTGGAATAATTCTATCCTTTGGGAATTGAAACGTATAAATAGGCTCATTGTACGATTCGCGTAGGCTGTAGAATTCATCTTATTGAAATCAAAACGGATCTTTTTACGGCGGAAATGGATAGAATTCTCATCTCGCTATAAAATTTAAAAAGATTAGTTGTGGCTGGGATAGGATACAACATGGGGTACTTATATGAAATTCATTCGGTTTTAATTCACCTACTAAATATGTTAAATTTATGGGTTACGAATGAAATTTTGGAGTTACTCACAAATTAAAATTTTAACGAACTATATATTTGCCGCAATATAAATAGATTTAAATGCAACTCATTTAATAGCAATTCAAAATATTTATAAAAATGCACGCTATGGATCTTAAAAGCTAGGTTAAAGAAGGAATTCTGCATTAATTTTAATTAAATTTACGCTACAAATTTAAGATCATGAGCCAAAGTTAGAATTTAAAATTAAATTAGATGATACCAAAGAGGCAGAAAGATGGAAAAAATTTTATAAAGCAAAATTCGGTAGCATCCTCTGAAAATGCAAAACAAAGAATATCGGTGTGGTCGTCATAAAAAGGAAAATCATCTAAATTTAATGGATACTACCGCCTTTGCCACATAAAGTATAATAAATAAATGCCTCCGCCAATTATTTTTTAAAATTTTTAAAAAATTTCTTCAAAAGCGCCTTATAAAAGATCGCGAATTTCGACTCTTTTTTCTCATAAATCACGCGAAAGACGCCCTGCAGATCCAGCTTTTCTTGCAAAGTAATGTTTTGCACTCTACTCTCCTATAAGTTTTTTTATCTTATGCAGCACAAACGCAGCGTCGTCGCTATCGAGCTCGCACAACATCTGGCATATCGCGGTCGCGGCTTGCGGTTTGGTCGTGCCCAAGCGCCAGTCCTGATACGTCCGCATCGACACGCCTAACCTCTGCGCCATCGCGGCGTGCGAGATCTTTTTACCGTTATTTTTGGCTTCGACGGCATTGTGCAAAATGTTGAATATATCGCTCGTTTCTAACATATGAAAATTATACAAATTTATTCGTTAATTATACATAAAATCGTATAAAATGAATAAAAATCGTGTCATTCATAAGTAAAAATGGCAAAACACTTCGTTTATCCGTGTGAATTATACAGAATACTGCATAAAATAAACATAAAATTTTATAAAATTTTGCAAGTTATGCTATAAGGATGAATAGACTCGCGTAAACAGGCATCTTACAGAACGGCACATTAAATTTTAAAACGGGGATAGATGAAATTTTACACATCGAAGCTTTTGGGGTTTGATTTTTTTTGATCGGCTCTGGTAGCAATTACAAACAAGATGTAATTTTACCCCATGCCGAGCCATATCTGCCGGCACAAAGAGCGTTTCAATTCCTAGTGGAATAGAATTTTCTACGGAAAGGCGGTGAATGCGGGATATGTGAATTTCGCATTTCAATTCCCGTTGGGAATTGAAACTTTTGCTTGGTGGGATCAGCCTGTTAAACGGGTATTGTAGAATTCCATCCCGTTGGGAATTGAAACAAATTAATATTTTCCTGCCCTAAAATTTCACTTTTGAGGTAGAATTTCATCCCGTTGGGAATTGAAATGCTGTATTTGAGATTTCATATTTTTCTCTCCTATAGGAGCATTTAATAGAATTTACCGAGCCGAATTCTGCCCGATAAAATTTTTATCAAATTAAATTCTAGACTTGAAGTTTTAAAATTTTATCGAGCAAGGCTCCGCATCTCAGAGCTTAGAATTTCAAATTTAAGAAACAGTGACTTTGAGCTGCAGGATTCAAAAGCGCAAGTATTTTAGATTAAAAAATTTAAGAAGGCAGATGAGATTGAAATTTTAAAATTCGAAGTCGATGATCGAAATTTCAAACCGCGCAACTTGAAATTTCAAATCTGAAGCGGAGGCAAATTTTAAGATCGTTTCAAAATTTGCCCTTTTAAATTTACATATCTCGAGCTATATTCGTAAAATTTTGCGTATTAATTTACATAAAATTTAGCTAAATAAAGATAATCCCATAAACTTATCCATATTAAATTTTATCTCTTCTTTTTAGAATAAAAACCGTTACAGACGCGATTATTAGCGACGATAAAGCGCTTATCATCATTATGTTAAAATTAAAATTTGAGCGATCAAACAGATGTCCCAACCAAGTCAAATCGGCTTTTGCTAGGATTATCACAGCTAGCGGATAAGCATAAAATAAACTTATAAAAAATGCAGATGCGGCGGATATTTTATCCAGCAGAATAAAAGCCTTTATCTTTGAAAATACAAAACAGCAGATGATTAGAGGCAAAATTACCGTCGCGCAAAATAGATACAATACCATAGCGCCGAAAATATCGCTTTCGCTATCGCTTGCTTCTTCGTGCCACGTTAGTTCAAAAGCTTTCATAACGATAGAAAGCGGATTCGCGATATCGTAACCGCTATACTCCGCCAAAAAAACCGCGTCTATGCTGGCAAATATAACGCCCAAGCAATCTATAGTAAAAATGAGCAAGGCGATCCAGAATAAAATCCTCACCCCTTTTAGCTCAAAACATTTTTTAATGAACTCTTTTATCGCCCTACTCCCCAATTCATAGCTTTTAAGATAAATTTGGCTTTTATATCTCGTTTCATTTCGGCGCTTTTAAAAACACTTTGTCGTAATTTATCATCAAAATTTAAGCCTTTCGCTGCGCTAAATTTTAAAATTTACCGAGCTGAATTCTGATCGGATAAAAAATTATTTATCCTTTTCTTGCATCTATCAACGTGACTTTATAATTCTCACCTTGCTTATATAATCCATCAAGCCCAAATACTATAAGTTGCTCTTTTAAAAGTGAAAAAATTTCATCTACTGATATTTTTTCGCTACCATTTGGCACTATTGACAATACTTTCCAGACTTTATTATATTGGATACCTGAAACTTTTTCATCTAATCCATAATCAAGAACGATGTCAAATATATTACCTTTATAATAGAATTTCCACATTGCTTTTGATAGATATGCGTGGTCTATCTCTGGATCATTAAATAATTGAGTTTTCATAATCCAACAATCCAGTTTTTTATCTATAATCCAGCTCTTTTGACTTGGTAGTGTCTTATATAATGGATTGTACTTATAGTAAATCTCGCTAAGTCCATACTTCTCATCATCCTCTTTAGTGATAATTGCATTTTCAAACGCCATTTTCTACTCCTTAAATTTAATATTTAATTATATCTACGACATATTGATATTCGCTTATATGCTCGTAGATATCGCCTTCGCTTTTAGTGCCTAGCTTTCTAACCATATCGTTTAGAAAAAATTTCTCAAAATTTTCACCGGTTACCTTAGCGCCGCTACTGGTGCGTACATCTTTACCATTTGCAATATCTGCTAAAATTTGATCGGCTTGTTTACTCGTCATTATTTATCCTTTAATTTAATCATGCAGAAAAGTTACGACTTCATGTTCTTTTGGCAAGAACTTTCTACCGTGTATACCACTTTCTCCATATTCTATCAAAGCTTCATTAAGCACCTTATAGAGCTCATCTAACGAAATTCTGTCAAGACTAGAATTGATATTTTCTAGCTTATATTTTATAAAAAACGGATTGTCTACGAGCATTTTACTCGTAGTTTCGTCATAGACCCGTCTAATGTCAAGCTCAATTTCTCTACCTTTATAATAAAGCAGCCAAATCATCTCTCCGGTATATCCGTCTCTTGGATCAGGCAGATGCGGGCTACAAACAAAGATAAGCCAAATATCTCTTTGCCTGTCGATGACCCAGTTCAACCACTTTATTTCATTGGGCTCCTGTGGATCATAATGATATTTTGCCAAGCACTGATCTACGCGATTTATAATATCATATTTCTTCAAGTCCTCTTTAGAAATATGCTCCGCAACAAACGCCATTCTCTCCTCCTCAAGAAATTTTTAATAATCTTAGATTTTACAATATGTTTATATTCGCCTATGCGCTAATATATAATGTATTTAAAATTTAAAACTACTTTGATCTACTCAATTTTAAGGTCTTTTACTACTATAAATTTTAAAATTTAAAATCTGCGAAGGACGGGTAAAATTCTAAATTTAAAAGCCTCCGCACTGCGCTAAATTTTAAAATTTAAAGCAGGTAAAGCATGGTTGTATGAAATTTAAACTCTTCGCTCATATTCAAAACACCAGGCAGTGGCGCAGGTAAAGCATGGTTGTATGAAATTTAAACCGCGCCCAAGCTCTTTAAGAAGTCTTTCATATTGGGTAAAGCATGGTTGTATGAAATTTAAACCCCCAAATCCTAAAGACAAGATAAATTCTATACCTCTAGCCTGCACGAAATTTTAAAATTTCAGACTCACGGAAGCGGATAAATTCCAAACCTATGGAAGCTAGATAAAATTCCAAGCCCGCGAAGGACGAGTAGAATTCTAAAATTTTATAATTTTAAAATTCCGCTCTACTTCGTTTTCTTTGCGCTGTCTTTGATAGTCGTTGCGTTGGCGTCGATGTAGCCCATCTGAGCGAGCTTTTCGTAGATTTGCATTATCACGGGACCCGCCGCGCTTCCGCCGCCGCCGCCGTGTTCGACTAGTACGGTTACGGCATATTGCGGCTTGTCGTACGGCCCGAAGCTAGTCATCCAGGCGTGCGAGCGGTGGAAGTAGTCCATATCGGCCTCTTTCATTCGCTTTTTGGTGGTCTGAGAGATGCCCACGACCTGCGCGGTTCCCGTCTTGACCGCTAGAGGCACGACTGCGGTATGGATGAGCTTGTAGGCGGTGCCTCCGTCGGGGTTGTTGCCGACCTCATACATACCGCGTCGCACGAGCGGCAGCTGAGCCTTTTCTTTCGGCGTGAAAAGCTCGGTAGGGGCAAATTCCACCGGCTTGCCGTCGATGCTTTTTAAAAAATGCGGCGTGATAGCCTTGCCCGAGGCGATCTGCGCGGTGTTTTTCGCCACCTGCATAGGGGTTACGAGCACGTCGCCTTGACCGATCGAGGCATTGACCGTCTCGCCCTGATACCACGCGCGCTTAAATTTCTGCATTTTCCAGGCCTTATTAGGCATCGTGCCTACAAACTCATTGGGTAAATCGACGCCTGTTTTACTACCAAACCCCAGACGCTGCAGATACGCGGACATGTAGTCGATCCCCACTAGCAGCGAGCCTTCGTAAAAATACACGTCGCAGCTGCCTTTAATCGCCTCTACTAGGCTCACGCGGCCGTGACCCCAGCTCTTCCAGCAGCGAAATTTACGCCCCCCTAGCTCTATCGCGCCGCTGCAAAACACGCTCCAGTTCTCGTTGATCTTGCCGCTGTTTAAAAAGCTCATCCCCACGGCCATTTTAATTACTGAGCCCGGCGGATAGAGGCCGTTTACGAGCTTATTCGTAAACGGATGGCGCGGGTCTTTTATCAGCTCGTCCCACTGCGCCTGCGAAATTCCGCCCACGAAGGTGTTTAGATCATACTCGGGGAAGCTGCCCGCCGCGATGATAGCGCCGTCGCGCAGATCCATCACGATCGCTACGCCGTCCTTGTCTTTAAAAATTTCCTCGAGGTATTTTTGCAGCTCAAGATCGATGGTAAGCGAAATTTCGCTGCTGCTGGGCTCTTGCATCGAGATCTCCTCTACGACCTGATTTAGCGCCGTAACCTTCGTCTTGCGCTCGCCCTTGCTGCCCTGCAAAAGCTCGTTATAATACCCCTCGACGCCGCTTCTGCCGTTGTATCCGGTAAGCGCGCTTAGGGGGTTACTTTGGATATCCTTTTTATTGGCGCGGCCCACGTAGCCGATGATGTGCGAAGCAAGCGCACCGTAAGGGTAGAAGCGCTGCGAAGCGGGCGAAATTTTAATATTTTCGTGCAGGCTCAAGCTCGCGAAATGCTGTATCGTGGCGTTGTAGTCCAAAAACGGCACGACTTCGATAAAGTCTTGATTGTAAGCGGAATTCGCGTCCTTGTAGCTCTTGCTCATCGCAGTGACGTTGAGATCTTTGAAATAGCGCGAGATATTATTTAGCTCGCTTTGCAGCGCGGCGTCTTTTAGATGCGGCGCGATCGATAGCGAAAAGCCGAGATTGTTTATCGCAAGCGGGCGGCCTTTGGCGTCTAAAATTTGACCGCGCACCGGTGGGATGTATTCGGTGGAGATGACGTTGTTTTTAGCGACCTGCTCGTAGAATTCGTTTGATTTGATCGAAAGATAATAAATTCTAACCAAAAGCATGCTAAAAAATAGTATCACGAAAGCAAATACGAACTTCAGCCTCATACCAGCCGCCCCTTAAAAAAGAGCAGAGCAAGCAAAATTTCAATCACGATGTAATTTAAATACTCGCCGCTTAGAGGCAGATACTCGCTCTTTTTGATCGCCGAGATCGCGTTGCTCACCACAAAGACCAAAACATAGCTGATCATAACGTCAAAGCAGATCAAAAAATTTCTAAATTTAATATATTTAAATGAGTTTTCATAGACCACGAAATAAAATATACAATACGCGATAGCCACGCTAAATAGGTTAAATCCGTGGATCTGCTCGGCGCAAAACAGATAAAAAATAGAGAAAAACCAGCTAAATCCGAACTTTTTAAATTTTACGTCGTTTTCATATTTTTGCACCACCATCGCCGTGAAAAAAAATCCGATCAGCGGCGGTAGCCCCCTATACACCGCACTTAGAAGCAGGTAGAAAAGAACCCCCGCGCTAAAAAGCGTGTCCGCTATAAGGTATAGATAAGTGCGATTTCGTTGCATACCGGAAACTTTTTGCATTTAATACAATCGGCCCAAATTTTTTGCGCGGGCAGCTCATCCTTTGGGATTTCGGTAAACCCCAGCCGCTCGAAAAATTCCTTTTGATAGGTGAGCGTAAATACGCTTTTTAGCCCGTAAAATCTCGCCTCGTCTAGCAGCTCATTTACGATAGCTCTGGCAATGCCCCGCCTGCGAAACTGCGGAGCGACGATGAGCGAGCGCACCTCGGCAAGATCTGCGTTAAAAATTTTAAGCGAAGCAAAGCCCGCTAAAATTTCGGCTTCTTTTAAGCACTGGGATTCGTGGGGCTGCGAATGTTCGGTTCTATAGATGCCCGCTTCTTGCGTATATCCGCTCCGTAAAATTTGCTCTTTTCCCGCTTGTGCGCAGCTTGCCCCGGATACGGCTTGCGCTGCGCTATTTTGCGGCGTAGCTAGTTGCGGCGCAAAATTACCCGCGGCATCTTCGGCGGAATTTTCAGAAGTAATTTCGGCAAAATTTTCTGCGGAGCTTTGGATTAAATTTAAATCGGCATTGCGCGCTAAATTTGAATCCGAATTGCGTGCTAAATTTAAATCGGAATTCCTGGCTAAATTTAAATCGGAATTTTTTTTAGAATCGAAACTCAAATTTTCCTTGGAATCAAAGCTCGTATCCGCCTTAGAATCGCAGCCGAACGCCAGCACGTATGAGCGAATATGAGCAGCGATCTCATCGCTTTCAAGCGGCAAGATTACGCCGTTTTGAACCTCCTCTTTTACGAGCTCCTGCATACGCAAAATGTCGCAAAGGCGCGCCTTTTTTAGCCGTATCATCTAAAATTTTCCCTAATCTTTGCGCGATCTTGGCGGCGCATTTTATATCCTCTAAATTTAATTATTTTGAAATTCTGCGCCGCTAAATTTAACGTATTTAAATTTAGAAATTTCATAATCCAAACGCCCCGCGTACGATGATCTCGCGCGCTTTCGCAAGCCCGCTGCCTTTTAGCGTAGAGACCAAAACCGCCTGCGGATCGTGCCTCAAAAGCTTTGCGCGCTCGCTTTGGTTGAGCTTGTCGGCTTTGGTATAGAGCCTCACGACCTTTTGATCGCCGCGCAGAAAACTAGCGAGATAGTTTTGCAAATTTTTATCTATCGCAAGATCAAACTGCCTCGCGTCGATAAGATGGACGAAAAGCTTGATATTTAGGCGCTCTTTGATGAACTCGTCGAGATTTTTCTGCCAGATATAATGCAGTTTTTTGGAGACCTTAGCGTACCCGAACCCGGGCAGATCCACGAAGATCAAAGAGATATTTTCTCCCAAGCTCGCAAGACCCGAGAAAGCGGAATTGCCCGCTAAATTTAGCGCGGATCTGCCTGTAAAATTTAATTCGGAGTTTTGCGCGGAATTCGGCGCGAAACCCGCCGCAAGATCTGTCTCGCGATCCGATCTAAAATCCGCCGAGGCGCTTTTTAAATTTAAAACGAAATCCTGCTTCAAATTTCGCTCAGACGCCGCAGCATCCGCGTGATCTTGCGCACAATTTGCAGCCGAGCTTAAAGCCTCTTTGCTTGCTAGATCGGGCGATGTTTCATTTTGCGAGCCGTCCGAGCCTGCGGCAAGCTTTTGTTTAAATTTAACTTCAAAGAAATTTATCAGCTGTGTTTTGCCCGGCGTCGAGCTTGATTTGGCTAGATTTTTGCGCCCGGTAAGCGCGTTTATCAGACTGCTTTTGCCGACGTTGGAACGCCCCAAAAACGCCACTTCGCTCATCGCAAACTCGGGCGCACCCGCGATATTTGCGGCGGAGGTGATAAACTGCGCGCTGCTAGGATAGATCATTTGTTTTGATCTTCGACCTGAAAAATCAGACGCACGGGCTTTTTCTCGCTGCCGCCGCTTTTTACTTCGTAGGTGCCCTTTTGGCGATTTACGATGATCTTATCGCCGTAAACCTCCTTTTTGGTCTCGGCTTCGTGCAGATAGGCGTTGTTTTCAAGCGTATAAGCCTCGATAGTCGGATCGTAGGTCAGCATGCCGCCCTTGCCGTCGTAATGCTTCTGATTGAGTAAAATTTTAAAATTTGCGTTTCCGGTCGCGACATATTTAGTAGGCTGGCGTTTAGCGTCGAAGTAGATCGTCACTTTGTCGGAATTTAGCGTATCATAAGCGCCCTTTTTGATACGGACGTTGCCTGTTAGGACGCTGATCTGCTTGATCTCGTCGGCGAAAAAATTATCCGCCGTGACCTCGACCTGCTCCTGCGCGGCGCTAAGAGTAGTCGCGCCAAAGCCCGCAATTAGCGCAGATGCGAATATTAGTTTGTGGAATTTTGATCTTTTATTAAATACCATGCGTGGATTCCTTTTGAGTTTGTTTGTTTGGTTTTGGTGTCGTAGCTGATACTTGCGCCCGTGATGCGGTCGCCGCCTTGGCGCAGCACGTACGGCACGTCGGAGCGGACGATCTTGCTGCTCGTATCGTAGATGATCTCCTGCGCCGTGTAATCAAAGCCTCTGCTATTTACGTAATGCGCGTCGCCGTTAAATTTTATCAGCTCGCCTGCGCGCGTCGCGGTCTTTGAAACCAAAGTGTGATTCAGATCCGCGCTAATCTCCTCGGCTTTAAAATTTACAAACTCGTCGCGATCCTTATAGCGAGTGCCGCTGTCCGCGGTAAATTTAGCATCCACGCGCTCGCCGATCTGATAATCGACGATCTTTTTCATCTCCATATTCGCAATGCTTAGATCCTGTCTAAACATATCGCTAAAATACGGCGTCTGCACGCTTAGAAACACCATCGCGACGCAAAAGATCGCAATCGCGACGTAGAAAATTTTTATCACCATCGCTCAGTCCTCTTTGATCTGCGCGGAATTTTACCCATCGCGCGCGCTTGCGAAACTACAGCCATTTACTATTCCACTCTTCGCGCATGCCGTTTTTATCGACGAGTATTTCGATCATCTCGCGCACTGCGCCGCAGCCGCCGTTTTTGCTTAGCGCGACGTCCGCTTTTAGCGAGCTTAGCGCATCGGCGGGCTTGAAGCTGATCGCGACCGCATTTAAAAGCTTCGCGTCGTTTATATCATCGCCGATTGCAGCGGCCTCATCGAAGCTTAGGTTAAAATTTTTTAAAATTTGCTCCGCCCTTGAGAGCTTATCTTTTTCGCCTTGAAAGAGCGTATCGATCTTTAGCTCGCGCGCGCGGTTTGCGACGATTTGCGAGCTTTTGCCGGTGATGATCGCGACCTTTAGCCCCAGCCGTTGCCACTCCTGGATGCCAAACCCGTCTTTTACGTTAAATTTCTTCATCTCTTCGCCGCCGTTTGAATGGTACAGCCCGCCGTCGCTAAGGCAGCCGTCTACGTCTAAAAATATGATCTTTATCACTTTGTTTTCCGTTTTTTGAAATTTTATGATTTTAACGAAATTTGGCTGAATTTTTGGCAAACGCCGTATAAATTTAAGCTGCGATCTTAGCCCTTAATCGGCACGTAGCCGCTATTTTCGATGATACTTTGCCCCTGCGGTGAAAGGATCCAATCTATCAAGATGCGGATATTTTCGTTTTTGTTGTTTTCATCGTAAACCGCGTAAATTTCGGCTACGAGCGGGTATTTGCGGCTAGCGATATTTTCTTTGTTAGGATACGCGCCGTTTAGGCTAAGCATCTTCACGCCGCCGTTTCGCACGATCCCCTCGACGTAGTATCGAAACGAAAAGCCGATCGCGCTACCGAAAAAGCCCGTGATCTTGCGCTTAGGCTGCGTCTCGCCCATAAATTTCAAAAATGCGCTCTGGCTGCCGCTGCCCGCGTTTCGCTGCACGGCATCTATTCGCATTCGCTCGCCGCCGAGCTGCGACCAGTCGCTATATTGCCCCGAATAAATTCCTCGCACCTGATCCACGCTTAAGCTTGAAACTTTGTTATTTGCATTTACGATAAAGACGAACGCCTCCAGCCCGATCGGCACGAAGCGTAAATTTGCGCCCTTTTCTCGCGCGTAATCAAGCTGCTGCTTCGAAGGGGCGGCGACGAATATCAGATCCGCCTCGCCGTCGCTTACGGCCTTGTATGCGCCGCGAGTGTTGCTAAATTTGAGCCTGCTAGCATTCGTGAAATTTCGCCCGTCAAATTCCACGCTGTCCTTCGGATAGCTCGCCGCGACGAATGCCGAAAAGACGGGATACAAAGCCGCTGCTCCGTCGATTATCGGCAGATCGCCGCTAAGTTTTAAACTGGAGCTAACGCGCACGATCTGCGAGCCCTCATCAAACGGCAGAAATTTATGTAGCTCGATCGATTTGGCCTGCATCTCGGCGCTGCTTTGATTTACGTATCGCTTCACGACGAGGCGGTAAAACGCAAAATCGAAAGCCGCCAAGATAAACACCAGAAAAATGGCGATAATTGCACGCTTCATCTTAGTTTCCGTTTGCGATATAGGAGATGATCGAGCATTTGCTCTGCAGATACAGCGCCGCTGCGACTAGCGCGCAAACGCTGATCGCCCAAGCCGTAAATATTACGGCGATCGTTTTTTGAAAAATTTCATCGCTCATTTTGTATCTCACATATGCGCAAGTGCGTTGTTAAGCAGCCATAAAAAGCCTATTAAGGCGGCTGAAAAGATTATGAATAAAAACGCGGAGAGAATCAAGAGATTTCTAATTCTTCTACGGCGCTCAGCCGTGCTTTTAGCAGATCTAATAAATTTTACTAAACTTACAATTAGCCAAATGAACGAAATTACCGGCAGCCAGGTAAAAACCAAGATAAGTGTAGAAAAAGGATCAAATAGCCACTGAGAATATATGAATGGAGCAAAAGCGCATGCAAACACAACCATCGAAATAATTAGAAATTTTTTATCTCTTTTATGGCGCTCCGGCTCATCTTTTGATCTGATAAATTTAATCAAGCACGCGACAAGCCAAACAAAGCAGATCAAAAACAGCACATTTAAAATCTCCATAAGCGATCCGAAAATATTCATTTTTTACCTTTAAATTTTAATGTACAAAGCAGCATTTTAGCGCGCCGATTAAATTTACGCGCCCGTCAAGCAAGAGCACAAGCGCAAATACGCTAGAGCAAGCGATCTTAATAAAGCGGCGATCCTCGCCCGAACAAAAGCGAAATTTTGCAAATTTCAAGCAGCGGCGAGAGTAAAATTTCAAACGCCGATAAAATTACAAAACCACGAATTGCTAAATTTATTAAATTTAGCTTCCGTTTTTAATTTAACGCCCCTCTACCGCTATAAAACGCCCTTAGTGCTAGGCACGCCAGCGCGCTCGTTGATACTTATCGCGCGACGAAATGCGACGGCGAGCGCCTTAAACGCGGCTTCTGCGACGTGATGCAGATTTTCGCCTCGAATCTGGCTTATATGAAGCGTGAAATTTGCGTTGAAAGCCAAAGCGCGGAAAAATTCCTCCACGAGCTCGGCGTCGAATTCGCCGATCTTGCCGCGCTTCAGGCTCGGGCAATCAAATACCAAAAACGCGCGGTTGGAAAAATCAAGCGCTGCAGAAACCGCCGCCTCGTCCATCACGAGGACGCTATCGCCGAAGCGCTCGATATTTTGCGCGGGATAGATCGCCTCTTTGATCGCGCTTCCGAGCACTATGCCGCAGTCTTCGACGCTGTGGTGAAAATCGACCTGCAAATCGCCCTCACAGCGTAGGTTCAGATCGATCCACGCGTGCTTGGCAAACGCGCCAAGCATATGATCGAAAAAACCGATGCCAGTTTGTATCTGCGCTGCGCCGCGCCCGTAAAGCTCAAGCTCAAGCTCGATTTTAGTCTCTTTCGTAGCCCTA
The DNA here is from genome assembly GCF_019423325.1 of Campylobacter sp. Taxonomy (NCBI): domain Bacteria; kingdom Pseudomonadati; phylum Campylobacterota; class Epsilonproteobacteria; order Campylobacterales; family Campylobacteraceae; genus Campylobacter; species Campylobacter sp. Next base: position 839,629 of record NZ_JAHZBQ010000001.1, on the reverse strand, counting down.
TTTTTGCTTATCATCGCGCAATCCTTAAAACTAAATTTTGTTTGAAATCTATCTAAATTTCACTAAATTTCGGTTAAAATTTCGGCCAGCTTTTCGGAATTTACGCTGCCGATCTGGCGCAGGTTCGCAATCTCGGCGCCCTCTTTAAAAAACAGAATCGTAGGCGGGCCGAATACGTTAAAATGCGTTTTTATCGCCCTATTTTGCTCGCTATCTTCGCTAAGATCGATCTTTAAAAGGCTAAATTTATCAAGAGCGCCAGCAAGAGCGGGATCTGCGAACGCTCGCTCGCTCTGCTCGCAATTTTTACACCAGCTAGCCCAAAAATCCACTATCACGGGCTTTTTGGAATTTTCTATTTCGCCGCGCAGCTGCGCCAGATCGTGCACAAACGAAAAATGTGCGCCGCTTAAATTTTTAACGCGAAAAATTTCGCCCGCTTGCAAGCTCTCGCCGCCCAAACCGCCGCTGGAATATCTCGTGCTTTGCGGGATTAGATTACCAAGCGGTCTGGAAAAATCTCTCGCGCCGCTGGCAAAGCCCGCGAGTAGCAGCGCCGAATATAGCGCGATTATAAGGGCCAAAGCGCGCTTTATCCCGCTCGCGCCGCCGTCAAACAGCCCCAAAAATCCTGCGAAAATCGCGCCCAAAACCGCATAAATCAGCAGGCTTAAATTTTCGCCGATGAGCGTGCGCGAAATCCACACAGCCGTAAAAAGCAGCAAAAAGCCAAAAATTTTAGGCACCGCCTCCATCCAAGCTCCCGGCCTAGGCAATGCGCCGCCGAGCCCCACCACAAGCAGCAGTGCGCCGCTTCCGAGCCCAAGCGCAAAAAGAGCCGCCGCACCCAGCAGAACGTCGCCGCTGCCCGCGATGTAAACGAGCGCGCCTGCAAGCGGAGCGGAGATGCACGGCGATACGACGAGCGCCGAGATAAGCCCCATCGAAAAAACTCCGATCAGGCCGCCAGCATTTTCGCTTTTGCTATTTAAAAAGCTCTGAAAGCGCGCAGGCAAGCGGATCTCATAAAATCCAAACATAGAAAACGCGAGCGCAGCGAATATCAGCGAGGTTAGGATCAGTGCGGGCGGAGTTTGCAGCAGGCCCTGTAAATTTTGCCCGAAAACCGCCACGAAAGCTCCTAAAATCGCATACGAGCTCGCCATCCCGAGAATATACGCAAGGCTTACGGCGAGGCTTTTTTTCGCGCTCGGCTTCGAGGAAGTTTTCGCCACGATGATCGACGAGAGGATCGGGATGAGCGGATAGACGCAAGGGCTTAGCGAAAGCAACACGCCGTAACCAAAAAACAGCGCGATCGCCGCGATGAAGCTTTTGCCGCCAAGAACGTTTAAAATTTTATCCTGTTCGGAGATGGGATTTGCGCCGCGTGGATTTTTGTGAGCGGAGGATTCATCGGAATTTACAGCAGTGTTTTCAGCCGAGCTTGCCGCGGAATTCCCCGCTGCGTGCGAGCTTGCCAAGGAATTTGCCTCTGCGCCCGAAGCTGCGGCATTGCTTTTAAAATTTACAGCCCCGCCTTGTGCGCTGTCTGCGGCAGAAATCTGCGCGTAATTTGCGCCTTTTCTATATTTTTTCAGTTCGGAGTTTGAAATTTTGCTGATCTCATAGCCCTCCACCACGCGCTTAAAGCTAAAGCCGAACTGCTGCGGCTGGTAGCAAAAGCCCGCTTTAGTGCATCCCAAAAAATCACCATTAAGCACGAAATCATCGCTGTCTGCGGCATTTGCAAGCACGAGGCCCAAAGGCACGGTGATGCTAAATTTGCCCTCGTAAATTTTATAATCCTTATATTCGGTCGCGGCGGGCAGATTTATTAAATTCGTTACCTCCGCGCCGTCAGTGAAAATTTTTATCTCGTTTTGATAGAGATAGACCCCGTCCGCGATATCGAAGCTTAGCGTTACGCTATCGCTTTGCGCCGCCGCATTAAGCTTGAACGCATCGGAGGGTTTCAGGGGCTCGGCGCCCAAGCCTAAAAGAAGAAACGCTGCCAAAATAAGTGATCTGATCAAATTTTATCCTTTGAAATTTTTTCCTACATTCTAACGTAATAAGTATGAATTTATAGTGTAATATAAAGAACTTTTTTGTAAAATTCCTCAAAATTTTTAGGAGGCGATATGAGCAAAGAAATCAAAACCGAAACAGGCGAAATAGCGCTGAAAGAGATAGAATTTAAAAGCTCAAAGTACGAAAAAATCTCGTTCAAAGACTACGAAACCCTGCTTGAGAGATACCAGATCGAGCTTTTGAAGCTGCAAAAATTCGTAAAAGAAAAAGGCTTAAAAATTTTGATTTTGATGGAGGGGCGCGACGCGGCGGGCAAAGGCGGCACGATCAAGCGTTTAACCGAGCACCTAAACCCGCGCGGATGCCGCATCGTAGCGCTCGAAAAGCCGAGCAATGTCGAAAAGACGCAGTGGTACTTCCAGCGCTACGTCGCGCACCTACCCAGCGGCGGCGAGATCACGATCTTTGACCGCAGCTGGTACAACCGCGCGATGGTCGAGCCCGTGATGGGCTTTTGCACCCACGCCGAACATAAAGATTTCCTGCGTCAAGTGCCTAAATTTGAGGAGCTTTTGGTAAGTGCGGGGATAATTTTGTTTAAATTTTACTTCTCAGTCTCCAAAGAGGAGCAAAAAAGGCGCTTCGAATCGCGCCGTACCGATCCGCTGAAGCAATATAAACTCTCGCCGGTGGATGCGAGATCACAGGAGCTGTGGAATCAATACACGCTCGCAAAATACTCGATGCTGCTCGCTTCGAATACCGAGTTTGCGCCGTGGACGATCCTTGATAGCAACGACAAAAAGATCGCGCGGCTAAACGCCTTCCGCTGCATACTCTCGCGCATAGACTATCCCGAAAAGATCGACGCGAAGGAGCTTGCGGTGGACCCAAACCTCGTGCGAAACGGAGCCAGGGAGATAGTGCTAATGGAGGATAGCCAAAAAAGCGAGGCTTGGCGCAAGCTGGGAAGCCCCTCTCGCAAGAACAAAAAGGATAAGAAAAAGGGCTAAATCTTGCCAATGAAGATTACTCGCTAAGAATTGCCATGGAGGCTTGCTAAGAAAATTGCTTATTAGGAATTTATTTCCTAATCATAGAAAGGCATTAAATTCTATGATTGTGCTCCTCAAGATCCTTTGGAATTCTATCTAATGGAATGGAATTATGCACAACGCCACGGGCTACGCGATGAAGTATATCACGTTTCAATTCCTAATGGAATGGAATTCTACGTTACGCGCGCTGCCCTTCGTATATAGACAAGCAAAGTTTCAATTCCCAACGGGATGGAATTCTGCCCGATGAGGATGACGCTTACTGGATAAATTTCTTAAAGTTTCAATTCCCAACGGGATGGAATTCTGCGTAAGTTATACGTTATGCGTCATACATATGCGACGTTTCAATTCCCAACGGGATGAAATTCTACTACAATACGCTTCCGGCAAGCGAGATGAATTTGCTGTTTCAATTCCTAAGGGGATAGATTATTCGCCCAATTTATATTAATAAAGTATTAGATTCACCTCGCCAAATTTACTCCACCAAAGCGAGGAATTTACCCTGCAGGATAAATTCCGCCCGATTTTACTTCACCCTCTTTATCTCGATCTCGCCGTCACGCGCGCCGATTTCGATCCGATCGCCCGTTTTGATCTCGTCGCTTAGGATCATATCGGCGATCTTATCCTCCACCAGATCGTAGAGCGCCCTTCGTAGCGGTCTTGCGCCGTATTCGATATCAAAGCCCGCCGAGGCGATGAGCTTTTTGGCATTTTCACTTAGGCTCGCGTTAATGCCGCGATTTGCGAGCGTTTTTTGCAGGCTCTTAAACATAATGCCCACGATTTTGATGAGATTGTCCTCGCTTAGGGCGTTGAAGATCACGATGTCGTCCAGACGGTTGATAAATTCGGGCTTGAAATAATTCTTCAGCTCGCTCTTTATCGCCTCCTCGCGCTCGGCAAGCGCGACCTCGCGCGGCTTGTCCGCATTTTTGGCGTCAAGCTCCATAATTTTAGCCGAGCCGATATTGCTCGTTAGGATGATGATCGTGTTTTTGAAATCGACCGTAATGCCCTTGTTATCGGTCGCGCGCCCGTCGTCTAAAATTCCAAGCAGGATGTTAAAAACGTCCTTGTGCGCCTTTTCGATCTCATCAAAAAGCAGCACAGAGTAGGGCTTTCTGCGCACCGCTTCGGTAAGCTGTCCGCCCTCATCATAGCCTACGTATCCAGGAGGCGCGCCGAGCAAGCGCGAGACGCTGTGCTTTTCCATATACTCGCTCATATCAAAGCGGATCATCGCTCGCTCATCATCGAATAAAAACCTCGCTAAGCTCTTTGCGCTCTCGGTCTTGCCGACGCCGGTAGGGCCTAAGAACAAAAAGCTTCCGATTGGACGGTTTTCGTTTACGAGCCCCGCTTTGTTGCGCTTGACGGCGCGAGCGATGGCGTGCAGCGCCTCATCCTGCCCCACGACGCTTTCTTTTAGATGCTCCTCGATGTGGAGGAATTTCTCCTTTTCGGAGGAGAGCATTTTGCTTACCGAGATGCCCGTCCATTTGCTTAAAATTTCAGCCACGCTCTCATCGTCCACGCGGTTTCGCAAAAGCACGCCGTTTTCTTTCATCACGTCCCATTTCGCCTCAAGCTCCTTGACCTTTGCCTGCGCGGCGGGGATCTTGCCGTACTCGATCTCGGCAGCCTTGCTAAGATCGCCGTTGCGTCTTGCTAGGCTGGCTTCGTTTTTAAGGCTATCGATTGCTTTTTTCGCCTCGCTGATGCCTCCAAATACGGACTTTTCGTTTTCAAATTTAGCCTGAAGCGCATTTTTCTGCTCAGTTAAATTTTCGATCTCTTTATCGATCTGCGCGAGCCGCTCGTCGTTTTTGCCGTCATCCTCCATCTTAAGGGCTTCCTTTTCGACCTGAAGCGTGAGGATGTCGCGCTTAGCCTTGGCAAGCTCGTTGGGCTCGCTTTCGATCTGCATTTTAAGCTCCGCCGCCGCTTCGTCTATCAGATCGATCGCCTTATCAGGCAGAAATCTATCGCTGATGTAGCGGTCGCTTAGCCTTGCAGCCGCCACAAGCGCGCTATCGGTGATGGTGACGTTGTGATGCACCTCTAGCCGCTCCTTTATGCCGCGCAAGATCGCCGTAGCCTCGCTCACGCTAGGTTCTGCGACCGTTACGGGCTGGAAGCGGCGCTGAAGTGCGGCGTCTTTTTCAAAATACTTTCGGTATTCTTTCAGCGTCGTAGCGCCGATCGCATGTAGCTCGCCGCGCGCAAGGGCGGGCTTTAGGATGTTTGCGGCATCCATCGAGCCTTCGCTTGCGCCTGCGCCTACGATGGTGTGAATTTCATCGATGAAAAGTACGACGTTTGCGGCTTTTACGACTTCGTTTATGACGGCTTTGAGCCTATCTTCAAACTCGCCGCGGTACTTCGCGCCCGCAATCAGCGCACTCATATCAAGCGCGATGACGCGTTTGTTTTGCAGGCTGAGCGGAACCTCTTTTTTGGCGATCAGCTGAGCAAGACCCTCGACGACCGCGGTTTTTCCCACGCCCGGCTCGCCCAGTAGGATAGGATTGTTTTTCGTCTTGCGGATTAAAATTTGCATCATTCGCGAGATCACCTCGTCGCGACCGATGACCGGATCGAGCTCGCCCGCGATCGCCTTAGCGGTGAGATCGACGCCGAATTTACTAAGCGCCTCAAGCGTCTCGTCGGCGGTTTGCGAATCGATGCTTTTGCCGCCGCGAAGCGCTTCTAGCTCCTTTTTGATCTCGATAAGATCTGCAAATTTAGACAGAATTTTCTTTAGCGGATCTGCGTTTAAATTTGCAATCAGCCAGGTATCTACGGCGATAAATTTATCGCCCGAGCTCGTCATCAGCCCTTTTGCGATCTCTAGCGAGTTCATCAGCTCGCGCGAGATTCGCACGTTTTCCTTTGTGACGTTTGAACTGGTCGGCAAATTTGAAATTTCGCTTTTGATCTCAAGCTCGACCGCGGTCTTTTCGATGCTAAATTTATTAAAAATTTGATTTAGAACCGAGCCGCTGTCGGCTACCAAAGCCCAGAGCATGTGTAATACGTCCACTTCGCTATTTTTAGAATGGATCGCCAAAGAAACGCTGCTTTCGAGCAAAGAGCGCATTTTATCGGTTAAAATTTCAATGGTTTCGTTCATAAATTTTCTCCTAAAGTTGAAGTTGATCGCATTATATAACTTTAGTGTCTTTATGTCAAGGTTTTTTAGTGAGATTTTAAAATTTTCGGTTTAAATTTATCCGTAAACGCGCAAATTTCGTATGAAATTTACCTTATTTTTAGCCAATTTTCTATAAAATTCACTCCATTTTACTTTCAAGGATAAACTTTGCGACAAAAACACCTCTTCTTCGGCTTGGGATTCATATTTTCTCTATTTTTAGGCGTTAGTTTTTTTACCGGAAATTTACAAGCCAGAGAGGTCAATGCGACTAAAAAACCAGATAGCGAAAAAACGCGTCTGGAGGCGCTAGCTAAGCTTACCAAAACGCTTGCGATCGTCGAAAACAATTATGTTGATGAGATGACATTCTCGGAACTTGTGGACAAGACGATCTCGGGGCTTATGAATAACCTCGACGCGCACTCAAGCTATATGGACGAAAAGGCGTTTAACGATACGAAAGTCCAGACTGAGGGCGAGTTCGGTGGGCTTGGAATTCAAGTGGGTATGAAAGACGGCGCTTTGACCGTCATCTCGCCTATCGAGGGCACTCCTGCCGACAAGAAAGGTATTCAGGCTAACGATGTGGTCTTGCGTATCGACGGCAACGCGACCTTCGGCATCACGATCGACGATGCGGTCTCAAAAATGCGCGGTAAGCCGAAAACCAAAATCACTCTAACGATCGTCCGCAAGGGAGTTAGCAAGCCTTTCGACGTCGAGATTATCCGCGACATAATCAAAGTAGAATCGGTCTATGCCAAGATGATCGAGGAAGATAAAATTTTATATCTGCGCGTTACGAATTTCGACCAGCACGTGGTGGCGGATGCGAGTAAATTTATAAAAGAGCACAGAGACGCCAAAGGCATTATTTTGGATCTGCGAAACAACCCGGGTGGGCTTTTGGATCAAGCGATCGGGCTTGTAAATTTATTCGTCGGCAAAGGGCTTATCGTCTCTCAAAAAGGACGCGCGAAAAACGAAACCGAAGCGCATAACGCCGATCCTAAAAAGAAGATCACTGATTTGCCTCTGGTAGTGTTAGTAAACGGCGGCAGCGCGAGTGCGAGCGAGATCGTAAGCGGATCGCTTCAGGATCTAAAGCGCGCCGTGTTGGTTGGTGAAAAAACTTTTGGTAAGGGAAGCGTGCAGGTGATTCTACCGATCGAGGATAAAGAAGCCTTGCGACTAACCATAGCGCGTTACTATCTATCAAGCGGCCGCACCATCCAAGCGGTGGGCGTGACGCCCGATCTCATAGTGGCGCCGGGCAAGGTGCCGAGCCGCGACGAGGATGAATTCTCGCTAAAAGAAGCCGATCTCAAAAAGCATTTGCAAGGCGAGTTAGCCAAGGTCGAGACCAAGAAAAAAGATGCTCAGAAAAAGGATGAGAAAAATTTCATCACCGCAGAGCAGATTAATAACGATATCCAGTTAAAAACCGCAATAGACGCGATAAAAATTCTAAACATCAAGTAAGGAGAGTGTGATGCAAGCTACCAAAAAAGAGCTCATCTACGAAGGCAAGGGCAAAAAGATGTGGTCGGTTAACGAAAGTGACGACCTTTTGATCTCAGAATTTAAAGATTCGCTGACGGCGTTTAACGGCGTCAAAAAAGCCGAAGAGAGCGGCAAAGGTGCGCTGAATTGTAAAATTTCGACGCTGATTTTTGATCTTCTTAAAAAGCATGGTATCGACACCGCGCTTGTTGAGACGATCAGTCCGACCGAGCAGCTCGTAAAAAAATGCAAGATTTTCCCTCTTGAGATCATCGCTCGCAATATCGCCACCGGCTCGCTTACAAAGCGCCTGGGCATCAAAGAGGGCACGAAGCTTCCGTTTACGCTGGTGGAGTTTTGCTACAAAGACGATGAGCTGGGCGATCCGATACTAAACGACGAGCATTGCTTGCTGCTTGGCGCCGTAAAGAGCCAAAGCGAGCTTGACGAGCTCAAAAAGATCGCGCGCAAGATCAACGAAATTTTGATTAAATTTTTCGACGAGCGAAATTTAAAGCTCGTGGATTTCAAAATCGAGCTCGGCAGGGATAAGGACGGAAATATCCTGCTTGCAGATGAGATCAGCCCCGATAGCTGCCGCTTTTGGGACAAACAAACTGACAAAAAGCTCGATAAGGACGTATTCAGGCAGGATCTCGGTAGCGTAAAAGTGGCCTACGAAGAGGTCTTGCGTAGAATTTTAGGATAAGCGATGAAGGTAATCGTAAACGTAAGACTTAAAGAGGGCGTGCTCGATCCGCAGGGCAAGGCGGTCAAACACGCCCTCGCTTCGCTTGGTTTTAGCGGAGTAGAGGACGTGCGCGTAGCCAAACAGATCGTGCTTGAGCTAAACGGCGAGGATAGGGATAAAATTTACGCCGACGTCGCTAAGATGTGCGATGAAATTTTGGCAAACACCGTCATTGAAGACTACGAGATCGAGATATGAAGGTAGCGATCGTAAATTTTCCCGGCACCAACTGCGAGCGCGACAGCAAATACGCTTTTGACGCGCTGGGTTGCGAAACGCAGATAATCTGGCATAAAGAAACCGCTATAAATGCCGATCTGATCGTGCTGCCTGGCGGATTTAGCTACGGGGATTATTTGCGAACCGCGGCGATTGCTAAATTTAGCCCCATAATGCAGGCGGTGCTTGATCACGCGCGAAAGGGCGGCTATATTTTGGGTATCTGCAACGGCTTTCAGATGCTTTTGGAGCTGAAGCTGCTTGCAGGAGCGATGAGTAGAAATATAAATTTAAGCTTCATCTCAAAATTTCACCATCTGCGCGTCGTTTCAAACGACAATAAATTTCTGCACTGTTGCGACAAGGGCGAAATTTTAAATATCCCGATCGCGCATGGCGAGGGAAACTATTATGCGCCTGCGGATACGCTAAAGTCGCTATACGACGATGACTGCGTGCTTTTGAAATACTGCGACGAAAACGGCGCGGATCTAAATCCGAACGGCTCAGTGGACGCAATTGCCGGGATTTGCGATAAAAACAAAAAGATTTTCGGCCTGATGCCGCATCCTGAGCGCGCGATAGAGCCTATTTTGGGCGGTACGGACGGAGGGAAAATGCTAAAAGGCTTAATTTGCTAAAAAGAATTCTTACTATTTTAGGTGTCTGTACGCTTGCGTTTGCTGCGCCGGAGATTGAGATCGATTCGCTTGATGATCTAAGTAAATATGCGCCGAAAAAAGCTGAGGATAAGCCCGACGAGCCGCAGACGCGCGATAATTCTAAAGTAATGCTGAAGTATAATAAAAAAGAGGTTATGTCGATGGATAATCTAAGCATCGACGATCTTAAGGCTCTGGCGCCTACTAACGAAGTCGATCTGGATGTATCCGACGATAAGGTCTATCAGGACATTAAGCCCAAGGAGCTTACGCTAAAAGCCAGTGGAATGCCTAGGAAGGTGTATTGCAATCAAATTTTTAAGATTGATTTCGCCGTGTATTTGGGGCAGAAAATCACCGTTAAGCCAAAGCTGGAGATCAGCCGCACCAATGGCATGAAGTGGCTTAATGCCGACAATCTTACGTGGATTGAGGGCGACGAGATGTTTGAGACGACGCTGTGGTTTGCGGCAAGCGATAAGAGCGATAAGATAAATGAGCTCGTTTTGACGCTGCAGCGCAACGGAGAATTCTTTGAAAAAAGCTCTATTAAGCCTGATAATCCGGAATTTATGAAGCTTGACACGAAGCCTAATTTTTCGCATATCGTAGCCGACGAGCTGAAGCTTAAAAACTACAAAACTACAAAATTTGACGACGCTTCAAATTTACTCACGCTCGATCTTGGTATCCGAAACGGCGCAATCAGCGCTTTTAGTATCGATAATCCAGCCATTATCAAGCAGGGCGTGGACTCCGTGCGCGGCACATACGCAAGTCAGAGCGGATATTATTTCGCCGTCGTGGATAAAAATATCACAAATTTAGATTTCAGCTATTTCAATCTTAATACTAAAAAATTTGAAAATTTCGGTCTTGAGCTTAATCCGCGCGCCGAGGATCTTAGCACGCAGATCGGGCTAAATCCGAAAGAGAGCAAGTTCGAAGCCTATAAGCAGATCGCGATCTACACGCTAGCTGCTGTGCTTTTGGTGATGTTTCTGCTTAGCAAAAATATCACGCCGCTTATCTTTGCTGTGCTGATTTTGGCTGTAAATTTCTATGCGCAAAGGCCTTATGGCACGGGCAGTATCGCGCAAAATTCCCCGGTTAGAATTTTGCCTATGCAAAGCTCCACGGTATTTTACGTGACTAAAAATCCCGAAAAGGTTGAAATTTTGGGTACGAATAAGGAATTTTATAAAATCATGCTAGGCGGCAACAAGATCGGCTGGGTTAAAAAAGATGAGCTTAGCAAGGATTAGAGCGCTATTTTACGCGATTTGGTTTATTTTTACCGTCGTTTGCGTCGTGATCGCTATGGCGGTGAAAAACTCCTCTCATCGCCGCTTCCGCCGCATTTGGGGGCGCTTCCAGCGCTACGGCGTCGGATACGATATCCAGATCATAGGTACTCCCGATCCGCGCGCGCAGCTAGTAATCGCCAACCACCAAAGCATAATGGATATCGTCGTGCTCGAAGAAACCCATCCCGCCGATATCTGCTGGATCGCTAAAAAGGAGATCGCAGACATCCCTATCATCGGCAAAATCATCACTCTTCCGAAGATGATCCAAGTCGATCGCTCAAATCCGCGCGATCTGGTGCGGATCGTGCACGAAGTACAACAGCGCGTGAGCGAAGGGTGCGTCATCACGATGTTTCCCGAGGGCACCAGACATCGCGGCACGCAGCTTTTGCAATTCCAAAGCGGCGCCAAAGCGATCGTTAGCAAGCTCGGTCTGCGTGTCCAGCCCGTGGTGCTCATCGGCACGCAGCACATCGCAAACTCCCACGATTTCACCGTCCACAGCGGACACGTCAAAATCATCTACCTAGACCTGCTCGATACGAGCGATAAAGATTGGCTGCAGCACGCCAGAGAGGCGATGCAAGCCGTAATCGACGAAAACGAAACCGCCGAAGCATAGGCGGGATTCATAAATTTATCGATAAAATTCAAACGCGACTTTTGTTAGTTCGCGCGATTTCTGTGCGCTAGCGCGTTTATTTGCGCTTTGATTTGCGGCGGCAAAATTTTATAAAATTTCATCCGCTCGTGTTAAGCGGCGTGGAATTTTAAAATTTCGTTCGTGCGCGTGGACGACGAAATTTTAAAATTTTATCCATGCGCTCAGGTAGTGGAATTTTAAAATTTCATCTAAGCAGCAGGCGGCGAGTTATCGGCGAGAGACCCGCAAGAAAACAGCGCCTACATAAAAGCGAAATTTTAAAATTTACGCGGCGCGGCAAGATAAAATTTAGCCTATATTTAGCCATTTGCGAAAATGGCTAAACGATTTGTCGCAAGAGCAAAAGATGGCGGCAACCCGCAAGCGGTCTAAAATTTTAAATTCTTAAGGAGGATAGAATGGCGTTTGTTACAGAGGAAATTTCAAAAGAGGATGTCGAGAAATACGATTTGCTAAAACCGTGCAATGAGATATGCAATAAGTATTATCAGGGTGAGCTTGATTTGGTAGATTTAAATTCGAGAGATTGGTGCATAGATCGAGAAAGAGGTATTTGGCTTTTTCCTGTGCGCAGTATCACTATCGGAGATCCGAGAGATATGAACTATAGCGGCGAAGATATATGGATCTTGCACTACAAGGGTAAAGATATAGAAATCGATCTGAGGAATATACATAATGAATATACCAGTAAAAAAGATACGGATAATCCGTTTATACTAATATATGAACTGGAATCTATAAGAAGCGATATCGGGGATATACCAAAACAAGAGATTGTAGATATTTTAAAAGAAATTTTAAATGAGTTTAAGGGAGGAGACATTATAACGTATTTTATCCCTAAAGAGAATATTCAAGTAACTTTCATATCAAAAATTTAAAGCAAAGGGGATAAGGTGGCGTTTGTTACAGAGCGTATTTCAAAAGAGGATATTGAAAAATATAGTTTATTGGAAACGATAAACAAAATACGCAAAAAATATGATGATGATGAAATTAGTCTATGGTTCCTAGAAAGATTAGATTGGTGTATAGACCGAGAAAATAACACTTGGCTAATTCGTATATCGCATGATCATTTAAGAGATATAGGAGATTATGCCTTAACTAAAACGATATGGTTATTGCATTATAAAAGTAACGATATAGAGCTGGACTTGAGGCGGATTTTTAATGATGAAACGATTGGCGATCCGCATAGAATTATTTATGAGCTTCACGATATAAAAACAGATGCCGAGAATACAACCAGCGATGAAATTATAGATATTTTGAGAAAAATTTTAAACATATATGGCGGTGGTGGAGTTGGACTAGAAAATTTTACTTTAAAAGAGAAATTAAAGGTAAGCTTTAATAGTCAATTTATAGCAAAGTAAGAATACGAGCCATAGGGCAAAACAACAAATACCCGAATTAAAGAAATAGTAGAGGATAAACCGCCTGCGATTAAGAAAACTATTTGCTTTATGCCGATCATCAATATGCAGTCGATTTAAAATTTTACCGTCGTAATAGGATAAATTTTAAAACCTCGTCCGCTTAAATCAGCATCGGCTTTAGCTTGCGTGCCGAAAAGTCGGGCCTCTCGCCGCGAGCTAGAGCGATGAGCTCATCCGTCGCGATTAGATAAAAGCCCGCGAGATCTCTACCGAAAAGCCTTTGGATTTCATCGCTTCTGCCGTCTAAAAAATCAAGCGCAAGCTTGGAATTTACTAGCAAAAAATCGCTTCCGCTATCAAACGCGTCAAATAAAATTTCGCCCCCCAGCCGCAGCGCGCACTCCTGTTCGCGCTCATATATCTGCGCTCCAAGCGGCGCGCCTTCGTGCTCAAAGTGCACGATCTGCGCGCCCAGCCTGCTGGCTAGATCCTCCGCAGCCTCGTCGTACCATACGGCGACGTTAAAGCCGCTAAAATTGTGCTTCGCGCCCGCTGCGTCAAATTCCGTCATGCTCTGCGCGCTTAAAATTTTATTGCTGCGCGCTGGCTCAAATTTTAAAATATCGCAAAACGCCCTGTATGCCGCGCGGTCGTCAAACTCCATCCCCACGGCGTCGCACTTCGTAAAATACGCCATCTGCAGCTCGATGATCTCTAAAACCCTCATACGCTCGCTCGGGTGCGTCTGCATCAGGCGGTGCGCGAAGATAAAGGCGCTGTTGCCCAAAAACTCCTGCGAGCATGCGGGGATTTTCGTCGAGTAAAAATAGGGCGCAAGGCTTTTGTAAAACTCGAAATCAGCAGCGTCCGCGATGCTCTCAAAGGCTCTAAATTTATCCAAAAACGCTCGTGGCTCGCAGTGCAGATCCTTTATCGCCTCTTTTTCGCTAAGAGGCGAGATGATTAGCTCGCTTCCAAAGTGCGCTATGAGCGTATCTAGCGGCTCTTTTACGCTCACCGCGGTGCCGCCAATTTTTACAAATTCCACCCCCTGCGCGCTAAAATAGGGATCGTGCGCATAGATGTCGTCAAACAGTGCCGCAAGATCGGCAAAGGGCGCGCTTTCATAAACATAGGGCTTGAAGTAGCTCGTGACGTCGCAGTGCGGATCGAAGCGAAAGAGCCTGATTTGAAGCATTTTTCATCCTTTTTTTATGGCGAATGATACTAGAATTTGCCTTAATAATGAGTTTTTTAGGCTCAATTTTATAAAATTGAGCCTTAGATTAACGCAAAGGCGGGCTATGAAAAATTTATACACCCTAAATCACGCGCCGATAAATGCGCATTTTAGTAAAAACTCCAGCGATTTCGTCGTGCGCGAAGTACCGCTTTACGAGCCTAGTGGTGAGGGCGAGCACTGCATTTTGCTGCTGCAAAAAAAGGGCATCAGCACGCACGAGGCGCTGCGGATTTTAAGCGAGTGCACGTGTGCAAAGATGCGCGAGTTCGGCTACGCGGGGCTTAAAGATAAGCAGGGCCTTACGACGCAGCACGTTAGTATGCCCGCTAAATTTGAGCCCGCGCTGGGCGGATTTTCGCACGAAAGCCTTAAAATTTTAAGCGTGCAAAGGCACAAAAACAAGCTTAAAATCGGCCATCTTAAGGGCAACGACTTTTTCATCCGCCTAAAAAAGGTCCTGCCGCCCGACGCCGTCAAGCTCGCAGCCGCGCTAGATACGCTAGGGCGCGAGGGCTTTGCGAACTACTTCGGCTATCAGCGCTTCGGCAAGTTCGGCGACAACGCGGCGCAGGGCGAGGAGGTGCTGCGCGGACAGAGGCGGCTTAAAAACCCCAAAATGCGCGACTTTCTAATCAGCGCCTATCAGAGCGAGCTTTTCAATCGCTGGCTTAGCAAGCGGGTCGAAATTTCAAAATTTGCGGCGGAATTTAGCCTTGGCGAGTTTTCTAAAATTTATGGACTAAGCAAGGAGGAGGCACGCGAGATCACGGCTCAACCGCAGTTTTTTAAGCTTTTAAGAGGCGAGATTTTAGGACACTTTCCCCATGGTGCGTTTTTTAGCTGCGACGATCTTGGCGCGGAGTGCGAGCGGTTTGCGAGGCGAGAAATCACGAGCGCAGGCCTTATCGTCGGGCGAGCTAAGCTGCGAGCTAGCGGGCTTGGCGGTAAATTCGAAGATGAGATTTTCGCGCCTGCTCGCGAGCTTGAGGCGCAGATGAACGGCTCGCGCAGGTTTGCGTGGAGCTTTATGGAGCGCGTGCAACACGCCTATGATGCGCAAAATGCGCATTTTAGCTTCAGTTTCTACCTGCCGAAAGGCTCTTATGCGACGGTCGTTCTGGAAGAAATTTTGCACCGAGATATATTCGAGGGCGCCGCGACAGACGAGGATTGAGCCGCATCGCGCCGCGGATTAGGGCTCATGCCGCGTCAAACGGCACCGCAGAGTGGGGTTCACGCCGCACTTGCGCTCATCGCACCGCGCCGCGAAGTAGGGCTCGCGCGTCCCATGTCGCGCCCACGTCAAACCACGCCACGTCGCGGTGCACCACGCTGCACGGAATTTTGGAGCCAGCTGCGCGGATTTAAATTTGCGCGGTAGAAAAATTTTATGAAATTTCGTAAAATTTTATTGCAATAAGCGCGCCGTTTTGTCTAAACCATAGAATTTAAAATTTTATTCTGCTCGGTCGTAGGTGAAATTTTATAAAATTCACCTTTTTATAGTTGCCCAAATTCATTTTGGCCAATAACTAGCAAAATATTATTAAGCTTAAAATCGCTTAAGTCTTTTATCTACTATTGCCAGTTTACAATATTTTCAAAAAAATTATTCTCTTCCCAAAAGTAGCATTCTAACATTTTTAAAATTCCATTTTCCAAAAGAACCATTGCTCCTCCAATGTTTTCATCAGAAAGCGTTAAATTTACATTGCCGACAAAACCGTTGTTTTTGCTTTTTTCTAATATTTTTTTACACTTGAAATGGCAATAATATCCGGCTGTCGAAACCTCTCTTTTTGTAATTTCTGAATTTTCAAACTGCTTATAAAGCGCATAATCGCCTAAATCATCACTTATTAGCTTAATAATTTCAGCTTCGATATTTGCAATATCCGTAAAATTATCTAAGGATAAACATTGTTCCGATTTTTGGTTTTCCATTTTTTATAACTCCACGTACAGTAATTTCATAGCCTTTAATATTGACTTTATGTCATTAGTAAAATTATTTGGCAACTTACCATTTGCCATATCTTTTTCAAATTCTTTAATTATAGCATTATAAGCTTGTTATTGATTATTTTTAAATTTATTTAAAAAATCATCTAATTTATGCCCTTTTTTGTTAAAGATATGATTTAATTTATTAGCTTCTTTATCGTCATCATCCTCCGGCGGTAATGATGCAGGGGCAGGAGTTTATACTTGCTCTCGGCGTAAAATTCCACTCCTTAAATTCCGCGAGTCCTGAAATTTAAGCCAAAAAAGCTATAATTGCGCTCGGGTGTGGCGTGCGGTCGCTCCGCAAGGAGAGGAAAGTCCGAGCTGCGATAAGACAAGGTTGCGTCTAACGGACGCCGGGGGCAACCCTAGGGAAAGTACAACAGAAAGCAAACCGCCGCGCAAGCGGTAAGGGTGAAAGGGCGGGGTAAGGGCCCACCGCGCGCGTGGAGACACGGGCGGCAATGCAAACCCAACCTGCAGCAAGAACGGGTGGTTTCGTCTTATATTCGAACCGTTCGCTCGAACCGATTTGCAAAAATCGGTCTAGATAAATGACCGCTGTAACGGAACTCGGCTTATAACCACACCTCTTTTACGCCGAATTTATTTACTTGAAATAAGGAAAGAATTTTGAAAAGCTTAATTTTATGTGGCGCGCTTTGCGCCGTCGTTTTAGGGCTCGGAGGCTGCGCGAGTGCGGGTCCTGATAAGTCAGTAATCTTGCAAGGCGATGCTCATGATCGCGCTTGCGCAGAGGTTTATGAGCACTACAAAGAGCTCGAAGCGGAGCTTTTGGCGGTCGAGGATAGATACGCAAACCCAAGCGTTGCAAACGATTATATACAGGCTTACGACGAGTACGAGCGCACCATAGCCTACTACAATGAAAATTGCGCGACCGATAAATAGGCGGTGCAGACTGAGCGTGATTTGGTATAAGTGTGGCGCGGCGCAGCAGCGCAAAATGCTCAAAATTTTATAAAATCTCTAAAAACTATTGAAAATTTTATGCGAAACAAAAAGCATTTAAAATTTATTACGTACGCTTGGCTCTAGCGATACAAAGTCGCGGCACGGCGTATATCGGCGGTGCTTATTTGTGCCCGCATTTAGCTTAGCACGCCAAATTTGCTGTAATCGTATAACGGCGTCACATACTCGCGCATTGGCTAAGGAGCGCGCAATTTATTAATCGAATCGGCGCTAAGCCTTGAAGTTGCGAAGTTGCACCAAAAATTCCGTCGCGTGGATTTGGCTGTTATGTCCGTTTATGTGTCTGCCAAAGCCTCGCAGCCTCAATATAAATAATTTCATCGAGTGGATTTGAATTGGCGCCTAGGCGCTTGGATCGATCGTAAAATCAAGCCTTTAAAATCCTATCTCGCTCAGTTTCGACCTATTGCGCGATTTTCGCGGCATATAAAGGCGGTAAAACGAGATCGTTAGGGTAGCTTTAAGGTGCAGCGATTTTTTCGCTTACGCATGCGGCTTTGAGACGCTCGGTAATTTCGATTTACTCGCAGAATTTTCATATGCGCAGTTTTTTGAGACTATGGCAGCGGGATTTTGGGTTTTTAGCGCGAAGGTATTTGGCGAATTTGCAGTGCTATGGCTTTGATTTTTGTCGAGAAATTTTGGAATCTTACGATTTTACAGGAGAATTTTGTGTGTTTTGGCACCGCGTCGAACTTAAAATTTCATCTTGCCGCCGCGTAAGATTGCGCGCCTCATCTTTCCATTTTTTTAAATACGGCGTATGTTTTGAGATTTGCGTCCGTTTTTAAAATTTTACTCCAAATAAACACCTAATACACAAAATAAGCTGCCTGGCGGATAATTTTAAAAAGCCTGCAAGCCTGCAATGCAAAAGCTAAAGCTTTATGAGAGGCGGAACTTAAGGCGCCTTTGCCGATAATCTAGCCGCTCAAAATGCCGTGGCTTTAAAATTTCGCGAGTTAAATTTTAAAATTTACGCCACTTGCTGCGGCTGATAAAATTTCGCGAGCTAAATTGCGCTGAAATTTTACGAACGGCGACAAAAAATATTCGGCGTAGAATTTTATTTGGCTTGTTTATACGTAGCGAAGGTTTGAGCTCGCAAGTAGCCGCGGTTTTTGCTTTACGCTCGCACCAACCATCCGAAGCCTATTGCCGTATTAGCGCGATGTTTATCTTGGCTACGCTTTAATGCGCGAGGTTTTTGTGTCGCCGTAAAATACAAATTTACGAGCTTTTGGGATTGCAGATTAATTTTGCGTGCTTGCAGATCGCTTTTGAAATTTTGTCAAAATATGAATTATATCCGCGCAACGCTCATAGATTTCTTAGCGTCAAACGGCTAATCCTGCTCGCAGCGCTGCTATTTGAAATTCATAGTACCCGTAAGCCGCTTTTTAGAGTTTCGCCAAAATACGAAATTTAGCTCATGAATCATGAATTCCGCCTCTGAAATGTAGAATTTTGCCTACAACCGCAAATTTACGCATGCAATAATGCGGCGTCAAATTTTGTTTCGGTATAGCAGCGCTGAATTTCTTGGGCAAAAAGCGTAGCGATTGATCTTGCCACATCGTGATGAGGGCGTGCGTTTAATGCTTGAGCGGATTGAATTAGCTCGCGCGTCCATAAAATTTAGCCGATCAAATTTTATGCGCGTCAGACAGCCTTTGAATTCTGCTCGCTCGCGTAACAAATCCATTAAGCTGAGTTTTAAATTCTATCTATCTACCCTAAATGGGAATTTTATCTGCAAAATAGGCGAGGTGCAAATTTAATTTGAATGCCACTCGCCTGCCTATGAAATTCCGCCGCGTTACGGCGTGCTAAGGCCGCCCGAAGCGCCGCATTGTACGCTACGGTTCGCCTCATTACAGCTCGCTAAAACGCTCAAAGCGGGCTTTTAGAGATTTTGCATTTTTGTTTAAAAGCTCTGCTTGCGCGGCGAGCTTATCTGCGTATGCTTGAAGCGCCGTCGCATACTTAGCATGCGTTTCAAAGTCCGATTTTAGCGCGTAAATTTCATCTTTTACCGATTTGATATTTTGCGCGAGCGCCTCGTCTTTTGCGAAAATTCGGATTGTGCCTAAAAGCGCCAGTAGCGTCGTGGGTGATGCCGCAAAAATGCCGATTTGCGCGCAGTATTCAAGCACCTGCGGCAGCCTCTCGCAGACGTAGACGAAAACCGCCTCACTCGGCACGAATAGCACCGCAAACTCCGTGCTAAGAGGCGGTATGATGTATTTTTCCGCGATATCTGCGGCGTGCTTTTTCATATCGGCGGCGAGTTGCTTATCCGCGCTAGCAAGCGCTGCGGCGTCGTTTGAGGCGGAGGCGGCGATAATTTTTTCATAGCTTTGAAGTGGAAATTTTGAGTCGATGCAAAGAATTTTTTCTTTTGCGATATGTAGCGCGCAGTCCGCGATCCTGCCGTTTGGTAGATGCTTTTGCAGCTCGTAAAACGCGGCGTTTTGCCCATAAATCATCGATAAAATTCTCTCTAATCGGTACTCGCCGAAGTTGCCGCGTAATTTTACATTACCTAAAATCGAGTTTAGCCTTGCGATTTCGTCACGCACCTGAAGTGAAGTTTTATTTTGTTCGCTCATTCGCGCTAGATTTTCCGCTATGTCCTTAAAGCCGCGATCCAGCGAGCTTAAATTTTCGCTAAGTGCGCTGTTTTGGCGTTGCAAGCCCTCGCCCAGGGATCTATTAAGATAATAGAATTTATCACTAAAGCCGTCATTTAGGCTTTGATTTAGCTTAAAAAGCTCGGCACTTGCTCTCGCACTTTGAGCCGTGAGTTTTTCGTTTAAAAGCTCGCTAAGCGTGGAGTTTGCATCGTTTATGCGGCGGTTTTGTAGCACGAGCGCGATCAGCAAGGCAAGCACTAGCGCAGCAAAAAACGCAAACGCCGCGAGCAAAATCCCATCAGCGCCCATTTTCTTGTACGCTTTGTGGATCTAAAATTTCATTTTTATAGCGTAGATATTCGATATCGTTGTTAAGCGCGCGATTTTCCTCAAGCAAAACCTCGTGCTTGGTACGAAGCGCGGCGATGTCGCGGCTGATGTAATAAATTTCGTTGCGGATGTAAATCGCCGGCACCGTCAGCAAAAACGCAAATCCGATCAGCAGATAAACGACTAAAAGCTGATAAAGCGTGAGATTTTTCTCCTTTTTTTTCTCGGCGTCGTAGTTACGTAGCAGCTCGTCCTGCGCGCCAGCAAAGCCGCCGTAGCCGCGCCCTGCAGCAAGGCTTGAATAATCCTGCGCGCCCAGATCCGCGTAATTTTGATTTTGCGTGCCTGTAAAGCTTGCATCTGCAAACGCCGCATAATCCACCTTGCCGGTAAAATTGGCACCTGTAAAATTGCTGTAACCTACCTCGCTTGCGGATTTCTCGCTGCCTCGATTGGCTGAAAGATTTGCGTCGCCGCCACGTCCTTTTAATTTTACTTTGCTGCTTTTATTAAATTTTGTTCCGCCGCTTTCGGAATTTAGATAGTTTTGGGTGTTTGTAAAGCCTGAACTTTCGAATCCCAAGCCGGTAAAATCGTCGTAACCGCCCGCTGCGCCCGCGTAGTTTCGTTTTACGGAAAGATCCGCGGCAAGCTTATCCTCTAGCTCCTCATCCGTCAGATCCTCCATAGCTCGTCTTTTTGCGAGCTCTATGCCCGCTAGATCGGATGTCCCTGCGAAGTCGTGCCCGTCATCGTCGTCGGCAAAATATTCATATTTGTTCATCTAAAATCTCCATAAATTTAAAACCACGATCCTATTTTTACTTGCTGCCAAAGCGCCTGCGTCAAGATAAATTCTGCTCGAAACCCGCAGCTAGCGTACGCCCAGTAATGAGCCGTTAAGGTAAAATTTAAAAGCCAAAGTTACGAGCAAAATTTTTCTTTGCAATTTTACCTCGGTAAATGGAATTTTATCTTAACTTGCCAAATTCTATCTCGGCAAGCAAAAGTAAAATTTTAATTTAGCGGGCTATTACGTTTATTTATTTGGCTCTTTGCACGATATTGTATAGCAAGCAGAAGCTTCAAAAGAAGCATCGCGTTAATTTTGCTCGCCTTTGCACCGGCAGGCTCGTGGAATTTAGGTAAAGATCAATTCCGCCGTAGCGAGCAGAATTATGCTGATTTTACCCATTTTATACGCTGTCGGCTTGCAAAATTTATATCAGCAGCAGAGTTATCTGCTGAGTCCCGCTGCCTAGTTTAAAATTTTTACGTTGATAGTTTTTGCATTTGCGGCGAAATTTCATTTACTTTATCCGCTATCTATCTGCAAAATTCTATCTTGGCAAGCGAAATTTTAATATCTTTGCCTATTTACACCGCCTCTTTGGGAAATTCATTTTGACAAGTAAAAATAGAGCTCACTTTACCAAGATTGACTATTTATAAAATTTTGTCAAATCGTCTGAAAAACCGCTTAAAATTTTTACTGCGTCTTCGATGCGCCTTAAAACGCTAAGCGAAAGATATCGCTTGCAAGATAAGCTCTATCATCTAAAATGTCAATGAAACTACTGCTCGCTTACAAAATTTCGTTAAAGCAAAGGGTGAGATTTGACATTACGCCGCTTGCTTTAGGCGCCAAATTTTAACTCTCACTCTGTTTTGTATCCATGCTGCCACTTAGTTTTTAAAATATGTAGCAGTTAATAAATCTCATAAAATTATACATTAAATTTAGCGTAAAATTCAATGTTAAATTTTATGATTTAGACATTGCGCGTTCGAAGTAGCGCTGAAAATATCATAAATTCTAAAGCGAATCTTTGTAAGCTGGATTTTAAAATTCCATAAAATTTTAAAATTTAATGCCTGCAAATCTATAAATTTTACAAAATTTCGTCAAAATTTAAAATTCATAGCAATCAAAGGCGGTCATTTTAGTCGAAAAATTCTTAGCTTCGCGCTTGCAGCTCGCGAGTTTTTTGCAAGCTCTTGCGCGTCCGCTATTATAGGGCTTTTGGTTAGGATTTTACCTAACGAATGCCCGCCGCCGCATTCGCAGCGCATAAACTCTCTAGGGCAGACGCAATCGCGCTCCCACGCCCTAAATCGCTCCTTTACTATGCGGTCTTCAAGCGAATGAAATGAGATTATAGCGACAGTTGCATTAGTTATAATTGAATCGCGCGATTTTTGCTCAATGAGCGCGAGCAGGCGCTTTAGTTCGCCAAGCTCGTCGTTTACCTCGATGCGGATCGCCTGAAATGCTAGCGTAGCCGTGCTGATGTTGCGCCCTTTAACGGGCTTTTTTCCGATTAAATTTGCCAAAGCTTTAGCGCTTGTTAGTGGTGCGTTAGTCCGCGCAGTAGCTATTTTGGCAGCGATTGCGTTAGCGTTTGTTAGCTCGCCGTATTCGCGGAAAATGCGCGCCAGATCTGCTTGTGAGTAGTGGTTTACGACGTATGCCGCATCTAGAGCTGCGCTCTCATCCATTCGCATATCCAGCGCGTCGCTTTTAGTGGAGAAGCCGCGGCAGTTTTTATCCAGCTGAAGAGATGAAACGCCGATGTCGGCTAATATCCCGCGAACTGCGCGGAGCTTTTGCTCGGGCAGAATTTCTAAAATTTCGCTAAATTTTGCTTTGTGAATTTCTATGCGATCTTTAAATTTACTGAGCCGCTCGCGCGAAAATTCCACCGCTTCGGCATCTCTGTCGCAAGCGATGAGTTTAAGGTGCGGATTAGCGGTCAAAATGCCCTCGCTGTGCCCTCCGTAGCCTAGCGTGCAGTCGATAACATAGCCGTCTTCAAGCTGCGAAAATGCTGCGATCGTTTGCGAAAAAAGTACCGGAATATGTGGAGCTTGCACTTAAATTTATCCTTTTGAAATTTCTAATCCTATATAATAGCGAAATTTTTTACAAAGGCGAGAGATGGACGAGTATTATTATGAAATTTTACGCAAAATTTCGCTTTCGATGTTTAGAGATAGGCTTTTTGGGATCTTTCACGGCTCGATTTCAGCAAAAATTAAAGAAAATCAATTTTTGATCAACAAAAAAGACGCGATTTTCGATAGCCTGGATAGAGATGATTTTATAACGCTGTTTTCAAAAAAAGACTACCGCTGGCAGGATGCTAGCATCGATAGCGATATACATATAAATATTTACAAAAATATAAAAGAGGCGAAATTTGTAACCTACGCGACACCGCCATATCTCGTCGCATATACGCTGGAGCATGATTTTATTTTGCCGCGAGATTACTTTGGGGCGAACAAATTTAAGCGCATTGAAATTTACGATCCTAAGAGTTACGACGACTGGCACGAGCGCGCGCCGTATGAAATTTGTAACTATATGATAAATGAAAATAGCGATATAATGGTGATTCGCGGCTATGGGGTTTTTGCCCATGCAAGGAGCGCGCAGCAAATGGCAAAAAAAATAGCGATTTTAGAAATGAGTTCAAAGCTGCTTTTGCTAAGCTAAGATTAATGTATACCAAATCGTTTACTAACGCGTTATAATTCGCTAAAAATGCCTATTTTTCAGCCTTACATAAGGTTTTATCTGTATAATTACTAACAAAAAATTTCTTTAGTTAGCTATTTAAGGATTTAGATGATAGAATGGATGCAAAAGCATAAGAAGTCGCTTATACCGACGATTTGGATAAGCACGATAGCTTTCGTGGGCGCAGGCTTCGTCGGCTGGGGCGCATATGATATGAACGCTAACCGCGCAGGCTCAATCGCTAGAGTAGGACAGATCTCTATAACAAATCAAGAACTAAACACAAAATATTCCGAACTATACAACAGGCTGAGTGCTATGAGCGATGGGCAATTTACTCAAGAACAAGCCAAAAATATGCATCTAGATCAGATCGCAGTAGATCAGCTAATTGGCGAGGCATATTTTCTAAATTTTGCTAAAGATCTAGGCGTTCAGGCTAGTGATAAAGATGTCGCGGAGTTTGTAGTAAGCTCGCCGAATTTCCAAGAAAATGGCGTATTTAGTAAGGAACTTTACAACAACGTAGTAAAAAATTCTGGACTTACTAAAAAAGAATTTGAGCGCAATCTACAAAAGGTCCTAACTTTAGAAAAGCTCGGCAAAGCGCTAAAAATAACGCCTAGTCCTAAGATCGTAGAAGCATTTGCTGCATCGCAGCTGATGCAGGATAAGGTTTCTGCAGAGATAGTCTACGCAGACGCTAACGTCACTTTTAACGATGACGAGCTAAAGAAATTTTGGGAAGGCGAGAAATCACATTTTATGACTGAGAAAAAATATACTCTCGGAGCGTATTTTGTGGCACCTAGCAATGCCGATGTGAATGAGACCGAACTAAGTAAATTTTATGAAGAACACAGAGGCGAGTATAGAAGCCTGGATGATAAACTATTGGATTTTGCAGAAGCCAAACCTAACGTCTTAAAAGATTACCGAATGGATCAGGTTAAAAAAGACGCTACAAAGGATTATCTGGAGATTAAAAAAGGCAAGCTCGATACTAATGAAACCATAGTCGCTACGGCTAGCAATTTTCCAATATCTGAGATTGAGGTTGCAAAGCCAGGAGATGTCATCAAGCCTTTCGAGTACAAAGGCGGATATTTGATTGCTAAACTAAACGGTGTAGAGCAGCCTAGGCAGATGAGCTTTGAAGAGGCTAAGTCTTTGGCTTCTAAAGAATTTGAAACGAAAAAACGTAAAGAGCTACTTGAAAAAAGAGCTCAAGATGCGCTTAAAAATTTCAAAGGCGAAGATTTCGGCACGCTATCTCTTAATAGTAAAAACAATACCAAGCTAAGCGATGACGAATTTTATAAATTTCTTATCGATATGTTTAATAAGCCGGCTAAAGAAGGGATAGTGATGTTTGATAACAAAGCCGTAGTGTATAAAATTTCACAGCAGAGCCTAGGTAGCAGCGAAGAGATAGATAAAGAAAAAACGATCGTAGCTGATAGGATAACCGCTTTATTAAATTCCAATCTGCAAGACGATCTAACCAAAATGCTAGAAAAGCGCTATAAAACCGAAAGATATTTTAAAGGTAAAGACAGTGAGTGAATATATTTTAGGTCTAGATATAGGCTCGACTAAAATTCGCGCGATAATCGCTAAAAATGATGGCATTTTTACGGTCTTAGGCGTTGGCGGAGCCGATACTTTAGGTATCAAAAAGGGTGTTATAACAAACATAGAGCAAGCTGCGGGCTCAATAAAACAGGCGGTAAAAGCAGCGGTAAAAGGCGCCGGCAGAAGCTACGATAAAGCTATTATATCGATCTCTGGCTCATATGCCAAAAGCGTTAAATCTCGCGGCGTCATAACTATGGAAAATGAGATCGGACTAGATGAAATCAAGCGTGCTATGCAGGTTGCCGAAGCTCAGGCTAACGTGCCTAGCGATAGTGTAATCTTACATGTGCTTCCGTACGATTTTAGAGTCGATGAGCAGGAACACATCGAAGACCCCCTCGGTATGAGTGGCACGCGTCTAGAGGTATCTACGCATATCGTTATTGCGCCAGAAAGCTCTATTAAAAATTTGAAAAAATCCGTTGAGATGGCGGGTGTAAAGGTAGATAACATCGTCCTTTCTGGCTATGCATCTTCTATATCTACGCTTAGCAAGGACGAAAAAGAGCTAGGTGTCGTACTGATCGATATGGGCGGTGCTACTTGCGATATAGTCATCCACCTGGGGAATTCCTTACGTTATAACGATGTTGTGATGTTTGGCTCCAATAACGTTACTAATGATCTATCGCGCGCTCTGCATACGCCGCTTCCGTATGCGGAAAACATAAAGATCACCTATAACGATCTGATTAATCAAGGCAATAGCGAAGTTGAGCTGCCTGCTTTGGGCGATAGCGAGTCGGAAAACCACATCATAAGCCTTGAGATCATCTCTCAAGTCATACTCGCTCGCGTTAAAGAGACCTTCGATATGATAGCCGACAAGATCGAAAGAAGCGGTTATAAAGACCGCATAGGCGCAGGTATCGTGATCACCGGCGGCATGGCGAAGCTAGACGACGTGCGCGATTTAGCGGCGATAGTTTTTGATAACACTTCCGTTAGGGTCGCAAGAGCAAAGAGTGTGGGCGGCTTGCACGAGATCGCCGATGATATTTCAAATTCTTGCGCACTAGGACTTTGCATGTATGGCTTTGGCGAATTTACCCCTTACGAGATGGACTCTAACGGCAAACTCCGCTACAAAGACGAAGTTATAAACAAGGCTTCGAAACGAAACGTGAACGAATATTATGAAAAAGAGGTCAGCAAGGCGATAGAAAAAGACGGCGTTAGAGCGGACGGCGGTGCAACTGCGACTAAGAAGGAGGATTTGAATATCCAACTTCCTAAAAAAGACGGAACAAATTTTTTCAATAAAATTTGGTCGTCTATGAAAAATTGGTTTTAAATTTTAAGCTAAGGAGATACTCGTGAAAGGATATAGTATGGAAGAAAGAAAGGGCATCTACGGTGCCAAGATGAAGGTTATCGGCGTCGGCGGCGGCGGATGCAACATGATAAATCATATGATCCGCGAAGGATTTACCAAAACCGACGTTGAGCTTATGGTGGCTAACACCGACGCACAGGCGTTAGAAAAGTCGATCGCAAATACTAGAATTTTACTAGGCGAAAACACCACCAAAGGCCTTGGCTGCGGAATGGATCCTGCGCTTGCTAAGATGGCTGCGGAGGAGAACTACGACGATCTTAAGGACCGCTTGGACTACTCTGACATCGTTTTCGTGGGCTCCGGTCTAGGCGGCGGTACCGGCACGGGCGCCGCACCTATCGTTGCAAAAGCTGCAAAAGAGAAAAAGGCGCTAACTATCGGCGTCGTTACTACCCCTTTCGGTTTTGAGGGTAAAAAGCGCATGCGACTAGCACAAGAAGGTCTTGAAGAGCTTAAAAAAGAGTGTGATTCTATAATCGTCATCCCAAATCAAAATTTATTAAAGATCATCGATAAAAAAACAGGTCTAAAAGACGCCTTTAAGATCGTAGATAATGTCCTATTCCAAGCCGTAAACGGCATGATCTCCGTGATCTTAGAATCAGGCGATAGCGATATAAACGTCGATTATGCCGACGTTAAAAAGGTAATGACTCACCGCGGTTTAGCACTGATGGGTATCGGCGTTAGCGAAGGCGACGGCGCGGCGGAGGAAGCGCTAAAAAGCGCGATCCAATCTCCACTTTTGGACAATACCTCCATCCACGGCGCTATGGGCGTGTTAGTGCATTTCAAGATGTCGCCTGATTGCTCCTTGCTTGAGATCGAATCTGCTATGAATATCATCGAAGATACCGTGGATAAGGATGCCGACGTTACTTGGGGCACTACCACCGATCCTAAGATGGAAAATAACCGCGTCGAGGTTACTCTCATCGCCACCGGCTTTGAAAGGAGCATCGAGGAAAAAAAGCAGGTCGCCAGCGATAACGTAGCAGATCGCAGGAAGGCGCTTTTAGAGAGCATGGGTCGAAATTCTATCTTTTCTAGACAAAAGGTAAGTAGCGGCGATTTTAACGGAGACGAAACCTACGACGAGCTCGATGAGCCCGCATTCTTACGCAACCAGATGGACTAAATGCGCAGACGAGATAGGCAGCTAAGCGAAGATGAGGCGTTAAAAATCATCGACGAGAGCGAATATGCTACGCTTAGCTGCATCGACGAGAGCGGCGAAATTTTTAGCGTGCCTATCTCGCCCGTGCGCGATGCAGACATTATTTATATTCACGGCGCGCCTGCCGGTACAAAGGCGAAACTCTTTCAAAACGGACGCGCGGTAACGGCTGTTTTTGTTAGCTACAACCGCGTTCCTACCCCAAGCGACGAAGAATACCGATCTATCGCAAACGACGCTGCCGCTTTAGGCTCTAGAGTTTATACGACGGAGTACCGTAGCGCGATCGCCGTTTGCGAAGCAAACGAAGTGTTAGATGACGAGCGTAAAATTTACGCCCTGCGGATACTATGCGAAAAATACACCCCAAACTATATGTCGCGCGTGGAATTCGCCTCCAGAGCATCATTAAAGCGCACGAAAATTTATGAACTCAAAATGAAATCCGTAACCGCAAAGGCTAAAATTTTATAGAATTAAATTTAAGAAATCTAAATTTAAATTGCTTGATTTCTTAAAATTTCAAGTTTTAATGCTAGATAAATTTTAATTTTAAATTTCGTATCGCCAAATTACGAAGCTTCTTGTCGGCACGAGCATCGGCACCACCGCGGCGATCGTGCCGCTTACTATCGGTTCGGCCCCCTTTATCGCTCGCCTCATCGAAAGCGCGCTGCTGGAGGTCGATAGCGGCGTGATCGAGGCGGCGAAGAGCTTCGGCGCGAGCAAGACGCAGATAATCTTTCGCGTAATGTTCGTCGAGGCGCTACCTAGCATCATCGGCGCAATTACGCTCACGCTCATTGTCATCATCGGATTTACGGCGATGGCGGGCACGGTCGGCGGCGGTGGGCTCGGCGACGTGGCGATCCGCTATGGCTTTCAACGCTTCCGCCCCGACGTAATGGCATACACAGTCGTGATCCTGATCGTACTCGTGCAGATCATACAAAGCATAGGAAATTTACTCTATAAAATTACGAAAAAGTAGGGGCATATAATTTATCACTAAATACGGTGCGTAAAATGTCTAAGGTGTTTGCAATTAGAATTTTTGCTAAGATTGCGTGAAATGGAATTTTGAAATCGAAATTCCATGAACCGTTAATTCATAAGTAAAATTCTAAAATTTTTTAATTATTTATGCTCCGGTTTTTAAATTTCATTGTATCTAGCATTGCTATGGATGGCTTGCTAAATAGTTGTGTATATTCATAAGATTCTATTCTTGCCAAAGAATTTCGTCTTTACTTTAGATTTTGCTTTGCTCTTTAAATTCTGCTCTTGTTAGCAAGACTAATTAGATGCAACCTGGCGAAGATAATAAAAGCTCATTTGAGAGACTCTACTCTTACTAGCGAGATTCGGCATTCACTCGCAAGGCTCCGCTTTCGCTCATTTGATTGCACCCTTGCAGTGAAATTTTGCCGTAAATTTTAAATTTGAAATTTCGTATTGCAAATTTTAAAACGGCATAGAATTTTATGAATTATCTTGCACCGCTTGCAGTAAATTTTATGCGGGCGGATACGGCGCGTTTAATTAAGATAACTATCTGTATATAAGAGCGAAGCTATGAAATTTATCTAGTGCATAGCGTCTAAATTTAAAAAGGGGCGAGAAATTTCCCGCCCCTGAAATTAAGTATAGGATCTGAAATTTTATAGATATGCAAGCTAGGGCTTACGCATCTTTTATTTAAAACATAATCTCAAACCCTGCATTGATAGCACCGCCTCTTGTTTTACCTATATAGCCCTTGCCTCCTAGGCTAAGGATAAGGTTTTTACTCTCATACTTATAGCCAGCTTCAAATACTCCGGTCGAGCCTTTTAGGCTAGGCTTAGGAGCGTCAAGTCCCATAGTGGATGCTTTAGCATCTCCGCTAAACTCATACTCGTATGCGCCTCCAAAGTATAGGTTATGCTCATCTTTTAGATTTATAGTATCTCTAAGGCCAGCTCTTAGCCTATTAGATGTAACGCTATCAAAGTGATATCTCTCGCCAGAGCTTATAGTAGCATCTGCATCATCCGTGTAAGCATATAACCATTTAGTATAAACGTCTAGTTTATTACTTTGGCTTAGATCAAAGATCTGACCTATTCCTATATGAGTAGCTATATAGGTTGAGCTGATATCAAACTTCTCATTATGAGCTAATACTCCAGGAGCTATAGCATAGGTCCAGTCGTTACTATTGTAGTCGCTGCTTATCTTACCTACGTGAAAGCTTGCATCTAGGTAGGTGCCGCTAGTAAAGTTTTGCTTTAGCATCAAGCCTCCGCCTATATACTCGCTATCTCCGTCTGCATGTAGACCGCTATCTAAGTAGCTATCGTAGTTTGCTTTTCCATATTCAACGAATACTCCGCTTAAGATATCTCCTGCGAAATTCTCAGTTAAGCTGGCAAGGCCTGCTGCTACTCCATAGCCTTTGGAATTTACGTGTGAGCCCGTCTCATACCTTAGAGAGTAAGCTTCGCTTATAGCAAAAGGAAATAGCTCTAAGTGTCCATCAGGTATTAGCTTATCTAGGTAGTTGGTAATTAACTCGCTTCCGCTCTTTAAGCTGGCTAAGCTTGCGGCACGGGTTTCGGCGAAGGATTTGGTATCCTCTTTTACCCTTCTTTTACCGCTAAATCTAAGATCCAATGCTCTTCCGTTTGCGTCTACCATACCGTAGGTCTCATACTCTATGGTAGCTCCTTGTTGAACCCTGGTTTGTAGATGCGAAGGATCAGGAAGTAGTAATTGTCCGCTTCCTTGCTTATCGATTAGGTGGATAGTGCTGGTATCTCCTACATCAGTATTTCCACTAACATAAGCGGTGATCTTGCCTCTCATATTGCTTAGATCGGTATTGGCTGTAGGATCGGTAAGCTTGATCATCGAATCGCCGTCTTTAACGGTAGGTGGCATAAAGATATTGATATCGTCAAACCCTCCGATATTCTTGGCGGTGATCGAATTAGGAGCTGCTGGATTGGTAGTATCTTTACCCACGTTTAGAGTGCTTCCGGCTCCACCGGTGATATCTCCGATATTATTGCCGCCGGTTAAATTTACGGTAGAGTTGTTGCCGCCGTCGATATTTAAGCCGTTGAAATTCGTAGGATTGTTTGGATTTTCGTTAACTACGTTTATTATAGGATTTGGGATCGGATTGTATCTATTGATCTCATCGTTTCCAAACTCGCCGCCGGTGATATTTCTAGACGTAAGCTTGTTTCCTTGAATCAAGATAGATTGATCGTCGCTGCTCTTAATCAAGCCTTTTAGCATTATATCGTAGGTGGTAGAGTTTTTAAGAGTAAACTCGTTGGTCGTTTGCTTAGCCTTCTCTGTAAAGCTCGTAAAGGTATTACCAGTATTGCGGATAAGGTGATACTCTTTACCCTCTTCGATATTAAGTGAGCCGTAGGTATCTTTATCTACGTTGTACTCTTCACCGCCAAGTTTAAATTTGGCGTCATTAATGTCCGTATCGGCATTAGTAGTTAAATTTAAAGCAGCGGTTGCAGCATTGCCGTTAGCATCCGAAATTCCGTCAAAGTTAAGAGCATTGAAATTCTTAATATCGCCTGCGGTTTTTTGGGTGGAAGCGTTATTTACGTTTAGGGTGTTGCCACTATTATTGCCTCTTGCGTTAGATGCATCATCAGAGCCGCTAATAGCATTTACTACGCTTCCTGCATTGAAATTTACTACGTTGTCGTAAACCCTACCGCTACCTTTAGAAGCACCGGCGAAAATCTCTTTAGTATCAGCACCATTAATGTTTACGGTATTGTTAAATACGTCATCCGTGCTGCCGCTTAGTGTCGCACCGCCGTAAACGGATTTAGTGCTTAGATCGCCTGCAGTAGATACGATATTTACGGTATTGCCTTTATTATCAAATAGAGGCGTTCCGCCTTGATGCGCGTTATCTGCTTTATTCTTAGTTAGCTCGTTGCTATCAAAGTCGTTGTCGTTCCAAGCATCGGTAATGGTGCCTTCTCTATAGATAAGCTCTTTATTGTTATTTTGCTTTCTAAAGGTCTCGCCGTCATATTGATAGTGAGCGTTGTCTATAATGTTATAGACTTGCTCTTTTTGAGTGGTTTTATCTTGGAAATTTATATCAGCGTTGCCTTTGATTAGGGTATAGTCCTTATCTTTTTGAGCATTATTTATCTTAACGTCGGTACCGATTAGATTTGTAGAGGTATTGCCAGTTAGTTTAAGAGCCGGATCGCCGTTGTAACCATTAGGCATATTGAAATTTAACTTGCCAACGCCTACGATATTTTTAGCTTCGATAGTGCCCGGTACTAAAGAGCCATCTTCTTTACCTACGTTTATCGTATCGTCAGCATCTCCTTTGATAGTGCCGATATTTTTACCATCTACCAAAGTAACTTTAGATTTAACGCCAGGTGTATTTGAAGTATCTATGTCAAGTCCTTCAAAATCTTTATTAGTTCCCGGAGTTTTTCCTACGTTAATATTAGCACCATTGCTTAGATCCGGAGTATATTTAGTAATTTCTTCGTTATCGAATTTGCCGTCGCTAGATATATTTCTGCCGGTAAGTCTTTTGCCTTGAACTAAGATAGATTGATTGTCGGCACTTTGGATTAAGCCTTTAAGGTTAATCTCATAGCTACTCTTACCGGTAATGGTAAATTCATTATCCGTTTGCTTAGCTTTTTCTTTGAAGCCTGTAAAGGTATTGCCGGCATTATGGATTAGATAATACTCCTTACCCTCCTCAATATTAAGCGAGTGGTAGGTATCTTTATTTACGTCATACTCTTCGCCATTTAGTTTAAATTTAGCGTCATTGATGATATTAGTATCATTAGTAGTAGTTAAATTCAAAGCTGCAGTTGCAGCGCTGCCGTTAGCGCTTGAAATTCCGTCGAAGTTTAATACGTTAAGATTTGCTATATCGCCTGCGGTTTTTTGAGTAGAGGCGTTATATACGTTTAAGGTGTTATTTGTGCCGCCTGCGCTAGATAGACCGTAGATAGTTTTACCGACTTTACCACCATAGAAATTTACGGTATTACCGCTGCCGCTAGCAGCATCTGCTGCGTAGACGTTGCCAGCAACTTGCGTGTTGCTTAAATTCACGGTACTGTTTGTTGCAGAACCGCTAGCTTTTGAGCCGTATACATCGCCACCTACTCTACTGCCTTGTAGATTTACAATGTTTTTAACTGCATTGCCGTTAGCTGTCTGTGCGCCGTAGACATTGCCGTTAATGGTGGTATCATCAGTGGTTACCTTATTATCATGAACGTTTCCATTAGCGTTATAGCCTGCACCGATATTTCCGTTTACTACCGCGCCTTTTGAAGTCTCTTCAAAGTTTAGATGGTTGTCGTGAACATCTTGGGTTCCGCTATCACCATAGCCTGCATATACATCGCCAAATCCCGTTCCGCCTTTGATCGTAGTGTAGTTATTGTGGATAGTATTAGGCGTTTCAGTATCTTTGACGTCGGCTCTACCTGAGCTTATGTTTTTGTTGCCTAGATTACCTGTGCCCTCTTTTACGATTACGGTGTTGCCTTTATTGCCGAATAGCTCAGTAGCGCCCGCAGCTTTATTGCTAGCTTGATTTTTGGTTAGCTCGCTGCTATCGAAATCGGTATCGCCCCAAGCGTTGGTAATGGTACCTTTTTTATAAACAAGCTCTTGATTGCCGTTTTCTCTTCTAAAAGTCTCGCCATCATACTGATAGTGATCTTTGTCTGTAATAGTATAGGTCTGGTTTTTTTGGACGTCTCTATCGTTGAAATTTATAGTGCCGCCGTTAGTCTTTTTAACGAGTGTGTATGTGGTGCCATCTTTGGCATTATTTACATTGACATCAGTACCAGTTAGATCAGTAGTGCCCGAGTCCGTAAGTTTGATCGCAGGATTACCTCCATTATAGTTATTAGGCAAATTGAAATTTATCTTTAGTTTGCCGGGGCCTGATTTTTCGATATTTTTTGCAGTTATATTGCCCGGCACTAGTGGATTGTTGCCGTCTTTGCCTACGTTTATAGTATCATCATCATTGGCTTTTATCGTGCCGATATTATCACCGCTTACTAGATTTATCGTGGCTTTAGGAATGGCATTCGTATCGATATTTAGCCCACCGAAATTCTCCGGTGCATTTGGATCTTCGCCTACATCGATAGTAGGATCCTCACCTGCAGGTCCTTTGTATTTATTAAATTCGCTTTGGTCGAATGTTCCGTCGGTGATAGTGCGGTTGGTTTTCTTTTTGCCTTGGATTACGATGGATTTTCCGTCATCGTCCTCCATCAAGCCCTTTAAATTCATCGAATAGGTAGTAGCATTTTTGATAGTAAATACATTATCGGTGTGCTTGACCTTTTCATCAAATTTTTCAAATTTGGCTTCATTATGGATCAGATAGCGCTTCTCGCCGTCGCCTATCGCGTAAGTATCTACATCATAATCATGGTCGCCAAGCTGAAATTTAGCCTTATTGATATTAGTTTTAACCCCGTCCGTGATTTGAAGTGCGGCTTTGCTTGCATCGGAATATGCATTTGATATGTTTTGGAAATTTAAAACATTAAATCTAGCAATATTGCCCGCTTGATTTGGATTGCTAGCGTTTGAAGCATTTATCAAGGTGTTGCCGCTGCCGCTACCGGTGCCGTATAAGCCGTAAATCGTGCCGGTGACGGTGCTATCTGATAAATGTACCGTATTATTATCACTATTTGCCCCCACAGCCTCCGCGCCGAAAACATCTCCCGTTACGGTGGTATGATCCCATAAATTTACACGGTTACCCGATGCGGAGCCCAACAACATAGCATTGCCGCCTTTGACTTGTTTACCACCCTCTACTTTAGAATTTGACAAGGTTAAAACGTTTCCCGTAGCATTACCTTTTGACGTAGTTCCACCAGAAACGTTGTCGTTAAAGGTTACTCCGGTTGCAGAGAATTCATTGCCGCTGACGCCTTGCTCGCCGCGTCCGCCTAGAGCAGCACCATTTAGCGTTCCGCCGGTTACTTGCACGTGGTTATTATTTGCCGTTCCGCTGCCGATGCCGATTTTATTGGTTCCGCCGATTACTTGATTAACGGTCTTATTTGTTAAATCCGCTACTACCCAACTACCTTCGACCTTGCCTTCTTCACTTCTACCGCCGATGATATCGTGACCTATCGTAGCGCCTTTTTTGATATCTACTCTGGCGCCCGTAACCTCGCCATTAACGCTGTTTCCGCCGATGACATCGTGGCTCACTTCGCCACCGTTTAGAGTTACTTTGGTGTTTGAAATTTTGCCGTTAACGCTGTTTCCGCCTATAGCATCTTGTGCTACTTTGCCTCCGCTCATTTCAACGTAACTACTTTTTATCTCTCCGTTTACGTTGCGGAAGCCGTAAGCGCTACCGCCTATCTCGCCGCCGCTTATATTCGCATAGTCGCCCTCGCTCGTAGCGACGTGAGTAGTGTTCCCGCCGCCGCCAAAGCCTCCTTGTACATCGCGTATAACGGTTCCTCCGGTAATCTTAGAATAGTTATTTTTAGATACTGCAGCCATATATGAGCCGGTGGTGGACTCGACTTGTCCAGCTTTTAACTCTACCCAGTTGCCGATCGCCGTAGCGTTGCTTCCAATGGTAATGCCCTCTCTAGTAGCATTGGCGCCTGTTATATTTTGAAGCTTAGCGCCGGCGCTGTTTATGACGACATAATTCTCCTCTAATGTACTAACGAAATTTGGAGATACAGATACCGCGCCGTCTATTTCTTGACCGCTGTTTAAGACGATAGCACCCGTAATATTTACGCTATTACCTTTTGCAGAGCCACCTTCGTGTATGGTAGCACCTTCTATTCTGTATTTATCTATTTGTGCTGCACTTTTTATATTTACCGTATTATTTTCTGCGGAGTGACCATATCTAGCACGACCTCCCGATACTATAGCTTGGAAGTATCCCATTGTTTTATTATCGCCGATTATATGGCTATTGCCTTCGATATTTACGGTGTTGCCGACGGCATTTCCCGATTGAGGTCTCATTCCTGCCCAAGTGCCGTTGCCGCCGAGAACAACTCTATTAACGGTTGCATTTATTATGTTTACGGTATTGCCTGTTGCGCCTATACCTTCACCACCTATTACGGTAGTAACGGTAGCGCGGTTTTGAATAGTGATCTGATTTCTATCGGCCGATGTCGTAGGTGTAATGTTAGAATTACCCATACCGCCACCATATATACTGTATCCCGACATATCAGTGCCTGAAGCACTTCCGGTGATAGTTACTATATGATTTTTAGAGCCGCCTCCGTTACCAGTTCCCTCGTAGCCGCCCGAGTAATACCCGTCGCCTGGAGTATGCAAAACACCATCACTACCGCCGCCGGTTACTGTCGCTATTGCATTGTCGGCTAAAGCTTGCATCGGCATCAGTGCTAGCGTAGCAGCGATGCTCAGACCTGAGATAATTGGTATCTTAATATCTTTCATAGTTGTAATCCTTCGTAAAAAATAAAAACTATTCATTATACTATAAAAATACCTATTTACAATAAATTTAATAAAATTTCTAACGAAAGGTAGCTTAACGCGAAAAAATGGGTATCGCGATGTAACGTTTTCGATAATAAAGTAAAATTTCAGCTTATTTTTGTTATCGAAGCTTAAATGAAAAATTACGATTACAAAATGATGGAATTTTAAAATTCCGACCTTAAAATTTAGTCAGCGGGATCCCCAAGAAACGAGGCTGCGAGAAAAGCGCTAGAATAAAAAGACAGCAGTTTCTGATATCGAGAAATAGGGCAAGGCATAAATTTTATAAATTTGGATTTTGTGGAATTTAAAGCGAAGCAATATATATGAGAGGGATTAAAATTTGAAGTCCAGGCTAGAAGCGCATAATTCTACGATATGTCGTTTAAAATTTTAAAGCAGTTCCATGCAAAGCGACAAAAGCGATAAAGTAGCGGCGTGGAGGGTTAAATTTTAAAAATTCTAAGTGAAAACAAAAGTAAAATTCTAAGAATTTTAAGCGAAATCTAGGCTTTCAGAGGTGTTTTTAAATAGCTAAAGGTCTTTCAGTGGTATTTGAAATGGCAAAGGGCTTTCGGAGCTGTTTGAAATAACAAAGGGCTTTCGGCAGCATTTTAATGCTCGCCAAAAGCCCATTTTTATAGTTTATGTATCTCTTACGCTCGAAAGCTCGAAATTCCGCTTGTCAAAAAGTCCAAAACCTCAAAAGATTCTGTTTGCTTACTCGCAATGCTCCGCTAATGCTTTGAGCTGGGCTTGTCGCGGTTAAATTTTAACGTTTGCGCGTTTCTCGCAGCTAAGCTTGGTGGACCAAGCTTAGCGGATTACAAGACCTTGCGGAATTCCGCGTCTGATGACCCAGACTAGGGTCTTTTTGCCCTTGTAATCTTTGATGTATCGATCGAAGTCGTCTGAGCTTTTGACATCGTTTTGACCGACTTGGATGATCACGTCGCCTACCTCAAAGCCGTAATCATCGGCTTTTGAGCCATCTTTGACGCTTAAGACGAGGGCACCCGAGACATCGTCGTCGAGGTTATATTTGCGGCGCAAGCTGTCATTTAACGTCCTTAGCTTTAGCCCCTCTATTGCGCTTTTTGAGTCCTCGCCGGCTGAGCCTAAGGTGGTGGAGTCGGATTTCATCGCGTCTAGCTTGATAGTTGTGCTCTTGCTTTTGCCGTCGCGCTCAAATTCTACATCCACTGAGCTTCCTGGAGCCATTGAGCCGATTAAATTTTTTAGCTCGTTGGCGTTTTTGATAGATTTGCCGTTTATTTTGGTAATCAAATCGCCGCGCTTGATGCCTGCTTTATCGGCAGGCATGTCTTTTTCGACGCTTGAGATTAGCGCGCCCTCTTTGCTTTCATAGAGCTCTTTTTGGTCTTTAGACATATCTGAGATCGTAACGCCTATAAAGCCACGCTCGATCTTGCCGTTTGTGATGAGCTTTTCAGCGATCTCTTTTACCATATTTGAAGGGATCGCAAAGCCTACGCCATTATTTCCGCCGCCGCGACTTAAAATGGCGGAATTTATTCCCAAAAGTGCGCCGCGACTATCCACTAGTGCGCCGCCTGAGTTGCCCGGGTTGATCGAAGCGTCGGTTTGGATGAAATTTTCATATTGATTTAGCCCGATGTTGTTTTTATTTAACGCGGAGATTATGCCTTGAGTGATGGTGCCGCCCACGCCGAAAGGATTTCCAATAGCAAAGACGATATCGC
The DNA here is from genome assembly GCF_019423325.1 of Campylobacter sp. Taxonomy (NCBI): domain Bacteria; kingdom Pseudomonadati; phylum Campylobacterota; class Epsilonproteobacteria; order Campylobacterales; family Campylobacteraceae; genus Campylobacter; species Campylobacter sp. The sequence continues at coordinate 801,714 of NZ_JAHZBQ010000001.1, read as the reverse complement.
CCTCCATAGCCTTGGACGAGTCGGCAAATTTAACCGCAGAGAGATTTTTTTCGTCGATTTTGATGATCGCAAGGTCGGTTTTAGGGTCGGTGCCGATTACCTTGGCTTTATACTCTTTATCGCCTTCTAGTAGTGTAACTACGATTTCGTCGGCATTTTCTATTACGTGATTATTTGTGACAATATAGCCGTCTTCGGAGATGATGACACCAGAGCCTAGTGAGCTTCCCTCGCGCTCTTGTTGTTGCGGAATGTCAAAGTCGAAAAATTGCTTAAAAAACGGATCGTCAAACATCTGTGACATCGGGCTGTTGCCTGCTTTGATCTTGGTTTTAGTCGCGATATTTACGACGGATTTTTTCACGTCCGCAAGCGAGCTGTGATACGAAAGCACGACATCTTGATTAAAGCCCGGATTTACGCGCTCATAATTGCTTGGAGCTTCTTTAATGTCGATACTGGCGCCAAAAAGCGCACCTGCTAAAGCTATCGATATGATGATCGATTTTTTCATTTTTGCTTCCTTTGTGATAATGAAATTTTGGCGGAATTATAAATTTTGTCCGCTAATATATTCTTAACGCAAAATTAAAATTTATAAATAGAATTTAGCAAACTTGATTGACACTCACTAAAGTTTTATGATATAATCTACATAAATTTTAAGATTTTAAGGATTAAAATGGCAAGTACAAGCAGTTTATACGAAACCTTAGGCGTGGATAAATCAGCAAGCGCCGAGGAGATTAAAAAAGCTTACCGCAGGCTGGCTCGCAAGTATCACCCGGATATCAATAAAGAGCCCGGAGCTGAGGATAAATTTAAAGAGATCAACGCTGCGTATGAAATTTTAAGCGACGAGAAAAAGCGGGCGCAGTATGACCGCCACGGCGACGAGATGTTCGGCGGGCAGAATTTCCACGATTTCGCGCAGGGTTCGGCAAACATGGGCGATCTAAACGACATCCTAAACAGCATTTTCGGCGGCTCCTTCGGCGCAAAAAGCGCAGGTTCGCGCGGTGGATTTAGTTTCAGCTCTTTTGGTGGCGGCGAAGGTTTTAGTGGCTTTAGCGGCAGCAGTTTCGGTGGCGGATTTGGCGGCGCGCAGAGCCTAGATACGCACAGCTCGATTGAAATTCCTTTTGAAACCGCGATACAAGGTGGCGAGATGAGCGTGCGCATAAGCGGCGAGACGGTTAAATTTAAAGTACCCGCGGGTATAAATGCTGGCGAGAAGCTGCGCATAAGGGGCAAGGGACAAAAATCAGGCGCTCAAAGCGGCGATCTAATTTTAGAGATAAAAATCGCGCCAAGTGCCGAGTATAGCCGCGAAGGCGACGATCTTTTCAAAAAGATTGACGTGCCTTTGAAAACGGCGATGTTTGGCGGAAAAGTAGAAATTTCGACGCCGAGCAAAAGCGCAACAATAAAGATCGCAAAAAATACCAAAAACGGGCAGAAATACCGCTTAAAAGGCTACGGCGTGCAAAATCGCAAGAGTAAAATTTTAGGCGATCTATACGCGGTGGTAAATGTCGTTTTGCCCGACGTCGATTCGCTGGGCGAGGACGTCAAAGCCGCGCTGCAAAAGCTATAAGGAGGCATCAAAATGCATGATTACGACGAGCCGGTTTATCTCATATCGATAGTTTCGAAGGTCCTAGATATCCATCCGCAGACGCTGCGGCAATACGAGCGCGAAGGACTCGTGAGTCCTGGGCGCACGGAGGGCAAGATGCGCCTGTACTCGGCGCATGATATGGACCGCATACGCATGATTTTAAACCTTACAAAGGAGCTTGGCGTCAATCTTGCGGGCGTGGACGTGATCTTTCGCCTGCAAGAAAGGATCGCCGAGTATGAGCGCGAGATCGAGGAGCTGCGGGCTAAAATTTTAGAGCTTGGCGGAGAGACAGATTAAGGTTTGCGAGATAAAGACTTCAAAGCTCAGCAAAAATCAGATCCTGGTGCTATAAGCTGAAATTTTAATGCTATCAAAAAGCAAGATCGCCTCTTTAAGCATCGATTCAAGCGATAAATTTTGACTTTCAGTGCAGATTTATGGGCGCGTCAAATTTAAAGTTGCGCTAAGTAAACCCGGGCGAATTTTCTTGCAATTAAATTTTAAAACCGCCTTGATCTAATTTGGTTTTAAAATTTAAAATTCCAAGCCGTACTGGGCTTTAAAATTTTGTCGCGAACCTCTAAATTTAGCGATAAAGTGCGATATAATTTCTCTATTTTTAAGCGGGATTTTAGTAAAATCACATTATAAAATTTACCCGTAAATTTATATGAAAAGATAAAATTTCATCGATTATCGCCTCCGGTAAATGGTCGCGGATAATGTAAAATTTGACAATAAATTTAGCGCTAAATTTTACGCACAATCTTACAAAAAAGGGAGTTAATGGAGCTTGTTATAGAGCTATTTCTTGCGATCACCGCGCTTGCGATAGTGCTAAATATCGTCTTTAAAATTTTTGAAATTCCCACTATCATCGGTTATATTGTTGCGGGCGTGTGCTTTTCACAGATCTATAGTCTAAGCAGTGTCGAAAACGCCCATATGTCCGAGCTAGCAGAATTTGGCATCGTCTTTTTGATGTTTACCATCGGGCTTGAGTTTAGCTTCCATCACCTGATGAGCATGAAAAAGGACGTGTTTTTTAACGGTATACTCCAAGTGCTCGGCACCGGTATTATCTTAGCGCTCATCATCGATCAAGCTTTCGGCGGAAACATAAAAACGGTGATGATTATCGGGCTTGCGCTCGCGCTTAGCTCTACGGCGATCGTGCTAAAAACGCTCAACGAAACAGGCGAAATCAACCAAAACTACGGGCGCAAGGTGCTTGGGATCCTGCTCTTTCAGGACCTCGCTGTCATTCCGATCTTGCTGATGATTGACATATTCGGCTCGACCGACAGCACCCCCGTGAACTATCTAATCTTAAAAACCGCCGTAAGCGCCGCCATAGTGGTAGTGATCCTTTTCGTGCTCGGTAAATTTGCTTTTAACCGCTTCCTCTACTACGTCGTAAGGACAAATTCTAAAGAAATTTTCATCGCAACCATCCTTTTTACCGTCGTGGGGGCTAGCTTTTTGGCGCATGTTTTTGGCTTTTCGTACACGCTGGGCGCATTCATCGCGGGTATGCTCATCGCAGAGACCGAGTATAAACACGAGATAGAGGCTGATCTGACGCCGTTTCGAGACATACTGCTCGGACTTTTTTTCATCACGATTGGCATGCAGATAAATTTTGAAGTCATCGTCTCGCACTATGGGCTGATCCTGCTCGCTATTATCGTTATAATGGCGCTTAAAACGGTTGTAATTTACGCGATCTTATTTCTCTCGACCGGCAAAAGGATAGCGCTAAAAGCGGCGCTGTCGCTATGCCAGATAGGTGAGTTTGCGCTTGCGATCTTTTCGCTGTTGATGAGCCGCGATATGCTAAGTAAGGAAAACGGGCAAATTTTAATTACAGTCGTAACCGCGACTATGATTTTAACGCCGTTTATTCTTAAGAATTTAAACAAAATCGCCAACCGTTTCGAGTCCAAGGTCGAAAAGCTCGAAGATGAGGAGCATAAAACTCAAATCCCTCCAATGAAAAATCACATCATTGTAGCAGGCTACGGCAGGATAGGGCAGGAAGTTGTGCTACGCCTTAAAGATCAGGGGCTGCTATACGTAGTCGCCGAGAGCGATTTAGAGCTTGTGGATCTGGGCAAATCGCGCGGAGAGAATATATACTTTGTAAATATAATGCAAAAAACTGCGATCGACGAGCTGCATGCGCGCGAAGCGTCGGTCATCATCCTAACGATTGCAAATCAACAAAAGCTCGACATCGTCGCTAAGATGCTAAACGGCTCCAATCTAAAAGCAAATATCATAGTGATGCATACGGGCGCTGATCCGCAAAGCGAGCTGCAGAGCGAATACGGCGAAAATTTTATCTTCGTAAAAAAGGAGAGAGTAGTAGCCAATGCGCTTTTGCAAGAGGCGCTGAAATGTAAGCTAACGCAGTAGCCTTGAGCGTTTAAGATCAAATTTAAACGCATTTGCTATGCCTAAAATATCCACGCTCTTTATTCTTACTTCTATGCTCAGCTAATTTGAAGCGTTTTAATGAACGCAGATAAATAGATATATTTAAATGGCGGGCTTGCAAATTTAAAGACGCAAAGTGCTGCTTTGGATTGATTTAAATTCTAAATTTAAGCTGTCATTCCATAGCAAAAGGATACTCCGACAAGGAGCTGATGAAGTATATTCGCGCGATATTCGTTTAAATTTTACTAATTTCACTCTTTTATCTCTTTATAAACGCTTAAGTTGCGTGCTAGGCAAACGATGGTAGTAATAACGGACACAGGCGTCACTGCTAGAAGATAAAATAAGCCAAAAAATAGCCCTATATCGCTGATTCACTACCGCCGCCGGCAAGCCATAACGCTATAGCCATAATGGGATAATACAAAACCAATGTCACAATCGCAAAATTTTCTATCGCGAAAATCGTATTGCTTTTTTCGGGATTTTCTACGAAAAGTTTGCTATATCTGCGTTTTGAAAAGAAAAATATAATCGTGCAAACGGCGCTAACTATAAATGCCCAGTGTAATTCGTACGAATCCGATAAAAATAAAATCAAAAAAACCGTTGTTGCAAAACTCACGAAAGCAAATCTGATCAAACGGTGAAGCTGATATTTTTGCTTTAAATTTTTTGCAATTCGTGCTAGAGCTTTGCCGTACTCTAGCGCTTCCTCTTTGCTTTGGATAGATTCTGTTTCAAGGCTCGCGTCATTAAATTTTTGCTCAAATTTAGCAGTTTCATCTTGGGCGCCTTGCGCCTCGCCGTTTGTTTTGTTAAAATTTTGCTCGCCGGAAATTTTATCAGCGATCGCTCTGCTAATTTTTGTCTGCGATTTTGGCGCCGGTAGATACACGGTCTCATCGGCGTCAAATTCCGGATTTGCGTTATATGTTATTATCGCCACCGGAATAGCGATAAAAATAGCGGGTATAATCTGACGTGTATCCCAGTCTATGTGATATTTTATCTGTAAATAAAATCCGGCCAAAGCATAAAGGACGTAAAATATCGTAGCCACATGTATCCATATAAGCATAAAGGCCTTATCTGCATCGCTAAATAAGAGCAGGGCGTATTTTTTATACTTCAGCCTGTTTAGGCAGACGAGTATATTTATCGCAGATAGCGTGAGCATGCATGAAAACGACATTATGGGCGCATTATGTACAAACGTAAGAAACACGATGATATAAATCAGGAAGGTCAAAAGTGCCCCGAAAAACAGATATCTACAAAAGCGAAATCTATCGTAGCTTTTTAAAATTTCTTGCGGAATTTGGCTGATGTCCGCGGGGATTTTGTCTTTTTGCGTTTGCATTTTACCGCCTTTCTCGGTTATTTTAGCTCAAATTTTGCTTTTTTACTCCGTGGCGTTTTAAATTTAATGAAGCGAGTTTTTTGACTTGCTTCTTTTTTAGCGGACAAGCGATCCCGATTTCTCATTAAATTTTAAAAGCGAATACTTACCGGCTCTCGCAATTTAATCGATAAAATTTTTAGCAGGCTAAATTTACGCTTCATTTCTAGCTAAATTTAGCTTCAAAATTTATCTTGCTTCATTCATAAAATAAGGCAACCAAACTAAGGCTCATCCATTTTATCCACCCGCACGAACGCCCAGTGCATAAAATCCCGCTTTGGCTCGTATTTGCCGCTGTTGAAATACTCCGCTAGCCGCGCTTCCTCCGCGCCGCTTAGCTCGTCGCCTAGCATCCAGCGCGTCTTTTGCATAAACTCCTCCGCGCTTTTCGCTCCACCGCCGTGGCACTGGGCTTTGATATAGCTGAGACTCGGCAAATAGTCCATTTGAAACAGGATGTTTAAAAGATAAACGAAGCCTGGCTTTTGCTCCACTTCGCGCCCTATCGCGTCTAAAATATCCCCGTCCACGAAGCTGCCACCCACCTTAAACGTGATGTAAAGCGATTTTTTAGTCTTTGAAAGAAGCTTATTAAGCGCGGTTTTTAGATCGTCCACCTCAAGGCAGCGCGAAGCAAAGACGATATCGCACGCAGGCACGTCCGACCAGTCGTCCTCAAAGGCTTTTTGCGCAAATTTCGCGTTTTTTGCGCCGTAAATTTGAGCGTTTTCGCGGGCAAATTCCAGCATTTTGGGCGAAAAGTCATAGCCGTAAATTTGATCCACCTTTTCCGCCGCCAGCACGCTTAGCGCGCCCGCTCCGCATGCGAAATCAAGCAGCGTAGAAACACCCGTAAAATCGACCTTGTCTATAAACTCGCGCGCGTAGGCGCTTTTCATCACGCCCTCGCTGAAGCTCGGCGCCTTTTTGTCCCAATGCTCGGCCAGTTTTTTGCCGAATGAGCTTTTTGCTTTTTGTGCCTTATAAAGCGCGTCAAAGTCTATTTCATAGTAGTTTGAAGCTAAAATCATCATTATCCTTTCCTGAATTTATCGGGCAGATCGCACCGATTTTTCATTAAATTTTAGCGTAAAATTATGCGCCACGCCCAAACCCGCCTGAAATTTCAAACCGCCCGGCGAAAAGTACTAAGGCAAGCCTACCTCTGCGTATTTTATATGCTCGAAATTCTTTAAATTTTCACCGAATGATTGCAGTTAAATTTTAAAAGTCCGTGCATAAATCAAAATTTTTAGTTTGTCGTCCGCACTTGTTCGCTCCGCTTTTAAATCATCGCTCAAATTTATTGCAAAGCCCCCAATCTAGCCGCTATCACCTTTTGCATCGCTTGATTTTTCTTGTTTTTGGCTAAAATTTGCAGCCTCCTTTTGCCGATGCGCTTGTCGGCGGCCTTCAAAATATTTGCGAGCCCCCATTCATCGGCATCAAAGTGTTTTTTAAACAGCTCCTCTTTTGGCGTATCGATATATTCGGGGATAAGCTCGCCGATGTCGCTTATGTCGTTACCATACGGATAAATTTTCGCTAGAGCACCCTGTGCTAAGCTTTTTACGCCACCGCTTTTTAGCACGAAATCCTTCGGGTAATCAAAAATAATCTCGCCCGCAAGCGTGATAAAATATCGCGGCAAATCCGTGCTGCCGCGCTTGCTTTGCATCCGATAAACCGTGCAGTGGAGCTTAAAATCAATGCTTTCATCCACGAGTTTGTAAAGCCGTTTTGCAAGCTTGCTCCAACGTTTCATTTTGCCTCCCATTATCTATTTATCGCCTCTTGCGGTTTTGCGCGTAGCTTTTGCCGTCCTTTGCGACGATCGCCGCTCAAAGATCTGCACTTTTTCTATTTTTTGCAAATCGCTTTATAAAATTCTGCCTCGCTAAACGCTCTCCCAAAATCTAGACTCCGTCTTGATCGCGCCTCGGTTTTTCTCGCGTAAAATTTGCAAAAATTCTTTAAAGTTTGGCTCAAAAATCGAAGCGGCGGGCGCAAATTTATACTCGTTTGCGCCGTCTTGCTCGGGCTTGTTCGTGCTGCCGCGTTCAAGCTCGCTCGCGCCGCCTGCAAAGCTGATCCGCCAAATCCTAGCATGATTTATCCGTATTTTTGTGGCTTCAAGCGTCAAAATTTGCTCAAATTTATACCTCGCCGCGAGCTTCTGTCCATCAAAAACGTAGATAAAATCCTGATCGAACCAAAGGCTCTCACGCGAAATGAAAAATCGCTCCAGCCAGAACAAAAACGGCCTCACGGAAAGTCTTTTTACCGCGCTTGCTTCGCTTATCCAATCTATCGCGGCAAGCTCGCGCGAGCTAAGCTTGCGAGGATTGCGCCAAAAAAGCGTCCAAACAATCCCGCCCAGAAGTAAAACGCTAAAAATTACGATTAAAATTTGAATTAAAGCTTCAGCCATTTAAAATTCTAAGTCCTTTTACAAATGCAAATTTCTCCTCCGTATCGCCCACAAACAAACTCTTGCTAAAATCCGCCTCCGCGCCGTTTGCAAGCTCCTCGTAAAGCTTATAAAATCGCCCTTTGTAGGTGCAATCGCTTAGGCAGACGTTGAAAAACGCCTCCGCCGCGTCCCTGCCGCCGAAATAATAGATAAAGTAGATCGGGCGCAGATCGAAGGCGCTTAGATTTTTATTAAATTTAGCCCCGCGTTGCGTCATAAATTCCACCGCCTTTTGCTTGTCCTCAAAAAGCTCAAAAATAGGCAGCGAGTAGTCTTTGATAGCCGCGCTAATCTCGCGAACACTGGGCTCAAAGCTAGCGCCCGCGAGCTGCCAGTCGCGAAACTGCCTGCGCGGCGTGAGATAGCTCAGATACGATACGAAAACAAGGTCGGTCGAGTAGGGCAGCTCCTCTTGCATAAGCTTTTTTAGGCGCTTGCAGTAGATCGCGACCTGCGGTAGGATGCTCACGCTGCCCGAGTAATTGCGCATGCTGGAGCTGAAATAAATTTCAAACGAAATATCTTTGTTGCTTGCGAGCTTCGTTAGTTTTTGCCCCTTTTGCGTGGGCTTGAAGTCCGTGAAATTCGCCGCAATCTCATTGCAGCCGTTTAAAAATATCTCCCGCGGAGTCATGATTTTCCTTTTAAATTTATCGTTTTGTTCGCTAGCAATTCGGTTTGCTGCTTACATTGCCGCAGTCGCGATCTGCAGCTTGCAGCTTGGCGTTTTTCGGCGCGCCGTCTTGCCGCCGAAAAGTTATTCTATACGCGCAATTTTACCCCAATTCGGCTAAATTTAACGGCGCTACGCGCTCGTAAAATTTATAATCTATCCTCGTATCTTTCGTAGTTTATGCTGTAAATTTTATCGATATTTTCGGCGTTTATGAGCTGCTCGCTGCGCCCGAAGGCTAAAATTTCGCCGTCTTTTATAAACAGCGTCAAGCTTGAAACGAACTTCGCGTGGCGTGGATAGTGCGTCGTCTGCACGAAGGTGTAGCCCTCATCTCCCAGCGCTTTTATCATCTCTAGTAGCTTGATCTGATTGCCAAAATCCAGCCCGTTGGTCGGCTCGTCCATAAAGATCACTTTCGCGCCCTGAACCAGCGTGCGCGATGTACGCCAGCTGCCGCTACTTTGAAATTTCATCTTTTAAAATTCCGTCTTTATACGGATCGCGCTTAAAATTTTATATCGCCGCGTCTTTAAAATTTACGTCGTTGCGAATAAATTTTTATCGAAGTTTAAAATTTGATGTCGCATTACCGCGCCGCGTAAAATTTCAATAACGCGCTAAATTTAAGTAGCACGTAAAATCAAGCATTGCGCTAAATTTCAAATTACGCGCCCAATTTCGCCTGCGCGGCAAATCAAGCACGCCGCCTAATAAAAGCGGTATAAAATTTGCTCGCGCGATAAAGCCCGTCTTTCGGTAGCCTTAGGCGTATAAAATTCTACCCAGGCGGATCATGTTCGAGCCGCATTTGATCGCGAGCTCAAAATCATCGCTCATCCCCATCGAGCAGATCCGCGCGCCGTGCGGCACGAGCGCATCAAAGATCTCGCGGCTCACCTCGAAGCTTCGCGCGATCTGCGCGGGCTCGCTCACGTGCGCGCCGATGCTCATCACGCCGATTAAATTTAGATTTTTGCACTCCTGCTTGATGCGCAAAAACTCCTCCACCGCGCGGTTTTTATCAAGCCCCGTTTTGGAGCTCTCGCCCGCAGCGTTGATCTCCAGCAGCGTATCTAGCGGATAATTCAGCCGCTTATTTACGGCAAGCGCGAGCTCGCAACTGTTGCAGCTCTGCCACAGCGTCGGGCGTAGAGCGATAAGCTGATTGATTTTGTTGCTTTGCAGCGTGCCGATGAAGTGCCACTTTAGCGGCAGCTCGCGCAGTACCTCGCTTTTGCGCTTCAGCTCCTGCACCCTGTTTTCGCCAAACGCGATCTGTCCTTGCGAATACAGCTCGCGCACCTCATCCGTGCCTACGTTTTTGCTTACCGCGACTAGCTGCACGTCGCCTGCGCCTGCTTTTGCAGCCTCAATGCGCTTTAAAATTTCATCCAGCCTCATTTGTAAAATCCCAAAATTCTAGCGAAATCATTTAGTACCGTAAATATCATCAAAAGCGCCAAAATCCCCATACCTACGTAGCTGGCACTCACGAATACCCGCTTTGGTACCGGGCGGCGGAATATGAGCTCAAAGAGATTAAACGCGATGTGTCCGCCGTCGAGCGCAGGGATCGGAAATAGATTGATGAGCCCTAAATTTACCGATATTAGCGCCACGAGCGCGAGTAAGACCGCCGCGCCGTAATCGACCGCCTTTGAGGTGATATCGGTAATGGCGACGATGCCACCCATCTCCTTTGGCGAAACGACGCCGCTGGCGAGCTTCTCAAGACCCACCAAGATGAGCTTTGATGCCTCTACCGTCTGATCCCACGCGAAGCTAAGCGAGCGAGCACCTTTGTGATACAGCGTCACGGTCGCGTTGTAATCGGGCGAAATGCCGATGAGCGGCACTCTGATACTCTCGCGCCAGATAGTTTTTTTCTCGCCGAGCTTTGGCGTGAGCGTCAGGCTCAGCCGCTCGCCGCCGCGCATGATTTCTAGGCTTAGGGGTGCTGCGGTTACCTGCTTTGAGATGTCGTCCCATTCGCGGATCTGCTTGCCGCCGATCGCTAAAATTTCATCGTTTAGCATTAGCCCTGCGCTTGCCGCGGCAGAGCCCGGCGAGATTTTGCCGACCTTCGGCGCTAGCTTTTCGACGCCGATGTAGCCAAGCGCGATGTAGATCAAAAACGCAAGCAGCAGGTTGAAAAACGGCCCCGCAAAAAGTATGATTATGCGCGCGATCGGGCCTTTGGAGTTGTAGCTGTCGGGATCCGTGCTTGCCGCGGCGGGATCTAGATCCTCCTGCCCCTTAAGGCTTACATAGCCTCCCAGAGGGATCGCGCTGATGGCGTACTGCGTCGCGCCGATGCGCTTAGTAAAGACCTTCTCGCCGAAGCCCACGCTAAAGACGTTCACCCCCACGCCCAGCGCCCGCGCCGCCAAAAAATGCCCCAGCTCGTGGAAAAAGATGAGGAAGCTGATCGCCAGCACCGTGACCATAAAATTTATCGAGTAAAAATAAAATCCGACCGCCAGGATCGCGAGCGTTAAAATTATGCTTTTCAAATTTCAGACCTTTGTAAAAAATGGGCTAAGCTTACTATGATTTTGTAAATTTTAAGCTTAGATTGCTTTTTGGGCTTAGCCCGCTTTTTTAAACTTGGTTAGCTTTTAAACTTAGCTCACCGCCGTTTCGGGCTATAAATTTAGCTAAATTAAGGTGCGCGGCGGATGGAGGACGCGAGGAATTTAAAATTTTAAAAGCGAAATTTTACTGCGAGATTTTGCGGAGCGGATTATAAAATTTCGCCGCACGAGGCTTTGTGGTTTGAATTGCCGCTATGCTTTGAAAGGTCGTTATACTTTGTAATTCCGTCGTGTTTTAAAATACTGCCGCGCCGCCCTGAAATTTTGCGTGGCGGTTAGACGGAATTCTGCGCCGTGAAATTTTGCGCGGTGGATTTTATCTTTCAAATTTTATAGGCTTAGCGCACTGCTGTGCGCGTACAAATTAAACATTTATAAAATTTTATGTCACAATTTATAGCGCGAAATTTTAAAATTTTACGCTTGTCGGTATGAGTGAAATTTCACGCTGAAATTTTATCACCAAAACCCGCTTTAAGCATGCGTTTTGGCGCTCTACGATACCGATTTTGTCTTCAAATATGGAAGCTATATCTAGCCTAAAATTTAGCCTTTTTTCGTAGCCTTAGCATACGCTGCGACGTATTCAAAGCCCGAATATAGCGTCAGCGCAACTGCGATCCAGAGTAGGGTGTTTGCATAGGGCCATTGCATCGTGAGCCAGCCGATAGCGATCATCTGAAAGACCGTCTTTACCTTGCCCGCCATCGACGCGGCGACCTCTACGCCGTCGCCCGCCATCGCCACGCGAAGACCAGTGATAAAAAACTCGCGGATTAGGATCAGATAGATCGCCCAAGCACTGGCGCGCCCGATAAACATAAGCCCCAAAAAGCCCGCAAGCGTTAGCATCTTATCGGCGAGTGGATCGATGATGGCGCCTAGTTTGGTCTTCTGGTTCCAAGAGCGCGCGATGTATCCGTCGAAAAAGTCCGTGACGGAGGCGATGACGAAGACGAGCGCGGCAAAATAATCGATCCAGCTTACGTGCACCGAGCCTACCATGCCGCCGTTCGCATGGCCTGCTAGTAAGATCAGCCAGAAAAACAGCGGCGCCAGCGCAACGCGAAAGCTCGCTAAAATATTGGGTAAATTTAGCATTATTTAAAGGTCGTTCCGCCGTCGACGATGAAGGTGTGCCCTGTTACCCAGCTAGCCTTGCTTGAGCATAGAAACAAACATGCTCCCGCCAGATCCTCCGGCTGTCCCATGCGTCCTAGCGGGCTAAGCTCGGCGGTTTTATCGCGTACTTCTTCGTAGTTTGTAAAGGCTCGTAGCGCGTCCGTCTCGATCGGGCCGCCGCTTACTACGTTTACGCGGATATTTTTCTCCCCAAGCTCGGTCGCGGCGTAGCGTGCCATCGCTTCAACCGCGGCTTTTGCTGTGCCGTGACCCGCGTAGTTTTCGATATAGACTAAATTTCCCGTGGAGCTAAGCGAGATGATCGAGCCGCCGCCTACCGCTTCCATGCGTTTTGCGGCTTCTTGCGCACCCACGACGAAGGCATTTACGGTCGCGGTAAAGATATTGTTGATGCCGCGCGGCTTTAGCCTCATAAATTTAGTGTATCCGCCCGCGACTGCGCGACCCGAGATGATGGCGTTTGAGATGAAAAAATCCACTCGCGCAAAATCCTCGTCGATCTTGGCAAAGAGCTCCTTGTAGGTCTCGGGCTCTAAGATATTGAGCGCATAAGCGCGCGCCTTGATGCCGTAAGCCTTCTCAAGATCGGCTGCTTGCGAAGTCGCTAGCTCCTCGTTAGAATTATACGTAAAAGCGATATTCGCCCCTGCAGCTGCGAATTCCAAAACTATCGCCCTGCCTATACCTCTCGTGCCGCCGCTGATAACTAGCGTTTTTCCTTTAAATTCGTTCGTCAATTAAAATCCTTTGATAGTGTATTGTTTCATCACGTTTTCTATTTTTTTGAGGTTTTCCGCGCTCGGCTCGCAAAGCGGCAAGCGGTACTCCAAACTCGGCGCGAGGCCCGCGATATACATCGCCGCTTTGATCGGGATCGGATTGCTCTCGCAGAATAAAATTTTATTGATCGCGTAGAGATCGTCGTTGATCTGCTTGGCTTTTAAAAACTCATTTTGCAGCGCAAATTTCACAAGCTTCGCCGTGTAATCGGGCAGTAAATTTGCCGTAACGGAGATCACGCCCTTGCCGCCGTTACTTAGGATCGGATAGTTGATCGCATCCTCGCCGCTAAGCACGCTAAGGCGCGGCTCGTGTGCGAGCAGATCGACGCATTTATCGATGCTGCCGCTAGCTTCTTTGACGCCGTAGATGTTCTCGCAGTCGTTAAAAAGCTTGATGATCGTATCTGCGGCTATGTCGCAGCCGGTGCGCCCTGGCACGTTGTATAGCAGTACCGGCAGATCTACCGAGCTAGCGATCGCCTTGTAGTGCAGATAGAGTCCTTTTTGGGTGGGTTTGTTGTAGTAGGGCGCTACGGATAAAATTCCGTCCGCGCCGTGAGCCTGCGCAAACTGCGCTAGCCCGATCGCTTCGTGAGTTGCATTACTGCCCGCGCCCGCTAGCACCTTGACGTCCGTGCCCTTACACGCATCTACGGCGATCTCGATACAGACGCGGTGCTCGTCGTGCGTCAGCGTCGCGCTCTCGCCCGTGGTGCCTACGGGTACGACCGCGCTTATGCCGTTTGCGATCTGTCTTTTGATGAGCTTAGCGTAGGTCTGCTCGTCTAGTTTGCCCTCTTTAAAAGGCGTGATCAGCGCCGTCATAGAGCCGATTATGACATTTTTATTCATCGTTTTCCTTTCGTAAGATAATGCTTGTGGAGCTTTTAAGGCTTAGATAGGTTTTCATCGCTTTTTTAACCGCGTTTTTATCTAGACTTTTGATTTCACGCTCCAGCCTAAATAGCGCGTCCAGATCGCCGCGGACGATGTAGCTGCCGTACATCTGCGCTACCTTGCTAGCGCTGTCGAGGGAGTAGATAAGATCGCTGCTTAGGGTGTTTTTGATCTTTAGCATATCGTCGTCGCTTATTTTAGCTTTTTTGGCTTTTTCGATCAGCGTTAAAATTTCATCTCTCAGCGCCTCGCCGCTTACGCCTTGGTTGCAAACGGCAAAGACTATAAATAAATTCTCGTCCTTGGCGCTCATATCGTAGATGTTGATCTGATTGGCGAGCTTTTTCTCATCGACCAGCACGCGCTGCAAAAGTGAGCTCTTGCCGCCGCTAAGATATATATCCATCGCTTTGATCGCCGCGGCGTCGGCGTGGTTAAACGGCGGAATTTTAAAGGCGACCGCCACGATCTGCGCCTCGCTGCTTTTGTAAATAACGCTAAGCTTCTCGCCGTCTTGCGCGGGCTCGGTGCAGTGAAGGCGCGGAATTTCGCTTTTGTTTTTTACGGACGCGAAGTATTTTTTAGCCGCATCAAACGCAGCCTTTTCGCCGATGTCGCCGGTGATCAGCAGCACGGCGTTTTGCGGCTGATAAAATTTAGCGTGAAATTCTTTGATATCTTTGATACCCCAGTTTTCGATATCCTTACGAAAGCCGATCGGCGTCCAGTGGTACGGGTGGTACAAAAACGCGGCGTTATATAGCCTGAAAAATAGGTATCCGAACGGATCGTTATCGGTGCGCCACAGCCGCTCCTCGAGCACGACCTTGCGCTCGGGCTGAAATTCTTTGTCTTTGAGGCTTAAGTTTTGCATTATGTCGGCGTAAAGATCCAAGCAGACCTCTAAATTTGAGCTCGCGCACTTGATGAAGTAGTGCGTGTAATCAAAGCCCGTGCTTGCGTTATTTACGCCGCCAAAGCCCTTTACGATCGCGTCGAACTCGCCCGCCTTGCGATTTTTCGTGGATTTAAAATTTAGATGCTCCAGCATGTGCGCTATGCCGCTTTTGCCCATCGTCTCGTCGCGCGAGCCGACGTTGTAAAACACGTCCACGCTGATGACGCCGCTGCCTTTATTCATCGGAATGTGATAAATTTGAAGCCCGTTTTGTAGCGTGATTTTCTTAAATTTCGGAAACATTAATCTTTTTTCGCCTTTCGTTTTTTGTTTGAGTTTTGCTCCGCGTCTTGGGCGCCGCTCGCTTCTTTAACCTCTTTAAGCTCTTTGGCCTCGGAATTTTTAGTTTTGGCGCTGCTTTGCTTTGCGTTTTTGCTCTTGGAACTTTTGCTTTCTGCGCTACTTTTTGGCGCGGCTTTAGTTTTAGAATTTTTGCTTTCTATGTCATTTTTTAGTGCAGCTTCAGTTGTGGTTTTATTTTTCGGCGTGGTTTTGGTTTTGGCGGTTTTACTCGCCGTGTCGCTTTGTTTTGCTTTTTTGGCCTCTAAATTCTCGCTTTTTGTGTCGCTTTTCGAGAGATTTTTAGCTGTGGCATCTTTCTGCTGCGAGGCGTCCTTCTGTAAGGCGTCATTATCCTGCGGAATATCCTTCTGCGCGGCGTCTTTTTGCGTAGCATCCTTTGAAATTTTATCGCATTTAGAGCTTACGTCGCTTTTGGAGGTAGTTTTTGAAATTTTATCCGACTTTCGATCCGCACCGCTTTGCTTTGCGCTTTTAGCCTCTAAATTTTTGCTTTTTGCGCTGCTTCGTTTTGTGTTTTTAACCTCGGAATTTTTACTTTCCGCGCTACTTTTAATCTCTGAATTTTCGCTCTCCGCACCGCTTTGCTCGATTGATCTTTGATCCGTCGCGGTATCTGCGCTTACCAAGGCGTTTAAATTTGCCGAAGCACTAGAAATTTCATCCTCTTCGGAGCTTGAGTTTGTTTGAGCGCTCGAAATTTCATCTGCTTGAACGCTCGAAATTTTATCTGTTTGAACGGCGGGAATTTTATCGGCTTGGGCACTCGATATTTCACTTTTGCCGTCGTTAGAATTTTCGTCCGCATCCCTGCTTTCGGGCGCGTTTGAAATTTCATCCGTTTCCTCGCCTTCGGTCGCACTCGAAATTTTATCCGCTTTAGCTTCCGCGTCTTTATTTTTGTAAGTGCGCAAATCCGCGCCGTTGCCGAGATTTTCCGCCAGATCATTTCTGATGCCGTATCCTTCGCCCGCGCGAGCTTTTAAATTTACCCCGATCGCCTCGCCGATGCTATTAAAGCCGTCTGCGCGCAGAAGCTTCGCGAGCCCCTCGTTGATCGATTTTGCGACGAACGGACCCTTGAAGATAAAGGCGGTAAAAATTTGAACCAGGCTCGCGCCCGATTTGATGCGCTCATAGGCCTCTTGCGCGCTGTCTATGCCGCCGCAGCTGATTAGGATCGTGCGGCCGAAGAGCTCGCGAGCGACCTGCGCGAAAAGCTTTCGCGATTTTTCGGTGATCAGTCTGCCGCTTAGGCCGCCGAAGTCCCTGGCGTTGGGGCTTAGCGAATAATCGACGCTCGTGTTGTTTATGATGATGCCGCTTGCGCCGCTTTGCACCGCGCACTCGCACAGTGCTATCGCCTGATCCGCGCTCATATCGGGCGCCAGCTTTAAAACGAGCGGTCTGTTCGTGATCTTTTTCATCGCTCCGATCAGCTCGCTTATGAAGCTGTTTTCTTGCAAAGCGCGCAGATTTGGGGTGTTCGGCGAGCTTACGTTGATGATAAAAAAATCGCACAGCCCGTTAAATTTACGGCCCAAGGCTTCGTAATCGCTTAGCGCGTCCTCGTTCGAGGTGGCTTTGTTTTTGCCGATATTTGCGGCGATCGGGATTACAAAAGGATAAATTTTTCGCACGCGACGCTCGATAACATCGGCACCTTCGTTGTTAAAGCCCATCGCGTTTTGAATGCTCTGCTCGCTAACGAGGCGAAAAAGTCGCGGCTTAGGATTGCCGCTTTGAGGACGCGGCGTAAAGGTGCCAAAATCGATGTGTCCGAAGCCAAGAGCAGCTAGTGGCGCGATCATTGTGGCGTTTTTGTCGAATCCGCCCGCGATACCTACTGGATTATCGAAGCTTAAATTCCATATATTTTGAGTTAAAATTTCATCTTTATAAACGCCGAATTTTGCCAAAGCCTCAAGCCCGCCCGGAGTCGCATAGAGTGCCCGAAGTCCGAATTCTGCGATCTTGTGGGCGGTTTCTGGATCGAATAGAAAAAAGATTTTTTTCAAGGTATTGTAATTCATAATTTTTCCTCAAATTTTGCATAATGGTAGCTAAAATTTAATTAAATATAGATAAGGATTTCGCGCTGTATTTGCAATCTGCGGCGGTTAAATTTAATTTTAAAATTACGCGCTTAAATGCTGCGTAGAATTTCTACGGCTCGTCGCGACGATCTGAATTTACGCAGAAGTTTAAAGATGCGCGCCGCAAATTTTATAAATTTAGCCCGCCCGGGTACGTGCCGAAACGCGCGGTGTCCGTGGCGCAGCTTGCGGTGGCGGGCATCGCCGCGATTTTATCCTGCGCCAATCTGCGCTCAATCCCGCTGACGCTAAATTTTAAAATTTAAAGCGTCCACTCGCACTGTTTGAACTTTAGCGTGCGTCTTTGTCAGCGAAGGCAACGATCATCGTGCCCAGAGGAATGATCGCAACGCCCAATATAATAGCTAGCGGGTTTAGCAATGACAGCTTGGCAAGCAGGTAGATCGCCGCCACGAGCGCCGCGTAGGACAAAATTTTAAACGGAGAGAAAAACGCCCCCACGAAATTGCTCCGAACCTCGCCTCTTTTGCGCTCATCATCCAAACCATCAATGCTGCCGTCCGCGCCGTCGAAATTATTATTTGATACGTCGCGCGCGCCGCCAATCTCACCTCCAAAATCACTCGTACCGTCGCCCAGCTCGCTGCTATTTACATCGCCGCCACGATTGCCGCTATCTGTGCCATCGCTCCACTCGCTGCTATCTAAGCCGCCGTCCAGATCGCTGCTCGCTGCATTTTTCAAGTCGTCGCAACGCTCGCCTATGCCGCCTTGCGAACTATCGCTAGCTTCGTCGCTTATGCAGCCGTGTGAGTTGCCGCAAGTCGAGCTGCCATTCATATTAAATTTATCGGCGGCGTGTCCCAAAGCAGTTGCGCCGCAAGTAGAGGTTTCGTTGCGACTGCTCTCGGTGGAATTTACGTCGCACTCGCTAGCGGCGGCTCTGCCGTATTCGGCGTCTAAATTTGAGCCGCGAGTAAAATTTATATCGGCGGAGCTTGCGGCGCGCTCGGCGGAGGTCTCATCGTACAGAGCGTGGCTATCATCGTTTTCGGTGCTGGTCTCGCCGCTAGTGAAATTTACCGCGCCTTCGGAATTTTGAGAATTTGAAATTGCGGCGCCTGAATTTGCGCCGCTAAAATTCTCGCTCTTTAAAATTTCGCCGCTGCAAGTTTTGCCGTATGAAATTTTATCGTCGCCGCTCGCACCGCCTTGGTTTTCGCCGCCAAAGCTTGCGGAATTCGTATCGTTTGCGGAAGTTTCGCCGCTTATGAAACCTGCGGAATTTTTAGAGCTTTGCTGCAAAATTTCATCGTATTTGCCGGCTCTTAGCTCATCTTCTATCTTGTTGCGGTAAGCGCGAAACGAAAAATATACCGCGCCGAATGCGCCCAAAAATCCGGCCTCCAAGCTGAGAAGCCACGCTAGCGCCCGCACGCCGAAAGAGCCCGTGCCGAAAAATCCGCCGCCGCAAAGCGCTAGCCCAAGCAGGACAAACGCCGCGTTTAGCGCGCAATATATGAGCAAAAACCGCCTATTCAATCCCGCTCATCCCATTCATCGTCGTCGTCGAAATTTTTCGGATCCGCCTTGTATTTCGGATCGTTTTCAAGCTCTTTTAGACTCGAATTTAGCGCCTTGCAGGCGCGGTAAACGTTCAAAAACGCCGCCGCGATGCCGATAGCGATGCCAAGCCATAATAAAAGCAGCGAGCCCGTGAGGTGCCGCAGCCCAAGCCCGATCGCTACGCCGATGCCGATCGCTACGACGATCGAGATGCCTAGACTGATGTCGCAGGCGCCCCTTGCGATTTTGTTTAAATTTTTCGTTACTCTCATCTAAAATCCGTAAAATTTTAAAACGTAGCCCTTAAAGCGCCGCCATCGCTTCATCCGCGGCGTTTAGCGCAAAGTCGATCTGCGCTTCGTCCATGCTGGCGCAGATAAAGCCTGTCTCAAACTGACTAGGCGCCAAAAATACGCCGCGCTTAATCATCTCGCCGTGAAATTTCGCAAAGCGCGCGGTGTCTGCCCGCAAGGCGCCGTCATAGTCGCGCACCTCTTCGTCTGCAAAAAAGTAGCCGAACATCGAGCCTACGCAGGCGGTTTGCAGCGCGATGCCGCGGTGCTGCGCGATGGCGCAAAGCCCGTCCGTAAGCCTGCGCGCCAGCTCACCGAGCCTTTCGTAAAGGCCGCTGTTAGCGTAAATTTTACTTAGGCTAGCGATGCCTGCAGCCATTGCGACGGGGTTTCCGCTTAGCGTGCCCGCTTGATACACCGCTCCTAGCGGGCTTATCATATCCATGATTTCGCGCTTGCCCGCAAACGCCGCCACGCTCATACCGCCGCCGATGACCTTGCCGAAGGTTACCAGATCGCCGCGGACGCCGTAGATGCCGTAGCTGCCTAGCTTGCTAGCACGAAAGCCGCTCATTACCTCGTCTATTATCAGCACGATCTTTTTCTCGTCGCACAGCGCGCGAAGCTCGGTTAAAAATTCGGGATCCGCTGGCACCAAGCCCATATTCCCCGCGATAGGCTCGATGATAATCGTGCCGATGTCGTTTTGTGCTAGGACGTCCTTTACGCTTTGTATGTCGTTGTATCTGGCTAGGTAGGTGTTTTTCGCGACATCCTGCGGCACGCCCGCGCTGCTTGCGTTACCGAAGGTGCTTGCGCCGCTGCCCGCTTTGACGAGCAGGCTGTCGCTGTGGCCGTGGTAGCAACCCTCAAATTTTAAAATTTTATCTCGTCCGCTAAAGGCGCGCGCAAGACGGATCGCGCTCATCGTGGCTTCCGTGCCGCTGCTGGTAAAGCGGATCTTATCTAGGAAATCGAAATTTTTTAGCACCAGCGAGGCAAGCTGCGTCTCAAGCGGGCTGGATGCGCCGAAACTTAGCCCCTTTTTAGCGGTCTGCACGACGGCGCGCTCAATGTCAGCATCGGCGTGGCCGAAGATGAGCGGGCCCCAGCTCTGCACGAAGTCGAGATATTTTTTGCCCTCGACGTCGTAGATGTACGAGCCCTCGCCGCGATCTACCATAAAAGGCTCGCCGCCTACGTTACCGAATGCTCGCACTGGCGAATCTACGCCGCCTGGGATAAGTTTTTGTGCCGCTAAAAATTCGTCGTGATTATTCATTTTTTCTCCTTCTTTTTGGGTTGATTTATCGATTTTATATATTTGTAGATGATGATGATCTCGTTTTGCGTCAGGAAGTAGCTCGGCATCACGTCGCGCGAGCTGCTGATCCCGTCGGCGAGCTCCTGAAGCGAGAGATTGTTGATCGGCGGTGCGTTTAGAGAGCGCTCGTAGTAGGCGCCTGCGGTGCGGTTAAATTCTTTATATGTCGCGATCAGCGAGCCCTCGCCCTTTTCGCCGTGGCACTTGTCGCAGCCCACGCCGCGCGGATTTTTATACAGCATTGCGCCGTACTCCTCATCGGTGATAAAGCTCTCAGCTTCTGCGCCGCGAGGTAGAAAAAATATGACCGCGTTTAAAAACAGCGCTAAAAATATGAAATTTCGCATCTTCTCATTTCGAATTTTTGGCGCAATAATATAAAAAATGTGCTTAAATTTCATAACGCAGCTATCTTTTCGATCCCCTCGAAATAAAAGACATTTAGCTCGTCCTGCCTGCGGTAGAGGAATTTTAGCCCGTGCGCCTTGGCGATGTTATCGACGATGTAAAGCCCCAGGCCGAAGCTTTGCTTAGCGTTCGTGCCCTTGACGAAGGCCTCTTTGTAGTAGCTAAAGTCCTTCTGCAGCGGCTCTCCGAGCGTTATGAAGTCCATCGTTTGGGCATCTAAGCGGATTAAAATTTTACCGTCTGCGGCGTATTTTACGGCGTTGTCGATTAAATTTTTCACCGCGACGCAAAAGAGCTTCAGATCGACGTTTAGGCTTAGGCCTAGCGGATTTTCCAGCGTCACGCAGCCGGGCTCGATCATTGCGATACTAAGCGCTTCTTTTAAAATTTCATCCATTGAAAAAATTCCGCGTTCGATTAGTGCCGTACCCGCGGTCGCGCGCTCGACCGCCGCAAATTCGTTGATTAGGCTTTCCAGCCGCTCAAAGACCGAGATGAGGCGCTCTTGATTTTTGCCGTGCTCGATCATCTCGACGGCGATGCGACCCTTTGTGATGGGAGTTTTGAGCTCGTGCATTATGTTTCGCAAAAACAGATGGCGTGATTCGTTAAGCTTATTTATCTGCGTGACCGCCTCGTAAAATGCGTGCGAAACCTCGGAAATTTCGTCGTTTCCTACGCTTACGTCCTTGATCTGAAGATCGCCTTTAGCAAATTTATCGATCTGGCGTTTGAGCTTGCGAAGGGGGCGAATTTTGCGGATGATGAAGATATACGCAAGCAGGATGATCACCAAAATGACGCCGTAGATCGCCTTGAAAATATCGTAGCGGTAGGGCTGATACTCCTTGTCGTTTAAAAGCCGCGTCTCGCCAGCGTGAGTGATTTTTAAGTAGTGCTTGCGCTTAAAAAGCAAGATGTCCGCAGAGCCGATGTCTGCGGAGATGCTATCTAAAATTTCGGCGCCTTTGATGATCTCATCGCGCTTGGCTTCATCGCGGATGGTCGAAAACTCGAAATTTGCGACCTGCCGTTCGTATTCGACGTCGCTGATGAGCTTGCTCATTTGATATAGGTTCGCGCGCGCAACGATGGAGTATTTGGAGTTTAGCTCGCGGGTGTAGTTTTGCTGATCGTAGCCAATGAGCCAGAGTAGAGCGAGCGAAACGCCCACGGCAGCGAGCGCGAAGATGAACGTGATGGTGTAAAAAATCGACGATCTTACTTTCATTAAATTTATATGATCCTTAAATTTTTAAAATTTCAAAGCTTTTAAGTCGCTGACTTGCTTTGCTTTGGCGCACGGACCGGCTTGCTCGGCTTTAAATTTATGGCGCGTCTTAAAGGCGCGACACGTAAATTTTAAAATTTCATCGCAAAGCAGGGTGCTTTTAAATTTAACAGCCGCGCCGCTTTAAATTTTAAAATTTGCCTCTTCTTGCTGCCCTGGGCTCTGTCTTTTACAACTCGCCTCGCGCGTAGAGCCGAATTGCTTGTCGAATTCGACGATAAAATTTCGCGCGCATCTAACCGCGTACCAAATCTATAACTACAAAATTTTATCGTAAAATTTTAACGCTTCAGTTGCGGCGCCTTAAATTTAAAGGGGAAATCGCGCGGACCTACTTGCGATTTCAGTTTCGCCGCGCGGACATCTATTATAAATTTATAGCCGCGTGCGGCTAAATTCTATACGCGACACCCGCCAGGCGCAAGTGCTTATTGTATCAGCTTATAGCCTACGCCGCGGATGGCGTGGATGTAGCTAGGCGCCTTGGACGTTTCGCCGAGCTTTAGGCGGATGCGACCGATGATGACGTCGATGCTTTTGCTCGAGGATTCCTCGCTTATGGAGCTGCAGTTGTAGATGAGCTCCTCGCGGGTGATCGCGCCGCCTTCCTTTTTGATGAGATACGAAAGCACGTCGTATTCGGCGATGGTGAGCGACAAGGGCTGTCCTTTGAAGCTGATGACGTGGCGGAAATCGTCCACTTCGAGGTCTTTTTTTGGCTTTGCGGCGCGCTGAATGGAGTTTATGTCGTAGCGCTCGATGTGGCGCTTGATGCGCGCTAAAAGCTCTTGCGGATTATAGGGCTTTGGCAGATAATCGTCCGCGCCGAAGTCAAAAGCGTTGATCTTGTCGGTCAGATCGTGGCGGGCGCTTGATATTATGATCGGTATATCGGTGTTTTTGCGGATCTCTTTGCAGACCTCAAGCCCATCCATCCCAGGAAGCGTGAGATCTAAAATCACGAGGTTGAAATTTTCTAAATTTAACTTAGAAAGCCCCAAAAACGGATCGTCCGCGACGGTGATATCGATATCGTATTGTTGCAAATATTCGCTTAAAATTTCGGCGAGTTCTAAATCGTCCTCTATCATTAAAATTTTAGTCATAAAAAGCCTTTGAAATTTTGCGCGGATTATAACAAAATATAGTTTATATATTTTAAAGCGGCGGGCTGGGGCGAAATTTTATAAAAATGAAGCGCTAATGGGTAAAATTTTGAAATTTTTCGAAATCTGGTGAAATTTCAAAAATCAGCCCCAAAAATATGGCGAAATTTTGAAATTTAAAGAAGCAAAATCTGAAAAATTGACGAATTTGGGCTAAATTCGGCTAAATTTTGCCGATTTTTGCGTTTTTTTCTTAAAAAACTATTGTATTTTTTGCGAAACTATTGTAGAATACCGCCCAAGCCACTTTATTTTAAAGGATTAGCATGAAAAAAGCTGATTTTATCCAGGTAGTTGCCGATAAGGCAGGTCTTTCTAAAAAAGATACCGTTAAGGTAGTTGATTCTGCACTTGAGGCTATCAAAGAGCTTTTGGTAAAAGGTGATGACATAAGCTTCATCGGCTTCGGATCTTTCGGTATTGCAGAGCGTGCAGCTCGCGAGGGTAAAGTTCCTGGCACAAACAGAACTTACAAATCTCCTGCTACTAAAGTAGTAAAATTTAAAGTCGGCAAACAGCTAAAAGAGGCTGTTGCAGCTGCAAAAGGCAAGAAGAAAAAATAATTTTCTTGCTTCAAGCCCCGTCTTCGGGGCTTATCTTTTTTAAATTTATACAATCAAAACTTTTTAAAATGCCCGAGTGGTGAAATTGGTAGACGCACCAGACTCAAAATCTGGCGAGGGCGACCTCGTGTCGGTTCGATTCCGACCTCGGGCACCATAAATATTCTTTAAATTTTGTCCGTAATTTCAACTGCCTTTTGCAAATTTCAACTTGCTATAAAATTTTTTATACTATTATTACCGCGGTATTTCTTTAAAAGAGGCAATTATTTATGATACGTAAAATTCTTATCGCTAATCGCGGCGAGATCGCGGTTCGCATCATTAGGGCCTGCAGAGATCTGCATATTAAAAGCGTCGCGATCTACACCAAACCCGACATCGATTGCTTGCACGTAAAAATCGCCGATGAGGCCTACGAGGTCAGCGCCGACGCGCTAAAAGGCTATCTGGACGCCAAAAAGATCGTCGAAGTCGCCAAAGAGTGTGGCGCTGATGCGATACATCCTGGATACGGCTTTTTGAGCGAGAATTTTGACTTTGCAAGAGAGGTTGAGGACGCGGGGATCATATTCATCGGCCCAAAGCCTGACGTTATCCGCAAAATGGGCAACAAAAACATCGCTCGCTATTTGATGCGCAAAAACGGCATTCCGATCGTGCCAGGCACCGAAAAGCTAAATCACGAGAGCATGGATACGATCAAAAAATATGCGCGCGAGATCGGCTATCCCGTGATTTTAAAGGCTAGCGGCGGCGGCGGCGGACGCGGTATCCGCGAGGTGTGGGAAGAGAAGGATATGCAGAGCGCCTATGACTCGTGCACAAGGGAGGCGAAAACCTTTTTTAACAACGATGAAATTTTTATGGAAAAACTCGTCGTCAAGCCTCGCCACATCGAGTTTCAGATCATCGGCGATAACTACGGCAACATCATTCACCTCTGCGAGCGCGATTGTTCGATCCAGCGCCGCCACCAAAAGATCATCGAGATCGCGCCGTGTCCCTCGATAAGCGAGCATCTGCGTAAAACTATGGGTACGACTGCAGTCGCTGCGGCAAAAGCGGTGAATTATACCAATGTCGGCACGGTGGAATTTTTGCTCGATGACTACAATAACTTTTATTTTATGGAGATGAATACCCGTATCCAGGTCGAGCACGGCATCACCGAGGAAGTTACGGGCGTCGATCTGGTCGTGCGCCAGATCCGCATCGCAAACGGCGAAATTTTAGAGCTTGAACAAAGCGATATTAAGCCGCACGGCTATGCGATCGAGGCGCGTATTACCTCTGAAAACGTCTGGAAAAATTTCACCCCCGTTCCCGGCACCGTCAGCGATTATTATCCAGCACTTGGTCCTTCCGTGCGCGTCGATAGCCACATCTACAAAGGTTATAAAATTCCGCCGTTTTACGACTCGCTTCTAGCCAAGCTCATCATTAAAACCACCGACTACGATCTAGCCGTCAATAAGCTAGAGCGCGCGCTGAAGGAGTTTCGCATCGAGGGGGTGCGCACGATCATTCCGTTTTTGCTCAGTATCAGCAAGTCGCGTGAGTTCCGGCTTGGCTTTTTCGATACGAGCTACGTAGAGAAAAATTTAGACAAAATTTTAGAAAACACTATTGATGATATGCAGCCGAATAAAAACGAAGCGATCGCCGCCATCATCGCTGCGATGCGTAAATCGGCGCGGATTTAGGAAAGAGTATGGATTTTTTAGATAGCCTAAAAGATATAAAAAAGGATATGCTTAAGGATAAGGCGGCAAGCTCCGCGCCCAAAAAGCCCAAAAAACCTAATCCAAATCGCGACGAGTTTAAAGATATTTTTAAAGATGATGATTTGAGCTTGCAAAGCGGGGGCGGCTTAGACGGCGTCGTGACGGAAGAGCTTGACGTAGCCAAAGAGAGTATCGCCGCACGCGAAAAGCGCCTCAAAGACGAGTTTTTAAAATACGTGGACGCGGCAAATATCAAAAAGCTGAATGACTGAAATTCCATTTTGTACGCTGGATTTTGCCTGCCCCTATCTAGGCGGCAGAGCCGCACGCAGCGAGTATCTCTACATAAAAGACTGCGACTTCGAGTATAATTCAAGCTTAGTGCAGCACGGCTACCGCCGCTTCGGCAGGTATTTTCAAAAGCCCATTTGTGCAGCCTGTGCGGAGTGTAAAAGCCTACGCGTCGATGCGGCAAATTTTAAATTTAGCAGATCGCACCGCCGCGTCTATAAAAATAATCGCACGACCGCCTATGTGTGGCAGCCTCGCCCGCTTTTAAACGATGCGCGTTTGGAGCTTTTCGCGCTCTATCACGACTACATGCATCTAAAAAAGGGCTGGCCTCTGCAAGAGATCGATTTTGAGCGATATGATGAAATTTACGTCCAGGGCCACGGCGACTTCGGCAAAGAAATTTCCTACTACGGCGAGGACGGGCGACTTATCTGCGTCGATCTCATCGATATCGTGGATGACGGCATCAGCTCGGTGTATTGCTACTACGATCCGTATCTGCCGCATCTAAGTCTGGGTAAATTTTCGCTTTTAAAACAGATCGAGTTCGCCCAAGATCTGGGGCTACGCTGGATTTATTTGGGCTATGCGGTTGAACAGTGTCCGAGCCTAGCGTATAAATTTAGCTACGAGCCGTATGAAATTTTATCTAACTACTCTGACCTAAACGAAAAGGCGGCTTGGAAATAGGCAGCGTAAATTCTGCGCCAGTACTCGTTATTTTGTGTTTTTGAGCATTTGTTATAGTTGCCTAATTTTTCGTTTGAGAAGAATTAATTTTTCATCAAATTCTACGAAATTTAAATCAAGTCTTATGTATATTTTTTGCTACGCAGTATTTTAAAAATTTGTGTATTGAATCGAAAACTATTTAAATTCTATTAAATTTTTAAGGTATCTTTTATATGCACGTATATATAATTCCAGCTAATTTTTTCATTAAAGGAGTTTAGTTGAAATATATTTTTTGCATTATGATCGCGTTACTATTTTGTGGTTGTGCAAGCGGGTATAAATACAGAGAAACATTACTTGTGCCAGATAGCAAAAAGATCGGTATAAAAAGTTTTTACGTTGTTAAAAATCCATATGACCAAAACGGTATTGCGGGAATGATCGAACGTTCGATTTCTCGTCAGGGTTTTAATATTACTTCGGATCAAAAGAATGCAGATGCGGTTGTAACTTATGACGTTGTACATTTAAGCATAGGCGTGCTTTACGTCTTTTTTAGAGATGCTAAAGATAATTTTCCTATGGTTATCTGTAATGATGCACGTCGCGGAACTGATGCCATAAATCAAGAGCTTGCAGTTAGCGAAATAATCGAATCCATGTTGAAAAAAGAAGGAATCTAGATGAGATATGTATTAATTTTTATTATGGCACTATTTTTAGGTGGTTGTGTACAAAAGACTACTTACACTGAGCTTACGCCAAATTTTATTGGCATGAATATGTTTAAAAAGAGTGTAGAAATCCATGCTTCTGGTATTGCGCTTGTAGATACGGACTTTTATGATGCATTTGAAAAGGCAATTGGCGAGAGCGTGCAAAGATCTAATCTATTTTCCCAAGTAGTCGCAAGCGGTTCAGACGTGACACTAAATACATTTTTAGTAAGGGTATCCACACCGATAGCGGCTATTAATTTTGACGCTACGGTAGAGGTTGCATGGACGTTAAAACAGAATGGACGAGTTATTTATAGGCGTTCGTTTACTACTAGCTCATCCCAAATTCGAACAAGTTTTGCCGCCATAGATCGTGCAAAATCTGCAATCAATGCAGCGGTAAAAGAAAATATTGCTCTTGCGCTTACCGATATATCGAGGCAGAAGCTTTAGAAAAAAAGATATATTCAGGGTATGAATTTAGTAAATTCCATAGATATTAAGCTTTGTAGAGTGGCTATTTGAGACTACTTGCAAATTTCTAAGCCGATTTGAAATTTACAAATTTTAAATCGGCTTGAGAAGTTGTGGAAATTTTTAAAATTTTCAAGGCAAATTTATCAGCTCCACCTTGTTTTCCAGCGTTTTTGGGATCAATAAAACCTTGCCGTCGCTTGAGATGTCCGCAGGTCTTTGCATCGCGCCGAGGTTTATTTTGCGTATCTGCCCGTTTGCATCAATACGCCAAATTTTGCCGCTTAAAAGATCCTCGCCCCAGTCGCTAACTAAAATTTCGCCGTTTTTTCCGCGCGCTATGCCGTAGAAAACCCCCTTCATATCGGCAAAGATCGAAATTTCTCGAGATTTCAGATTCATGCTTAGCACGCGCCCCGAAACCTTTCCACTAAGATCGAATGTAGTGATCAGAAGCTTATCGCCTTTAGCCAAAAGTCCGTTTGGGCTGCCTAGCGATGGATCGATGCGCGCAAACTCATCCGCGGTGCGCGAGAGCAGGTCGATGCGCCAGATCGTCCCACGCACATTATCGCTTGCGAGCAAAACCTCGCTACCGAGCGCTACGACGTCGTTTAAGGCCTGCGCTCCCTCGATTTTTAGATTGAAAATCTCCTGGCCTTTGCTAAAGCCCCTGATTGCGTCCAGATCGCACACGTAGAGCACGTCGCCGATCTGCGCCATTCCGCCCGGATTTACCAGATCGTCTATAAAATTTGTCTCAACGACACCCGAGTTTTTTACTATGCGGCTGATGAAGCCGTCGCGCTCTTGTGGATCTTCACTACTACCGCGATTTGCGATATAAAAGGCGTCATCGGTAATGAGCGAACCGCTAGGTGCGCTAAATCCGTCGATCTCTAGGCCAAAAAGCGCGCCCGCCAAGGCGCACGAAAGTAGAACTTTTTTCATAATCTCTCCTTGATCTCGCCAAAATTTTAAGAATTTTAAAATTTAAGCCGAAAACGACGAGCGCCGGGTTAAAATTTTAAAATTCGCAGCGAGCTTTAAGATGAGCGAAATTTAAACCCGCAGAGCAAATAAAAGCGCAATTTTAATTAAACAAAGTGGCTTAATCGGAAAAATTCTAGCGGGTTGGAAGGCCTTGCTTCGCGCGTCGCTTTTAATTTGATGCGTCGAAGCAGAAGCGAGTGGTTTTGTGTGCGCTTTGGTTTACGCCGCGGCTCGCGGAATTTAGCCGTGAAATTAGACAGCATCTCGCGCGTAATTTCAAGCACCGTTGAATATGTAATTCATTTGCGGCTGTGTTCGTTTTGAAATTTAATTCTACGAGTGGATATTTTTTGCAAATTGTGGGCGTGATTTTGGTGCGCAGACGGCGGCGCCGTGTTTATAAAACGGCTCGCGCTTTAGAATTCGGCCGAATTTAAACAAAGCGCGATTAAAATGCGATTTAAATTTTATGCACCGCGGGTGTAAAATTTCGGTCGTAAAAGTGAGTCTGTAGCAAAAAATATTTAAAATTTGCAGCGTAAAACGCCCTTTGAAATTTAAAAATTTTAAAACGAGTCTATATGCTCTTAAAAATTTAATACGTGAAATTTAAACTTTGAATAGAACGCGCCATCCTATCCTTACTGCGCCTTTAAAAATTTAATATGCTAAATTTTAAACGCTGGACTCAAATCCCGCCGCCATAACTACTTTAAAAATTTAAAGCGTAAAATTTAAACCCCAGCTTTAGAATCGGGCGCGGACAATAAAATTGGCTTTTAAGATTTAAAGCACAAAATCAAATCGCTCTATCGTACGGCCGTGGCAGTGGCTTTAAATTTTAATATGCAAAATTTTAAATAAGTGTCGCGCGTACGGCTAATCGCAGCCGTACACTTGAAATTTAAATCGCAAAACTTAAATTATAGAATTTAACCGTGCGCGCCGAAGTGGGAGCTGAAAATCTAAAACGCCCTTGCCGGCTTAGATACTAAAATCCTCGCCGAGATAGAATTTACGGACATTCGGATCGTTAGCTATCTCTTTTGCGGTGCCGCCTGCGAACAGCTCGCCGTCTTTGATGACGTAGGCACGGTCGCAGATCGCAAGCGTTTCGCGGACATTGTGATCGGTGATGAGCACGCCGATGCCAAGATCGCTTAAATCGCGCACGATGCTTTGGATGTCGTTAACGGCGATCGGATCGACGCCTGCAAACGGCTCGTCCAAAAGTAGAAATTTCGGCGTTATCATTAGGCTTCGCGCGATCTCGCAGCGCCTGCGCTCGCCGCCGCTTAGGCTCACGCCTTTGCGTAATCTGATCGGCTCGATGTTGAGTAGATTTAGCATCTCATCGACCTTTCGTGAGGCTTCGGCCTTGTTTTTATAGGTAATCTCTGCGGCAAGCATTAAATTTTCCTCCACACTAAGCTCCTTAAAGATGCTACTTTCTTGTGGCAGGTAGCCTATGCCGAGCTTGGCGCGCTTATGAAGCGGAACCTTTGCGATGCTATTTTCATTAAGCAAGATATCACCACCGCTAGCGCTTATCAGCCCGCAGATCATATAAAATGTCGTGGTTTTACCCGCGCCATTGGGCCCTAGCAGCCCTACAATCTCGCCGTTGTAAAGCTCTAGCGAGATTCCTTTGATGATCGGCGTGCCTTTTATGGTTTTTTTAAGACCCCTGACTTCCAGTTTATGCATAGCTTACCTCGTATTTTCGCCCTTGCGCGTGCGGCGTGATCCTCACTACGCAAAAATCAAGCTCATATTTTTTAAGTAAATTTATCAAATTTTCATCCGCCCATTCAATCAGATGAAGCCCCTCTTCAAATAAATTTTCAAATAGTCCGTTTTTTAAAATCCCCTCACAGCCGCCGTTATAGATGTCGTAATGATAAATTTCGCCGTAGTTTTGCATGATCGAAAACGTAGGCGAGCTCACGTGCTCGTTTAATCCGTGCGCCCGCACGATTGCGCGCGCAAGCGTCGTTTTGCCGGCGGCGAGACCCCCGATTAGCAATATTATGCCGCTTTTTGGCAGAGCCTGCACGAGGCGCAAAATTTCATCCTCGCCGCAGATGAGTTCAAAGCTCTTGGACATACTTAGCCTGCTCGCTTTTGGGCGTATTTTTCGCACTAGGAAAGGCTAGGACTTTAAAGCTTTGTTTTCTATCCAAAAAGCTTATCGTGATAACGTCGCCGATTTTAAGCTCTTTGGCGGGCTTTACTACCGCGCCGTTTACGGCCACGACGCCGCTTTTGCACATATCTTCGCTGATTGCGCGCCGCTTGGTGATATTGACTGCGTTTAAAAATTTATCGATTCTCATAAGCGTGAGTTTAGCGATATTTGCCTTAAAAGCAACTATTAAACTATTTTTGGTAGAATTTCGCCAAATTTTACGTAAAGGATTTGAGATGGCAAAAAAAGATGTAAAAAAGGTCGTTTTGGCGTATTCCGGAGGACTTGATACTAGTATTATTTTAAAGTGGCTCGGCGATACTTACGGCTGCGATGTGGTGACTTTCACCGCAGATATCGGTCAGAACGAGGATTTAGAGCCGATCAAAAACAAAGCTGTGAAGCTAGGCATCAAAAAGGAAAATATCTTCGTAGAGGATCTGCGCGAGGAATTCGTGCGCGATTACGTGTTCCCGATGTTTCGCGCAAATGCCGTCTATGAGGGCGAGTATCTTTTAGGCACATCGATCGCGCGCCCGTTGATCGCTAAAAAGCTAGTCGAAATCGCTAAAAAAACCGGTGCGGACGCCATAAGCCACGGTGCGACCGGTAAGGGTAACGACCAAGTCCGCTTCGAGCTTGGCGCATACGCGCTAAATCCCGATATTAAGGTGATTGCGCCGTGGAGGTTGTGGGATCTAAACTCTCGCGAGAAATTGCTTGCCTATGCTAAGAAAAACGGCATCGACATCGCTTCAAAGCCAGGCAAATCGCCGTATTCAATGGATGCTAATATCCTTCATATCTCCTACGAGGGCTTGGTGCTAGAAGATCCCGCTCATGCGCCCGAGGAGGATATGTGGCGATGGACCGTGAGCCCTAAAAATGCACCCGATAAGAGCGAGATCATCGAGATCGAATACAAACACGGCGATCCCGTAAAGCTAAACGGCAAGGCGCTTAAGCCGCACGAGATGCTGGCAGCACTTAACGAGCTTGGCGCTAAAAACGGCATCGGCAGGCTCGATCTAGTAGAAAATCGCTACGTCGGCATGAAGAGTCGCGGCTGCTACGAAACTCCGGGCGGCACGATTATGCTAAAGGCTCACCGCGCGATCGAGAGCATCACGCTGGATCGCGGCGCGGCGCATCTAAAAGACGATCTGATGCCGCGCTACGCCGAGCTTATCTACAACGGCTTTTGGTTCAGCCCGGAGCGCTTGCTGCTTCAAGAGCTGATAAACAAATCCCAAGAGCACGTAAACGGTAAGGTTAAACTCGAGCTTTATAAGGGCAACGTGACCGTGCTAGGCAGGGAAAGCAAGAGCGATAGCTTGTTTAATACCGATTTTGTGACGTTTGAAGAGGACAAGGTTTTCAATCAAAAGGACGGCGACGGATTTATCAAGCTAAGCGCGCTAAGATTTATCATTGCAGGCAAGAACGGACGCAAGCTTTAGCTGAAATTTTGCCGCAGGGCGTGCAGGCAAATTTCGCAAAACGAAATTTTAAAATTTATCGAAAAAGTAGCGAGCGGCTGCGGGCAGGTTTCATGAAATTTCACTAAATTTCAGATCCGCCCGCGCCGCTTATAAAATTTTATAAATTTAAAGCTAAATTTAAAAGGATAATGGATGAAAGTATTACTAATAAAAGACGTTAAGGGGCTCGGAAAGGCGGGCGAGGTAAAGGAAGTCAAGGACGGCTACGGTAATAACTTCCTAATCGGCAAAGGTTACGCCAAAGCCGCTACGACTGAGGTTTTGCGTAAATTTGAAGCGGATAAGAAAAAGCAAGCCGAGCTAGAAAAATATGAGGTTGCAAGCTTACAAAAATTAGCCGAGGAGCTAGCTAAGATTCGCGTAAAAATCGAAAAGCAAACGGGCGAGAGCGGCGCGCTTTTCGGCTCGGTGACCAAAGATGAGATCGCAACCGCGCTAAAAGAGCAAAAAGGGATCGAAATCGATAAGAAAATTTTAGAGACCAAAGCCATCAAAACGACCGGGATCTACGACGTAAATGCCAAGCTAAAGCACGGTATAAGCGCTAAATTTGAGATAGAGGTGGCTAGTGTTTGAAGCGACTACCATTTTAGCCTACAAAGGCGCGAAGGGCTCCGTCATCGGCGGCGACGGGCAGGTTACGTTCGGAAACACCGTCTTAAAAGGCAATGCGACTAAAATTCGAAAGATCGGTAAAGAGGGCAACGTCTTGGCGGGCTTTGCGGGCAGCACTGCCGATGCGTTTAATCTTTTTGATATGTTTGAGAAGTGCTTAGATGGCGCAAAGGGCGATCTTTTAAGGGCTGTGATAGAATTTAGCAAGCAGTGGCGCAAGGATAAGTATCTGCGAAAGCTCGAAGCGATGATGCTGGTGCTGGACCGCAAAAATATCTTTTTGCTTAGCGGCACGGGCGACGTGGTAGAGCCGGACGACGGCAAGATCGCGGCGATCGGAAGCGGCGGAAATTACGCTCTTAGCGCGGCGCGAGCTTTAGATAAATTTGCTAGCCTAGACGAAGAGGAGCTCGTAAAGCAAAGCCTTAAAATCGCGGGCGAGATTTGCATTTACACGAACGAAAACATCAAAACATACGCAATTTGGGACGAAAAGAGATGATGACGCCAAAGCAGATTGTAGAGAAATTAGATGAATATATAATCGGACAAAATAGCGCCAAACGCACGATAGCGGTGGCTTTGCGAAATCGTTACCGTAGAATGGCGCTCGAAGATGAGATGAAAAACGAGGTGATGCCCAAAAACATCCTGATGATCGGATCTACCGGCGTGGGTAAGACCGAGATCGCGCGCAGGCTTTCGAAGATGTTCGGACTTCCTTTTATCAAGGTCGAGGCGAGCAAATATACTGAAGTAGGCTTCGTGGGGCGCGACGTGGAGAGCATGGTGCGAGATCTGGCCGCCGCGTCGGTAAATTTAGTACGCGGCGAGGAATTTGAAAAGAACAAAGACAAGATCGATGATTACATCAAGCGTAAAATTTTAGAAAAAGTCCTTCCGCCGCTTCCGCGCGGAGCGAGCGAGGAGAAGGTCGCAGATTACGAAAAAAGCTACGAAAAGATGGCGACCAAGCTCGATCGCGGCGATCTGGACGATCTTAGTATAGAGATTGAAGTAAGCGAAAACGCGCTCGAATCAAATCCGAATTTGCCGCCCGAGATGGCGAATATGCAGGAAAGCTTCATCAAAGTAATCGGAATTTCGACGCGCAAAAGCAAAAAAGAGATGAAGGTCAAAGATGCCAAAGTTGCCCTTAAAAGCGAGGCTAGCGAGAAGGTCTTGGATATGGAGAGCATCAAGGCCGAAGCCGTTAGGCGCGCGCAAAACGAGGGCATTATCTTTATCGACGAGATCGATAAGGTGGCTGTCTCAAGCGGAAATAGCGGCAGGCAGGATCCGAGCAAAGAGGGGGTGCAGCGCGATCTGCTTCCGATCGTGGAGGGCAGCAGCGTAAGCACGAAATTCGGCAATATCGACACCGATCACATCCTTTTTATCGCCGCGGGCGCCTTTCATATCAGCAAGCCTAGCGATCTCATACCCGAGCTTCAGGGGCGCTTCCCGCTTCGCGTCGAGCTTGACAGCCTAGACGAGGCGGCGCTGTGTGAAATTTTAACCAAGCCAAAAAATTCGCTTCTTAAGCAGTACTCGGCGCTTTTAAAGACCGAGGGCGTGGAGCTGGAATTTAGCGAGGACGGGGTTAAAGCGATCGCGAAATTTGCGGCAAGCACGAACGAAAAAGTCGAAGACATCGGCGCTAGAAGGCTGCATACGATAATGGAAAAGGTGCTTGAGGATGTCAGCTTTGAGGCGGATAAGTTTAAAGGGCAAAAGATCGTCGTGGATGAAAAGCTCGTAAGCGAAAAGCTCGCAGACATCGCAAGCGACGAGGATCTGGCGAAATACATTTTATAAGGTGGCACGGTAGCTACTTTTAGAATTCTACAGAGTCGCGGAATTTTGCGGTTTTTAAATTTACAAAGCGCTAGAATTTTAGGTATAACATTTAGTGTAATTTTAAAATGCGCAGAAATTTTATCTTTTTAAATTTGACGATGCTTTAAAATTTTAAGTCTGTAAAATTTCAAGAATGATTGAATTCTGCGCGGTATAGGCTATATATAATGTAGTCGTGGGATGAAATTTAAAATTTTGTTGCTAGTTTATGAAGCCGCAAAATTTATGGCGCGCAGAATTTGAAATAGATAAAATTCTGCGCTATGGCAAGCGAAATTCAGCGCTACCGTGCAGCTTGAAATTTTAAAATTTCACTTGCTTATACGGCGTTGGAATTTTAAAATTCCGACGCTCGTGCGGAGCCGGCCTGCGCAAAACGAGTTTTTAGAATTTACCTGCAAGAGCTTAGTGTTGCGGTCGCAAGATAAATTTATAAATTTAAGGAAAATATGAAAAGCGGATTTGTAACGCTCATCGGGCGGACGAATGCGGGCAAGAGCTCGCTGTTAAACTATCTCTGCGGCGAGAAAATTTCGCTCGTCTCACACAAGATCAATGCCACGCGCCGCAAGATTAACGGCATCGCGATGAACGGCGCAGATCAGGTGATTTTCACGGACACGCCGGGGCTGCACGAAAGCGCCAAGCTGATGAATAAGCTGATGGTCGAAGTGGCGCTCGGGGCGATTGAGGGCTGCGATTTGGTGTTGTTTTTGGTGCCCGTGCACGACGATACCGCGGAATACGAGAAATTTTTAAATTTAAATCCTAGCACCAAACACATTGTGATTTTAACTAAAATTGACGAAGCAAATGACGAAAAGATCGTGCAAAAGCTGCTGCAATATCAAAAATTTACCGATAAATTCGAAGCTATAATCCCCGTTAGCATCAAAAAAAAGGTCTATAAAAAGCAGGTTTTGGACGAAATTTGTAAAATTTTACCCGAGCACGAGTACTTTTATGATCCTGAAATTTTAAGCGCGACCAATGAGCGTGAAATTTATCGCGACTTCATACTTGAAGCGATCTTTGAGAGTATGAGCGACGAGATCCCGTATTGCAGCGACGTCGTGATGGAAAAAATAGTGGAAAAACCCAGTCTAATCTCGGTATATGCGCGGATCATAACGGACAGCAATTCACACAAAGAGATGTTGATCGGCAAAAACGGCGAGGCAATAAAGCGGATCGGAATTCGAGCCAAAAAGTTAATTTCAAATTTTTCTAAGGTCAAAATTTACTTAAAATTAACAGTTTTTGTAAAAAAAAGCTGGAAAAATGACGAATTTATGGTGAAAACCGATTTTATCTATTGACATTTTATTTTATTTCTATTAGTATTAGCAACGTAGAAAATTTCATTTGGAAGTGGAGTGTTATGGCAAAGAATAGTAAAAATGCTAGTTCGATTGTTGCGATTAACAAAGTCACGCAAACCATATTCGGTCTAAGTGAGAATGAAGTTTTCGAGCACGACTTCTCAAAAGCGAATCGTGCGAAGGAAACTTACGTCTCATATATTCCGTATAAGGATATAATGACTGCGACGGTCGAGATAAGCAGATCGGTAGAGGACGCGGATCTTTTAGATGCGATCGTCGTTAAGGTGTATGAGGAGCTGGGGCTTGACACCGCTTTGGATTACAAAATCACTTATAGTGAGGTAATAGGCGCTGGCGGCGACGATAGAATTTTCAATGTCTTTGTCGTAGATAATGCCAAACTCACTTCAGAATTCGATGCGATCGCCGCTAGGACGAACTACATCGACTATGTGGCTATGGCTCCGTTTTTATACGAGGGCTTGTATAATAGAGGTGTCCTAACTCGCGACGGGATCGACTGCTTTATCTACTTACAGCGCGACGATGCATTTTTGGTAGTGTATCAAAACGGCGAATATTTTCAATCTCGTCAAGTAAGATATAACCTAAAATTCTTGCATGAAAAATATGTCGAGCTAGTCGGTAGCAGAGTCGATGAAGAGAGCTTTTATAGATTGCTCTCCAAACAGGGAGTAAATTTAGAAAATCCGACCGATCGTGATTATATGATCCAAATTTTTGACGATATGTTTTACTACATCAACGACGTGTTGAACGGTATTAGTAAAATTTACAACGTCAATATTCAAAACGTTTATATCGGAACGGATATCGGTAAAATTCCTGCGATCGAGGTTTTTGTAGAAAATAATCTAAAGCTAAGATACAAAGATTTTAATTTTAACGTTGCAATCAACGCGAAAGATTATCCGCTCACTCAGCTAGATATTTTAATGTTCTTGGTGGGTCAAGATTATTTGGTTACTAAAGACGACGATCACAACTACTCGCCGTTTATGAGACCTCCGCCTTTGACTCAAAGATCAACCGGCAAGCTGATAGGCTATATGTTGCTAGGCTGCCTACTTGGCGCTGCGTATCCTGCGTATAACTTCGGCTACGGATATTATAATAATATGGTAGCTAATGATAAAACTAGCGAATATCAGGGATTAGAAGATCAGATGGTTCCTGCTAGAGCCGAAAGTGCGCGTTTGGATAAAGAAACTAAAGAGGTAAATGCCCAGGCTGCTAAGAGTGGTAAGGAGCTTAATGACAGGCGCAAACTAATTAATGCTATCTTAGATAAGAAAAATAATTACGCTATGAAGGGTGTTTCTATTTTTGAGCTAACCAATATGGTCGTTAAAAATAAGGGCAATATGGTTAGGATCGGTGATGAGAATAGGACTCTAACTGTTCAAGTGCGCACCAAAAACGATAAGCAGATGACCGAGCTTTTAGAGGATATCAGTAAAAAAGAGGTGTATGGCGTGGATACTAAAACAATCGCGCTACAAGAGGGTAATAAAACCGTCTTTTACGATAGCAACATCAGTGTGGAGGTTAAATAATGAAAAAGAAAAGTTCATTAGATCAACTTGATCAATGGTTTGCCTCCAAGGGAAATAGTGCAAATAACTATTTTTACATAGCTTTGTTGTTTGTGGGTGTGGTAGCTTACTTTATTTTGAGTAACTATGCGGATCCATATTTAGAGGAGAGCGAAACAAACCTAAGTACTGCCACGACGAAGCTTGAAGGCGCACAAAGAGAGTATAACGAGTTTTTTGGCGGTGATCCTGAGGCTTTTGTTAATAATAAACGCAATATCCTCAATGGTGCTAAGACCAACCTTAAAAATATCAATGATGAGCGTGGGTATCTAGACGGCAAGCTAAAAGAAATTTCAAAGCTTACCTATAATGAAAAGAACTGGGCTACATTTATGGATAGCCTCTCAACGATCGCAGAGAATAACAATATTAAAATTTACGCTATTCACAGCGATAGAAGAGAGCCTAGCATCAAACAAATTTTTCAGCCTGAGGCTTTGCTGGATATAGATGTGAAATTTGAAGGAGCATTTTCGAACGTCCTTAGGTATATCAACCTTATAGAACAATCGGAGATGATCGTAGATGTAAATAAGATGGATATCAATGCCACTAAAAACGGCAAAATCGGTGGAAGTATCGGTATATCTATCTGGGGAGTAAATTACTAATGAAAAAGTTAATTTTATGCTCTTTGCTACTTTCTACTGCTCTATTTGCTGTAGATAATAATCAGACGGTGGCGCCTAGTAATGGAGCCTATAAAGCTAAATACGATGCGATATTTGATGATCTTAGTAAGCCTAGAGTGGGTCTTAGCGATGAGCAGATAGCTTCTTTGCAAGATCCGTTCTATCCTAAAGAAGCCAATGCGCCTAGAGAAGCTAATCAGCAGGTGGATCTAGGTTATCAGCTAGTAGGTATTATGGGCGATAAGGTTAAGCTAAACGATAAGTGGTATGGTTTGGGCGAGTATGTAGGCTCATATAAGATCGTGCAAATAACGGGTAATAGCGTTATTATTACCAACGACGATGAAAATAAAGTCGAACTAACACTAAAACAAGGAAGTCAAAATGTCATTATTACATATAAGTAAAAAGCTTAGCATAGCCGCTATGCTTGCTTTGTCTGTTACGGCTACTAGTCTATATGCCGCTCCCGCAACTGCAGGTAACTGCGATAGGAAAGCGCTAAATATTAAGATTAACGATACCGTTACGCTAAACGAGATGCTAACTCAGCTATCCGATATGTGCCGCTTTTCGGTGGTAGCAAAAGATGCTATCGCTCAAGAGGAAATGAGCAAGCCGCTGCAAGGCGTAAGCATCAAAGACCTTTCTTTACGCGAAGTTTTAGATCTACTCATAAAAGAGAATAATCTAAGCTATGAGTATTCTCATGGTATATTAAAAATTTCGGCGCTAGAGACTAGGACTTTTAAGGTGGATTACATCACTTCTATTAGAGAAGGTACTGCTGTTACTAAATCTTCTGTCGATTCCGCACCTACGAAAGTGGATGATAGCGACGATAAAGAAAATAAAGAAGATAATAAGATCACTACCAAAGAAAAATTTGATTTTTGGGAGAAGATTAGTGAGGAAATCACCTCTGTTCTAAATAACGGTACCGAAAAATACGTCGCAGTCGCTCCTATTATAAATCAAAATGCCGGTTTAGTAACCGTTACTGCTATGAAGTCTCAGATAGCTCGCGTCGATAGATATCTAAGTGGTATGCAAAAACGCCTTAGTCGTCAAGTCTTGCTAGACGTAAATATCATATCTGTCGAGCTAAATAACGAATACACTACCGGTATTGATTGGAGTAAATTCCAACTAGGATTTAATACCTATGTAGGCGGAGATCCGACTAAGCTTTCAGGATATCATATAGATAACGGCAATAGAGGAAAGGCTAGCGATACTCACGGAACTTGGACGATAGGAGCTAATCTAAATTTCAATATCGACGGTTTGATTAACTTTCTAGAGACTAAAGGTAAAACTAAGGTTATTTCAAGCCCTAAAGTAACTACGATGAATAATCAGCCTGCTATTATCTCCGTAGGTGATACCATTAACTACGTATTAAAATCCACTAATACGGGTGATTATCAGGGTGGTAGTACTCAGTCAGACGATCAGTATTCGATATTTGTAGGTATTCTTTTGAATATCTTGCCTGAAATTTCAGATGATAATAGGATTATGCTACGAATTAATCCATCTTTAAGCTCTCTTAAATACGCAGAGGACAATGTAAGAACAAATAATAGAAGAGAGATTGCACCTGATACCTTGCAAAAGAAACTCTCAAGCGTAGTTTGGGTAGATGATGGAGATACTGTAATTTTAGGTGGTTTAATTGGTGCAACTAAGTCGAAAGATAACACTAGGGTGCCTGTGCTAGCTGAAATTCCATTAATCGGAAATCTTTTCAAAAGCACTGCTGATGTTTTGCGAACGTCGGAGTTAATCTTCGTAGTAACTCCACATATCATCGACAATACCGGCGCGCCGCTTGCTACCTCTCTTAAAGAGCTAGGTTACTCAAAATCCATCTACGAAAATGAGTAATAATTATACGGCGATCAAGGAGATTTTTATCGAGGATAACGAAGTCTCGGACTTCGTTAATCTCGATAAATCAACCCTTGCTTATCATAAAATTTTAAATGCTTTGCAAAAGCCGTTAAAACTTATACTTTTTTACGGCAAACCGGGTTGCGGCAAGACATTTTTGCTTAATAAGATCAAGGTCGATCTTGAAAAAAAGGTAAGAGTTGTATTTGTGCCGCAGCCGTTTTTTGATGAGAAAGAATTTTTCTTAGAGCTTTATTCTCAGATATTTCACTCTACGCCGAGTGAACCGATAGATAATTACGAGAATTTTATGCGGGTTTACAGAGAGAGATTTGGAATTTCTACTAACGTAGGAGCGGTAGAGCAGGTCGTTATTTTGCTTGATGAGGCTCAGCTGTATCCTGGGAATTTAATAGAAAAAATTCGTCTTATGGCAGATACTAGATTGTTTAAATTTTTATTTACGGTACATAAGACGGATGAGGAAGATCGCCTCGCGAAGGATTATTTTAAAACTAGAATTTGGGAGAGCATTGAGCTTCCTAATTCAAATTTAGGCGAAGTCAAGCTGTATATTGAAAAAAAGCTTGTGCTTCATGGCTTTCAACAATACTATTTTATGTTTAGCGACGATAATTTCGATTTGATTTTAAATTTAACGGACGGCAATATGAGAAACATCAACAAGCTTATGTATAAGATGTATGAGCTTTTTGAGTATTACGAAGTAAATAAACCTACGGAAATTAGTTTTTCGCAGATTAATAATAAAATCATAGAGATGGCAGCGATAGGCTCGGGGATAATAAATGCTTGAATTTTACGAAGTAAACGAACTTGAAAAAAAATGGGAAGAGTATAACAAAAACAGAAAGCAGTTTTCTTTCCTGAAATCTAAGCCGAATTTCGTATTGAGATTTGACAAGACGATTTTGGGACTTTTGATTTTGATCTCAGTTGCGATCGGAGCGATATTCTGGCTGCTTAAAGACAGTGATAGCGTCAGTATGGCAAGTATCAATCAAAATATTGAGGACAAAGGTGGTGCTGTAAATTCTACTAATGATGCCGAGCAGCAGGCGGCAGATCTTGCAGTGCAAAATAATATCTCCAAAGAGGATTATAATATCAGTGCGCCGAAAGTTGCCCGCACCTCTAAACACGAAAAGGAACGCCCAAGTTTAAATTTAAACGATGTGGGTGTGCTATCCAGCGAGGATTCCGGTGGGTTTAAGATAACCAATAATTACGAAAATGGCGGAAACTATGGCGGGCAGGCTCAGGCGCAAAATTTCGGCGGTCAAAATTTTGGCAATCAGAATTTTGGCAATCAGAATGCTCCTACATTTAATGTGCCTAATACCAATAACGCAGCTTTTGCAAATCAGCCGCCTAAAAACGAGGTTATAGATTTTGGGCGTGCTCCATTGCCACCTAAATCAAATTTCTCTGGAGGTTCTACAAATACCGCAAGTAGCGCTCCGCTAAGTTCCAGGATTGAGATAAAAACTTCAAATTTAAGCGAAGATAAGCAGAGCTTGGAGAGCAAATTTTACGCGACGAATAAGATTGAGTATTCGCTATCGCTAGCCGAAGAAGCGTATAATAAGAAAGACTACGACAATGCGATCAAATGGGCTCTTACGTCAAATGAGCTTGATAAGGACAACGTCGCCAGCTGGATAATTTTTGCTAAAGCCAATTATAAAAAGGGTCGTAAGGAAGACGCGCTTTACGCTCTTGAGACCTTTAACGCAAAGGCGAAAAATAGTGAAATTTCTAACCTCATTTCAAAGATAAGAAGCGACAAACTATGAAAATTTTATATATTTTAGCTTTTGCGATCGCGTCGTTATTTGCAGTTAGCGCCGATGACGTGCGCAACTGGGATCAGATCGGTCAGTATAACCGTATCTGCCAAGAAAGCGTGCGAAATTTATTCATCGAGGAGCAGAGCGAGGCACTTGCAAATATGTATGCCAAGGCGTGTCTGAAGATGGACAAAGTAAACGAGCTTGTAGTGCCTACGGTGATGCTTTATAAGACGAAAGAGGCTCGCGAGAATGCTTCTCTTTATTCGACTATAATTTTTCAAAAAAAGATGCTTTATTTGGCGCTTTGCGACGGCGTGGATATTAGCTATATACGCACGCCTAAGATAAATTATATTTTGTCTGAAATTTTTGATAAATTTACGGAGAGAGCATACGTAAAAAAGAGTGATACGTATGTCTTTACCCTAGAAAACGGCGAGCGTGCCGAGCTTTTTATCAAAGAAGAGGAAGGGGTAAAAAAGATGGTAATTGCAATTTATGCTGGCGATAAACTTAGCTCGATTAAAATTTATTGGTGATTGCGATGACGAAGATTGAAGAGCAGATTGTTGCGATTTTAATAAGAAACAATATCCTTACTAGCACCGTTGTTCCGGAAATTAAAGATAAGATGGATATTGGCTTGACGCTAGGCGAGGTTTTAGTCGGAGATAACTATCTAAGCCAGGATGATTTTTGCTCGATTTTAGTTGAGTTATACAAGCGTCGTCAGATAGAATTTGACGATATAAGCGAAAAATTTTCGATGGATCCGAAGGAATTTTTGCAAATTCTAGCTAAAAAGATGAATCTGTCGTATATGAATTTAGACGATATTGACATAGACTTTAGGCTATCGGAACGCACTCCTACCGCACAGCTTAAAAGATACGGCGTGATACCGGTTAAAGCGGATGATCTGAATATTTACGTTGCTTTTTCTGATCCGTTTAATCTTGAGTCGCAAGATAAAGCGCAGGCTATGTTTAGTAAACAGCTGCTTAAAATCGTAGTAGCCGATCCAAATCAAGTAAATAAATATCTATCTAAGCTTGAGCTTTCAGAGAGTATTAAGGGGCTCGTAGCAGAGATCCGCAAAGAGCTCGCCAACACTGGCGGTAGCGGAAGTAGCGATGATACCTCGGCGATTTTGAAGCTCATTGAGATGATAATCAGCCAGTCTATTAAGATGCGCGGTAGCGATATTCACATCGAGCCGACCGAGAATAACTGCGTCGTGCGTACCAGAATCGACGGAATGCTCGCTGAAATTTTTATCTTTGATAAGGATATCTATCCACCGCTAGTAAGCCGATTGAAGCTACTTTCAAATATGGATATCGCCGAGCGTCGCAAGCCGCAAGACGGCAGGTTTAGTATGAAAATTTCAGGTCGCGAATACGACTTTCGTATCTCGACGCTGCCTATTATCAATGGCGAATCTACCGTTATGCGTATCCTAGATAAATCCAAGGTTATCATCAGCCTGGAAAAGCTAGGTATGCACCCTGATAGCTTTAAGAAATTTAATAACGCTATGAAGGCTCCATATGGTATTATCTTGGTTACCGGACCTACGGGAAGCGGTAAGTCTACGACGCTATATGCGGCGCTAAACGATATTAAAAATATCGACACTAAGGTTATTACCGTAGAAGATCCAGTCGAGTATCAAGTAAATTTAATCCAACAAGTCCAAGTTAACGAAAAAGCGGGTCTTACCTTCGCTTCAGCATTGCGCTCGATCTTAAGACAAGACCCCGACATCATAATGATCGGTGAGATCCGTGATCAAGAGACCCTTAGGATCGCGATCCAGGCTGCTCTTACGGGACACTTGGTTTTCTCGACCCTACACACCAACGACGCCGTTAGCGCGATCCCGCGAATAGTGGATATGGGTATAGAGGCCTATCTCATAAGCGGTGCGCTCATTGCAGTAGAGGCACAGCGTCTCGTGCGAAAGCTTTGCCCGCACTGCAAGCAGCCTACGAATCTGCCTAAATCGATGCTTGATCAGCTGAAGGAATTTTTGCCTGAAAAATACACGTTTTTTAAGGCTGTAGGTTGTGATCAATGCGGTCAAACGGGCTACATGGGGCGTGAGATGATTAGTGAAATTTTACCTATTACCGATAAAATGCAGAGCTTGATCGCTAACGGCGGCTCAAAGGACGATATGAGAGCCTTAGCGAAGGAGGAGGGATTTATAGATATGTTTGAAGACGGTGTTATACGTGCTGCGCGCGGAGTAACTAGTATAGAAGAAATTTATAGGGTGGCTAAACAATGAAAAAGCAATTAGAAGTTGAATACAACGCAAAGGGCGCAAGAAGAAAGATGTTTTTGCAAGCTAGCGATAAGGTGCAAGCAAACAATCTCATGAAGCAGCGCGTAGGCGGGACGATCGTAAAAAGAGGTGAAACCCAGGTCGTAGCCAATACGGGCGGCGATTTTAAGGCGCAGGTTTCGCGCATGCTAGGTGGTAGCGGAAGAGTTAGAACACTGCCGTTAGTGGCGTCGATCCGTCAG
Source organism: Campylobacter sp. (assembly GCF_019423325.1). Lineage (NCBI taxonomy): Bacteria > Pseudomonadati > Campylobacterota > Epsilonproteobacteria > Campylobacterales > Campylobacteraceae > Campylobacter > Campylobacter sp. The sequence continues at coordinate 756,887 of NZ_JAHZBQ010000001.1, read as the reverse complement.
CTTTCGGTTATGACAAATGCGGGAATTTCAATCCACGACTCGATCAAAGAGGTCGCAAGGGCGGCAGAGGATAAGACGCTAAAAGAGATTTTTAGCGCTATGAACGATGATCTTAACGCGGGTCTTAGCTTGACCGAATCTACGGAGAAATTTAGAGGCCAGCTCGGCGATGTCGTCGTTGCGATGGTAAGTCTGGGCGAAGCTACCGGTAATATGGCGGAGTCTCTAGCCAAGCTTGCCGCTATGCTTCAAGAGCTTTGGGAAAACCAGCGTAAATTTAAAAAGGCGATGCGTTATCCGATGATCCTTATGATCGTTATGGCGATTGCATTTTCGGTTTTGATGATGTATGTCGTGCCGAAATTCCGTGAGATTTTTGAGGATTTAGGCGCGGATTTGCCACTACCTACTAGAATTCTACTTGGCATCGAAAGCACGCTTAATAATTATGGAATTTTTGTTTTAGCGGGCATCATAGGCACTATCATAGCTCTTAGATGGGCATATCGCAATAACCCTGAATTTAAAAAAGGCTTTGACAAGACGATTTTAAAGGTCTATCTATTCGGCAAGATCATATTTTTCTCGACTATGTCGCGATTTATGCTTATTTTTACAGAGCTCGTGCGAGCGGGTATTCCTATCGCTGATGCGCTGGATACATCTGTTTTAATGGTGGATAATCATACTTTAAAAGAAAAGCTCTCTACCGTTAAAATCGCCGTGCAGCAAGGCGTGAGCCTAACAGAGGCGTTTAACAATACAGGGCTTTATGAGAGTATGCTTATTCAGATGATCAGTGCGGGCGAGCAGGCCGGTAACCTCGATAAGATGCTCGGCAACGTCACGGATTATTATAAAGAGAAATTTGATGATATCATCGATAATATCTCAAGCTACGTCGAGCCGATCATGCTATTTTTTATGGCGGGCATGGTTCTTCTTTTGGCTCTTGGTATCTTTATGCCTATGTGGGATCTGGGCAAAGCCGTCAAAAACTAACCCCTTTAATTCCGCGCCTGTGAGGGCGCGGAATTTTATCAAAGCATTAAAATTTCATCCTTCAAATAAAATTTTAACCTTCGTTTGGCTAAAATACCGCTTTAAATTTAAGGATCAATCATAGTTAAAGAAGTATATTTTATCGTCGTATCGGCTATCATAATATTTTTTGGGCTTGCTACTATTGCGCCCGATTCCGCGCTTGTAGGCAGCGCAGGCAACGCCATTCGCTCATTTAATACCCAGCTATTCGGCTATTTTGCATACATCTATCCGCTATTTTTGCTCGCCTTAGCATACGTAGCCTATAAGCATTTTCGCGGTTTTGACTTTAGATTTTTTGAGTTTAGCATTGGCGCGATTTTGCTGTTTTTTACCATTTTGATGGTGCAGTCGAGTCTCTTTGGCGCTAGCGGCGGAGCAGTCGGTAGCTTCGCGGTGGACGGGCTTAGGCGAATGATCGGAAGCGTCGGCGTGTGGATTTTTAATATTACGATTTTTGTGCTTTCGCTAGTGCTCATATTTGAAGACCGTTTTACCGACATTATCAAAAACTGCTTTATTGGCTCAAGAGATGAAAGCTTGCAGGATGAAATTGGGGATGATTTTGCTAGCGATGCGGATGCGGCGCAAAGGGGTGGGCTTGCAAGGTATTCGTCTGCGCAGGGCTTGAGAGGTACGGAAAATTTTAACGCTTTGAGCGCAGAGGACGATTCGGTGAAACAGGGTAATTTTGCGGAGCAGGGCGCAAGCGGGCGCGGTTTTGAAAGCGGGCAAAATTTTCAAAATTTAAACGATGCTCGCGAGCCCGAGAATGAGCAGAATTTTGGTGACGCGCAGGGTCCGCAGGCTTCCGCTGAACGCGAGCTTAAAATGCCGCAAAAGGGAAAGCCGAGCAGGCTAAAAAGGGTCGAGCGCCTAAGCGAAGTCGCCGAAAATAAAAGACTTTTGGATCAGCTCGATAAGGGCAGGGTGGCTAAGCCCAAGGATTTTAAGCTGCCGCCGCTTGATTTTTTAAACCTGCCGCCGAAAAAGAAAAGCAATATCGACGAGAGCGAGATCGATCGTAAAATTTACGACCTGCTCGATAAGTTGCGTAAATTTAAGATCGACGGCGACGTGGTGCGGACATACTCGGGCCCGGTCGTTACGACATTTGAGTTTCGCCCCGCCGCGCACATCAAGGTAAGTAAAATTCTAACGCTGCAAGACGATCTGGCGATGGCTCTTAGGGCGCAGACCATCCGCATCCAGGCGCCGGTTCCGGGCAAAGACGTCGTGGGCATCGAGATACCGAATCAAAATATCGATACGATCTATCTGCGCGAAATTTTAGAAAGCGACGTGTTTAAAAGCGCCTCCAGTCCGCTTACCATCGTGCTTGGTAAGGACATCGTGGGGCAGCCTTTCGTCACCGATCTTAAGAAGCTGCCGCACCTTCTTATCGCAGGCACTACGGGAAGCGGCAAGAGCGTGGGCATCAACGCCATGTTGCTTAGCCTTTTGTATCGCAACTCGCCCAAGAGCCTGCGCCTTATAATGATCGATCCGAAGATGCTCGAGTTTAGCATCTACAACGACATCCCGCACCTGCTAACGCCCGTCATCACGCAGCCTAAGCAGGCAATCATTGCGCTAAGCAATCTCGTTGCGGAGATGGAGCAGCGCTACTCGCTCATGGCGCAAAACAGGACGAAAAACATCGACAACTACAACGAAAAGATGCTGCGCGAGGGGGGCGAAATTTTGCCTTACATCGTCGTTATCATCGATGAGCTCGCGGATCTGATGATGACGAGCGGCAAGGACGTAGAGCATTACATCGCGCGTTTGGCGCAGATGGCGCGCGCTAGCGGCATCCATCTCATCGTAGCGACGCAGCGCCCTAGCGTGGACGTCGTCACGGGGCTGATAAAGGCGAATCTGCCTAGCCGTATCAGCTTCCGCGTGGGCTCAAAGGTCGATAGCAAGGTGATTTTGGATCAGATGGGCGCGGACAGCTTGCTTGGGCGGGGCGATATGCTCTTTACGCCGCCTACCGCGCCGGGACTCATCCGCCTGCACGCGCCGTTTACGACCGAGAATGAGATCAACAAGATCGCGGAATTTTTAAAGGCGCAAGAAAGCGTCGTTTATGACGAGCGATTTTTGATCGAAAACGAGGGCGCCAAGCAAGAAGGCGGCATAATCAATCCGCAAAATATCGTGCTTGACGAGCTTTATGATGAGGCGAAAACGATAGTCTTGGAGGAGGAGAAGACCTCGATCAGCTATCTGCAGCGCCGCTTGCGTATCGGGTACAACCGCGCCGCGACGATCATCGAGCAGCTCGAGCAGATGGGCGTTTTAAGCGAGATCAACGCCAAAGGTCAGCGCGACATAATCAAGTAAGCTTTAAAATTTCGATAAAATTTAAGCGGCGAAATTTTGAAATTTATTGGTTTTGCGGCGTCGGAATTTTTGAAATTTGATCGGTCTGCATCGGTGGAATTTTAAAATTTTTTGATCTCATGGCGGATTTTAAATTTTAAAATTTGCGCGTTCTGCAGCTCGCGCTTGTATCTCTATGGCTATGGCAAGGCAGACGGTTTGTACGGATGTGAGGATATGTCAAAGTTCTTTGCGGTGCAGCGGCACTTTTAAAGGTGGATGTAGCGCAGTACAAACAGCGCGTTTTGCAGCTTGTGTTTGCTGCGCGCCCGCTTTAAGACGTATTGAAATTTAAGGCGCGGTTTAATTGAGCGCTGTGCTCTTGGCACTACATTTCAACTGCAGCGTGAAATTTTAAAGTGCAAGCGCAGTGAAAAAAGCGCTGGATTTAAAATTTTAAAATTTGAGCGAAAGGGTTTTGGGATTTAAATTTTATTGCTCGGCGGGATTTAAATTTCATCTGCGACGCAGAATTTAGAGCTTGTCGCGCTACCGATACGTGAGCGATAGGCGGTCTGCGGCGGATAAAATTTCATTCAAGACATCGCGGCGATCATCGACGTAAATTCGAAATTTTATCCGAAACTGCTGCATACGGGGACGCTGGGCGGCGCAAATTTTGATTTTAAAATTTCGCCGTTTTTGGACTTTTGAATTTTAAAATTTGCCGCCGCGGACCCAAATTTTAAATCGCGCAGCGTCTATCGGCAGACGGCGTGTGCGGTATAAATTTACGTTTCGTATGCCGAAAGCCGCCTTGTGTAAGAAGAATGCGTACTTGCAAGGCGACGCAGGACGTGCTTCGCGACGCTCTATCCGCAGCGTGCGCTGCCAAAGCTGCCTATGTGCGAGAATATAATTCGCGCTATGCATCAAAGATGCACGATCGTGCTGTGCGCCAAAAGACAATACGAGGTCGTGCCGTACGCTTTTTAAAAGGCGGTGCCGCGATCTGCACTGTGCGGCAGGGGCGTGATTCGAGGTTTGAGCCTCGCGCGGTAGACGAAGCGTGCACGGCGCACGTAAATGCGAATAAATTTTAAAACGGAGAGATGATTGAGAACCGATAAATGGCTATATTACTTCACCTGCGCGCTCATTACGATCGGCATGATATTTTCGCTGTCGCTGAGCTCATATACGGTGCTTCTGCTGGGTGCTACGCCACTGCATTTTTTTTATCGTCAGTGCGCGGTAGGGATCGCGTGCATCGCGGTGATGTGGATCGTCTCGCGCGCCGATCCCGATAAATGCCTAACGCCGGTGTGCATGTCGCTTTTTGCGATAATGGGGATTTTGATGCTCGCGATGGGCTTTTTGCCCAAATCCCTGGTCGCCGACGTAAACGGCGCAGCGCGCTGGATCAGACTGCCGTTTTTTAACCTCGCGCCGGTGGAATTTTTCAAAGTGGGCTTCATCTACTTTTTGGCGTGGAGCTTCTCGCGCAAGCTCGATCACTCCAAAAAAAGCATCGGGCGCGAGATCGCGACGCTGCTTCCTTACGTAGCGCTTTTCGGCTTTGTGGTGATCCTGGTCGCCATCGTGCAAAACGATCTGGGGCAGGTCGCAGTGCTGGGGCTTACGATGATTTTTATGTCGCTTTTTGCGGGCACGAGCTTCAAGCTCATCGGTTTTAGCTTTATGGGGATTTTGGGGCTCGCCTACGTCTTTATCGTCACGAGCGCGCACAGGGTCGATCGCGTGCGCTCGTGGTGGGGCGGCGTGCAGGATTTCGTGCTGTCGTTTATGTCGCCCGAAACAGCCGCCGGGCTGCGCATAGAGGACGCTAGCGCGCCGTATCAGGTCGGACACTCGCTAAATGCGATAAACAACGGCGAGTTTTTCGGGCAGGGACTTGGGCTCGGGAGCTTTAAGCTAGGCTATCTGAGCGAGGTGCATACCGACTTCGTGCTCGCAGGCATTGCCGAGGAGTGGGGGTTCGTCGGGATTTTGCTCATCGTGGCGCTATTTTATGCGATGCTCTTTCGCATCTTTCAGACAGCGAGTAAGTCGCCTAGTAACGTAAATTTCCTCTTTTGCCTGGGTATCGGCTTTATGTTTTTCTTTTCGTTCATTATCAATTCCTACGGCATCACGTCGATCTCGCCGGTAAAGGGCATCGCCGTGCCGTTTCTGAGCTACGGCGGCAGCCACCTGCTCGCGGCATCGTTTGCGGTGGGGCTCGTTTTGATGGCGTCGAAAAGGGCGAAATTTTAAGGCTTTTGCGGGCTTTGGAGCGAGTGCGATTTAAATTTAGGCGTAAATTTAGAGCCAAATCGCGCTTAAAATTCTACGCCGAAGCGCACCGAGGCTCAAATTTAGGGGCGAAATTTTATAAATTTAAAGGAAAAATATGGTCATAGCAATCAGCGGCGGCGGCACTGGCGGGCATCTGATAATCGCTAAAAATTTAGCCGCCCGCCTCGCGAAGCAGGGCATTGAAACAATCTTCATCGGCTCAAACCGCGGGCAGGATCGCGCGTGGTTTGAGGGTAGCGAGCTTTTTGCGCGCACCTATTTTCTGCAAAGCTCGGGCGTCGTCGATAAAAAGGGCTTTGCCAAGCTAGCCTCGCTGCTAAATATCCTGCGCCTCTCGCTTGCGGCGCGTAAAATTTTAAAGCAAAACGGCGTCCGCGCGCTCATCAGCGTGGGCGGATACAGCTCGGCGCCCGCATCCATCGCGGCGATCCTTTCTCGCGTGCCGTTTTTTATCCACGAGCAAAACGCCGTTTGCGGGTGGCTCAATCGCCTGCTGAGGCCATTCGCGCGCGCGTTTTACAGCTCCTATGAAAAGCCCGCGTTTGCTTATCCGATCGCGGATATTTTTTTCGAGACGGCGCGGCCGCGCACGGCGCTTAAGAGGGTTATCTTTTTGGGCGGTTCGCAGGGAGCGAGCTTTATCAACTCGCTTGCCGTGGAGCTTGTACCTAAGCTCTTGAGCCTCGGCTACGGCGTGATCCATCAGTGCGGCGAGCGCGAGTTTGAGCGCATCTCGCAGATCTACGCGCAGCAGGGCCTAGATGTACAGCTCGTGGGCTTTTGTAAAAACATGCACGAGCTCATCGCAAGCGCCGATCTTTGCGTCGGACGCAGCGGTGCCAGTACGCTGTGGGAGCTCTGTGCAAACGGCCTGCCTGCGATATTTGTGCCGTTTCCGTTCGCAGCGGCAGATCATCAGTTTTACAATGCGAAATTTCTTAAAGAGCGCGGACTTTGCGAAATTTTACGTCAAGAGGACGCAAGCGGCGAGCGGATTTTGGGCTTGATTGAGAGCTTTGATGTGGCACGAGCGAGCAAAGGACTGCTTGAGCTTGTTGATCGAAACGGCGCGCAAGCAATAATCGACGACGTGATGAGTAAAATTTAAAAGCGCGCCGGACAGTATGAGCTCGCGTAAATTTAAGGCGATCTCTGCGCTAGGCTTTAAATTTATTAAACCGATTAAATTTGACTTTCTGCGTTTGTGTAAATTTAACGCGGCGCTTCGGTTTGAGTAAAATTTGAAATCTGTATGCTTGCAGACGAAAGACGCTTTTTGATTTGCGCAAATTTAAACCCGCAAGCGCAATGCGCAAAAGTGCATTGAGCCGCAAAATTATCTGCGCCTAAAGCTGATTATCGCATCGTCGTTTTCTTGTTGATATTTTTCAAACAGAGCCTGATATCTTTGCGATTTTGCCGGATCATTTGAATAAATTCCCACTAAAAAATAGCACGCCTCTGCAAATCGTAACTCACACGATCGCTCAAAGTATCGCGCACCCGTTTCTTTGTCATCGTCGTCAAAATACGCGACGTAACCGAACATAAAGCAGCCTTCGCCGTTGCCGAGCTTGCATGCTTTTTTGTACAGTTTTCTGCCCTCTTGAGAATCTCTATCCTCGTAGCCTGCGAGTCTCGTGCAGCTTTCGCCGCCGTTAAGCTCGTAGCAGCCTTTTTTAAGCAGATCTTTGGCGCCTTCTTGCGAAATTTCACCATTTAGTAGCAGAAGGCTCGAAAGCACGGCACAGGCATCGCCGTCTCCGCCGTCGCAATCTTCGCGAAATCTTACGGGATTTTTCATTTTTAAAGTGCCGTCTTTGGTGCGAATAGAAATTTCTTTAGGATTTTTGTTTGCGTCTTCGTTTGTTTGATTGATAGGAATTTGGGTTTCGTTCAAAATTTCTGTGCGAAAAGGCGCTTTTATCGCTATAAAAACCGCGACTATACATACGATGACGAGAGGGAGCATTTTCAGCGCAGATCGATTATTGCGTGGAGTGCGGAGATCTGCGTCTTTGATTGATTGCTCACCCATTAAAGTAACGACGGAGGGCTTAGAGCTCGGTTTTTGGCTTAAATTTACTGCCGAACCTGCGCCTGATTTTTCGGTCAAATTTGCGGCAGCGTCCGTATCCATATCTGCATTAACATCCGTTTCGCAGACAGTTTCACTTGGGCTTTTTAAATTTTTGCCACGCTTTTCTCTCAGCTCATTTATGCGTTGTATGATTTCCTCGTTATTCAAATGAGATCCTTTTTTGCTCGATAAATTTTGTTTTAATTAAACATCCGTTTTTATCATAAAAATCGCATTAATATCAAGGGGATTATATCATCTTGTTTTGAATTTTTCAAAAAAATATGACCAAGAAAAATCCGCAAATTTAATGTAAATGAGCCGTAAAATTTGGATTGGTTATCGCCGGTATGATCTGCAGATAGGTTTAAATTTTATATACTTCGGACGCGCATAAATTTACAAAACTTGATAGGATGCATATCAAGTTTATTTATTCTACTCTTGACAAGATTAGCACTCCATGATATAATCTGCCAAAATTTTCAAAAAGGACCGCATAATGGCAAAGAAAAAATTTAAGACCGAAGTGAATGATCTGCTAAATTTGATGATCCATTCGCTTTATTCAAACAAGGAAATTTTCCTGCGCGAGCTCATCTCAAACGCAAGCGACGCGCTGGATAAGTTAAACTATCTAAGCCTTACGAACGACGATTACAAGGCGCTTTCGTATGTGCCGCGCATCGATATAAAGATCGACAAAGATGCCAAAACGCTAAGCATCGGCGACAACGGCATCGGCATGGACGAGGCTGAGCTCGAGAGCAATCTAGGCACTATCGCGCGCAGCGGCACGAAGGGCTTTATGGCGAGCCTTAGCGGCGATGCGGCGAAGGACAGCAACCTCATCGGGCAGTTCGGCGTCGGGTTTTATTCGGCGTTTATGGTAGCAGACCGTATCGAGGTGATCAGCCGTAAGCCGCTCTCGCAGGACGGCTATAAATGGAGCAGCGACGCGAGCAACTACGCGATCGAAAAGGCGCAAAAAGAGGACTTCGGCACGACGATAATCCTGCATATGAAAGATGAGGAGTTTTTGGACGGCTACAGGCTCGAAGGCATTATCAAAAAATACTCCAACCACATCCCATATCCGATCTTTATGGATAAAGAAGAATACGTACCCGCGCAAAAAGAGGGCGAGCAGGGGCATAGCGAAATCAAAAACGTCCAGATCAACCGCGCGAGCGCGCTTTGGCAGCTTCCAAAAAGCAGCCTAAAGCCAAGCGATTACAATGAATTTTACAAGCAGATCAGCCACGACAGCGGCGATCCGCTGTTTTACATCCACACTAAGGCCGAGGGCACGCACGAATACACGACGCTTTTTTACGTGCCGAGCAGCGAGCCTTTCGATCTATACCGCGTCGATTATCAAAGCGGCGTGAAGCTCTACGTCAAGCGCGTTTTCATCACCGACGACGCCAAAGAGCTGCTGCCTAGCTACCTGCGCTTCGTACGCGGCATAATGGACGTCGAGGATCTGCCGCTAAACGTAAGCCGCGAAATTTTACAAGAAAACCGAATTCTAGCCTATGTCCGCGAACAGAGCGTGAAAAAAATTCTATCCGAGCTGCAGAAGCTTTTGCAGAACGATCGCGAAAAATACATAAAATTTTACGAATTATTCGGCAAGGTTCTGAAAGAGGGGCTTTACGGCTTCGGCGCAAACAAAGAGGAAATTTTAAAGCTCTGTCTTTTCAAATCAAACCTGCGAGAGGGGCTCATCACTCTTGGCGAGTATAAGGAAAAAATGGGCGCGGAGCAAAAAGAGATCTATTATATCGCGGGAAACAGCGCCGCGATGCTTAAAAGCTCGCCTCTGATCGAAAAATTTAACACCGAGGGCACGGAGGTGCTGCTCTGCGACGATGAGATCGATACGATCGTGATGCCTGGCGTTTTTGAGTTTGACAAGACGCCGGTTAAAAATGCGACTTCGATCAAGCAAGAAGCTGCAAGCGACGATACCGCGACGCCGCAAGCCAAAGAGATCGCCGCAAAGATCAAAGAAATTTTAGGCGAACGCGTCAAGGACGTTAAAATTTCATCGCGTCTAAGCGGCTCGCTTTCCTGCCTTGTTTTTGACGAGAACGATCCAGATTTTGCGACACAGCAGCTGCTTAAGCAGATGGGAGGCCGCAATATGCCGCCAATAAAGCCGATTTTGGAGATCAACGCAGATCACGAGATCATCAAAAAGCTGCAGTCCGATAAACTGATGCTGCCGCAAGTAGCCGAGATAATTTACGATCTGGCGCGCCTTAGCGAGGGGCAGGAGCTGGAAAATCCGAGCGAGTTTATTAAAAACGTAAACGAGCTAATCGCAAAGGCTCTATAGATTATCTAAATTTAGAGCTTCGATCGCTACCTAAATTCTGCGCGGCTGCATAGGTTGTATAAATCTATGTAGCCGCGCTTTTAAATTTAAAAAGAAATTTCAGCTCGCAAGCTTCACTGCGTTTTCTAAATTTTAAAATTTAAAAGCGGCGGAATTTCACTCTTTGATTTCGGTAAAAATTTTATTTAGCGGCTCGGTTTGGCGTTTTGAAAATTTTAAGGTTTCGATCGCTTTTATCCGCGAGTCGAGGTCGGGGCGCAAGCCAAAAATTTTCGCCAAAGCATGAAATCATAAATCGGGCTATAAATTCCGCCACTCATTAATTTAATCTTTACAAAGTTGCGTAATTTTATTTTTAATTTCCCCCTTTTTTATCGCAAACAGCGAGATTGTTTGATATAATTCATTTTATAAATATTTGTAAATCTTTATGAAAGGAGATTTCGAATGAAACTCATCAAACTAAGTTTGGCTGCTACGGTTTGCGCATGTGCTGTATCCTCGCTAAGCGCGGCGGAGAGCGTAGCCGATGCGATCACTAACGGTAAGCTTGGCGGAACGGTAAAGACAACTTACGCCAATAAAACCGTAGACAATAGAGGCGAAGCCGCTACGGGCGATAACGACTACGAGGCATTCGGCGTGGGTCTTGAGCTCGGATACGTTACCGATCCTCTTTACGGCTTTAGAATAGGGCTTACCGGACAAGGCTGGTTGATGCCGTATCATGTAGGCTCAAGCAATAAGACCGCCTACGATAAGGAGTGGTATACCAAGGGTGCGGTATTATCTGAATTATACCTAGGATACGGCATAGGAAATACCGATATAAAAGCAGGAAGACAATATGTTGTTACTCCGCTGGTAGCAGGCAACTATACGAGGGCGTTTAAAGAAGCTTTCGAGGGTGTAGCGATATCTAATAAAGATATCCCCGATACTACCTTGTGGGGCGGATGGTTTTATAAATTCCAAGGAAGGAGCAAAACCGCTATGGGCGCTCCGGCAGGCGAAGGAAAGGCTCCTTTGTTTAAAGATAGAGTGATTCTGGGTAATATGACGGGTCCTATCGCCGTAAAATTTGAAAATATCTTCTCCGCATACGTTCAAAACAAATCCCTGCCTTATACTACTTTAACCGGCGCTTACGCAGCAGTAACAGACGTAAAACCTGTTAATGCGTTAAAGGACGGCGACGTTAGCCTATATCTTGCCGAGGCGAATGTAAAAGTGCCGGTAGGCGAGATTTTAAAGCTAGGATTTGATCTTAACTACAAAGGCTCGCGCGTAAACGGAGGGCTGGAGCCAAGAAGGCTTGACGGCGATATGTTCGGCGCAAGAGTCTCGGTTAGCGAGTTTTTTGGATTCGGTCTATCGTATGCCTATACGACCGTTAGCGACGACGATGCCGTTATTTTAGGCGTCGGTAACGGCCCTGGATCATACACCGCTCTGCCTATTAGAGGTCCGTTCGTATTCACGGGATACGCGGGTATGGATACGCATAAGGTCGTGCTTGATTACAACTTCGGTGCTATTGGCCTAGATGGCTTCAAAACCGCACTACACTACGTAAAAGGCAATCAAGACAGAGTAGGCGGCACGAATAATATCAATGCTAGCGGGGCTGCGGGCCAAAGGGTCGGCACCAGCATGGACGTAGAGGGCTGGGCGGTAACGGCAAACTACGCTCCTAAGGCCGTGAAGGGGCTAAGCTTGGGCGTAACTTACACTGCGCTTGAGAGAAGCGATCACTACGCTAGCGGCGTAAATAGAAAGTTCGACGAGAACGAGATATGGTTGCAGGCTGCGTATAAATTTGATCTAAGCGGCAACTAAAGCTTTAAAGAGCGGAGTATTTCCGCTCTTTCTCATCTGCATTATTTTGCCTCATATATAACGCAAAAAGGGCGTTAAACCCGAAAAATTTACTCTTCCCCATCATGCATTATCAAGCGGGCTCGCGCTTGATAAATGCTTCATCCAAACCTCCTAAATTTAAACATGCTCTTGAATTTTAAAATTTATCTAAAATTTCACCGCAGAGCTTGGCGTACCGAAATTTAAATAAAGCTTGGGCGTTGAAATTTTGACGAGGATTTTGTTACGCGTGCTTTATAGGAATTTTAAATTTATAAAATTTTAGAAATTTCATTACAATTACAAGAAATATACCTTTCTAGCGTTTTAAATCTTTTGATACGAAAGGTGTGGATATTCTTTTAGGTGCATCGTTACAAACTCTCCTATTTCAGGCACATTTAAAATTCCTTTTGGAACATGCCATGCAACAAACGCCATTTTATTTCTCTTACTTATCGATTAAGTTTTGTAACTCCATAGTGTAGTTCTCTCTTGATTTATATAGATCAATATCTCTATATGTTTTCAATGCAGCTTCTAATATATTTAAAATATCTTGAAATTCTAAGGTTAAAGTATATTTTGGTTTTAAACTTAAAAGTTGCCAAATTCTATGAAAGTCATTCGGTATTTTTGTTTTATTGATTTTACAACTTTCATCTAAAATAGCTTCGATATATTTTCCATCATAATATAAAACCCAAATAGATTTAGAAAGCAATGCTCTGTCATAATTTGGATCTGGAAAGCTATAAATTTTTAAAAGCCAGCAATCTAATTGCCTATCTATTGTAAAATTTAGATTTGGCAACTTTGCTCCATAATTATACTTACCATATAGCGCACTCAATCCATACTTCTCATCATCCTCTTTGGTGATGATTGCATTTTCAAACGCCATCGCTTCCTCCTAAAATTTTAATTCGATTATACCCTCGATAATTTATGCTAGCCTTATGCTCTCATAAATGTATCGTGAGTATGAAATTTTTAAGTTCGCACCATAGTAAGGCTCATAGAGATGTAATTGCAAGGGTTTTTGTCGATACTTTTCGTTTACAAGCTGGCGAGTAAGAAGCGCATAAACTTAAGTTGCGGGCAGTTGGTTTAAATATGGTCTGATAGATGAAATTTTAAATCGAGAATTCGGGTAAATTTTAAATCTAAAAGTCGATAAAATTTAATAAAAATTTCACAAAAACCTCGCCAAAATTTCAAAAATCCCGTCAAGGTCTCAGCTAAACCTCGGCGGAATTTTGAAATTTAGAAATTCTAGGATTTCAAGCGGCGTTATTTCTTCGCACTAGAAGCGTCCATAAAGGCCTGCTCTTCGGCGCTCGGTTTATACTCGTCGCCGAAAAATTCCTTCTTAGCTTTGATCTTTTCCTCCATCATCTTCTTTTCGTAAATTTTATACGTCGGTCGCCAGTACTCTAGGTAGTTGCGAAGCCCAATGCCGTGTCCCGCGCTTACGTGGCAGCTCGCGCATTTGAGCTCGCGCTCGGTGCCTAGGAGCTTTTTGTAGTGCGCGTGCATGCGCTGTGCTTGCTCGGAGGTGATTTTGCTGTCGATCACGGTGGCGTGGCAGCTCGTGCAGCCGTTGTCAAACACATAGTGCTCGCGGTTTTCGCGCCTTTTATTCCAGTCGTATTTCTCAGGCTCGTCAAAGAAGTGCGAGTAGCCCTCCAACACGCCGTTTTTGGCCTTTTGATAGACGTATTTTACGATATTGTCGTGCGGTAGGTGGCAATCGACGCATTTGGCTTTGACGCCCGTTTTGCCCTTGCCCGAATGCACGTCGTCTTGATAGGCGATCACCATCGGATCCATCTCGTGGCAGACGTCGCAGAATTTATCGGTGCTTGTTTTCTCAAGCGCGTAATGCACCGGCACGACGACGAAAAACCCTATAATGCCGCTTATTAAGATGATAAGCGCTAGTAATTTTTTAGAAATTCTCATGGCGTCACCCCCATCCATTGCGGCACTTCGTGCTCGTGGCATTCGGTACACATATTCGTAGATGCCTTGTGCTCGTTGTGGCATTCGTCGCAGTATAGCGTAGGACCGTCGTGGACGGAGTTGTGCGGATTGGCCTTGAGCGTATCCATAAATTTAAGCCTCAAAGCGAGCTGCTTTTTGTCGCCGTGGCAGCTGATACAGCCTTTGTCGCCGATACTTTTAAATTTAGACGGATCGCTTCCTTGATTTACGTGGCAATCGACGCAGTCAAACGCCAAATGCTCGTGATGAGGTTTGATTTTGTATTTTGCCCGAAGCTCATCTGAAACGACTATGTTCGTGGCGTTGGCGTCGTTGGCAGACGGCGCGCCGAACAAAGTCGCGATGATACAGCACAGAAACAGCGCCGTAAAACTGAAATTTTTCATTTACAACCTTTTAGAAAACTGCCTTGCAGGCTCGCTTTAGCTACCTGGCAAGGCTTAAAAGAGCTTGCGCTCAGACCTAGTTAAGCGATCTGCTCGCCTGCGATCATTCCGAAAACTATGCAGTCGGTGATCGCGACGGTGCCTAAGCGGCTCGCGCCGTGAGTTCCGCCGGTGATCTCGCCTGCAGCCCAAAGCCCAGGGATCGGTTTATTCGTCTTAGATGATAAGACCTCGGCTTTGGTGTTGATCTTTAGACCGCCCATCGTGTGGTGAGGCTTCGGCGATAGGCGGATGACGTAGAAAGGTCCCGCTTCGTTGATCTCGCTAAGCGCGCTTTCTTGCTTGCCAAACTCGTCTTTTTTCGCCTTAACGCCTTCGTTGTATTTCTTAACGCTCTCTTTTAAAGCATCCGCAGGTACGCCGTATTTGCTAGCGATCTCATCTAGACTCGCGCATTCGCCCACTAGCTTACCGCTTGCCATGCCTTTAGAAATAACCTCTTCGCTTAGGTCTTTAAACGCCATTTTGGTATCGGCGAAGGTTATCGGATAGGCTTTTGGATCCTCGCGTAAAATTTTAAACTCCGCATCCGCGCGAGTCTTGCGATCTGCAAGCTCGTTCATAAAGCGCTTGCCCGTGCGCACGTCCACGGCGATACCGTATTTAAAGGTGCCTTGCTGAGTTAGGATTGGAGCGGTACCGAAGCCCTTCTCATCAGGGCTCGCCCACGGACCGAACTGGATCCAATCGACCTGCACCGGATACGCACCGATCTCAAAGGCTTTTAGTAGCACGCCCGCGGTAGCTCCCGCGTGATTTGTACTATCGACGTCATCAGGGATGCGCGGATCTTGAAGCTTGCGGAAAATTTTATCGCGGCAAAATCCGCCCGCTGCGAGCACTACGCCTTTTTTGGCTTTGAGCGTCTTTTTGGTGCCGCTGGTGTTTTCAAGATCGTCGCTATAGAGATTTGGATCAAATTTATACTCCTCGCGGATCACGACGCCTGCCACGCGATCTCCGTCCATTACGAAATCGTCAAATTTTGCGCGGCGGCGAAGCTCGCAGCCCTTGTCTTTCAGCGCTTCAAATTTTTCAAGCATCGGCTGGATGTAGCCAGAGCCGCTATCATTTGTAGTTAGCATCGAGCGCGCGACGCTGTGTCCGCCGAAGTGCGCGCAGTGATCCATTTTAAATTGCACACCGTTATCTACGAGGAATTTAAACGCGTCTAAGCCGCGATCTGCTAAGGTGCTTAAAAGCTCTGGGTGGTTGATGCCAAGTCCTGCTTTTAGACAGTCGTTCATAAATAGCTCTTTGCTGTCTTTGATGCCCGTTTTTTCCTGCACGGGGTTCATCGGCACGCTCATACCGCCGCCGTTGATGACGGAGTTTCCGCCGATACGGCCCATCTTTTCGAGGATTAGCACTTTATTGCCTTTTTGCGCCGCTTTTAAGCCCGCCGCAAGTCCAGCAAAGCCGCTACCGATGATGATTACATCCCACTCTTCGTCAAATTTGACGTCCTTTGCGTCTACAGCACTTGCTTGCGCATTCACCGCGCTAAGCGCGAGTGCACCGGCTCCTACCATACCCATTTTCAGTATGTCGCGTCTCTGCATATTTTGCCCCTTTACTTAGAGATTTTTTAATCTTAAAGATTAATGTCGTAATTTTATATTAAATCTTTATGTAAGTCAAATGTTATTTGGTATATAATTTAATAGCTAAAGGCTATAAAATTTCAACCGAAGGGGCAAAAAATGAGCCTGCGACATATGGAATTTGCGGTAAAAATTTCGGAGCTTAAAAGCTTTACAAAGGCAGCGAGCGAGCTTGGAATCGCGCAGCCGTCGCTTTCAAAGAGCATTATGCTTTTAGAAAAGGAGCTCGGGATCGAAATTTTTGATAGAAAAAACGGCCTTGAGCTTACATACGCGGGCGAAATTTACATCGCCAGAGCGAAAAATATGCTTAGGCTCAATAAGGAGCTAAATAACGAAATCCGCGGGCTTTCGTCGATCAAGACGGGCAAGCTCGTAATCGGCGCGACCTCGACCAGCTTTAAATTTATCGAAAAGATCATTGCGATGTTTTACAGCAGGTTTTCCAAAGCTGACATCAGGATCGTGCACGCTCACTCCGAGCCCGCGCTCATCGAGATGCTAAAAAGCGGCGAGCTTGACATCGTCTATGCCGCGCACTTCGGCGAGCTTTTTGCCGAGGGGCTTGAGTGCGAGTTTATAAAAAAGCGCAGGCTGCTTCTAAGCGTCTGCTCCTCTCATCCTGCCGTTTCGCGAGTGAGTATAAATTCTACCGAGAAATACCCTAAAATCGCACTTAGCGAGTTTAAATCCGATAAATTTGCAATTAGCAGTAAAATTTTAAAAAGCGAATCGAACTTCAAAAAGATCTTTGAAAACGCCGGCTTTACGCCTCAAATTTTCT
Organism: Campylobacter sp.; assembly: GCF_019423325.1. Lineage (NCBI taxonomy): Bacteria > Pseudomonadati > Campylobacterota > Epsilonproteobacteria > Campylobacterales > Campylobacteraceae > Campylobacter > Campylobacter sp. The sequence continues at coordinate 740,071 of NZ_JAHZBQ010000001.1, read as the reverse complement.
GCGACACCTCCTATCTGTACGTGGCTAACGCGATGGTCGCGGCGGGGCTTTGCGTGAGTTTCAGCTTCGCGCGGTATATTTTTGAGACGCAAAAGGACTACATCACGCTCTTTGACGTCGCGGATGAGCCGCTTTTGGACGTGTCGTTTTCGGTCGTGTATAAAAAACCCTCCAAGCTCGCAAAGGAATTTATAAAGATGATAAAAGCGGGCAAAAGCGGCGAGTAGGGCGCGCGGGAAATAATATGCACAAAATTTGTATTTTAATCTCGCGCTGAGCCATATCGTACTGTGCAAATTTACAGTAAATTTCAAGTTATACCGCACATCGCAAATTTGCTTTGAAATCTGTGCCGTAACACGCTATTTGTATTAAATTCTGTGTCGCGTCGCACTAAATTTGCGTTAAATTCCGAACCGCATTAAATTTACGTCAAAATTCCGCCGCCGCGAGGACGGCGTTTGATTTTATTTTTTGATCATGCGTTTGTATGGGCCGAAGCGGTGATCGTTCTCGTCAAATCCGTCGTTGTAAGGCCCCACATCCATATCCATCTGCTTGACGTCTAGGTCAGGGAAATCTTTCTTCCTATCGGGTTTGATCTTGCGCGGCTTTGAGTTTATATACGCCGTCACGTCGAAAGCTTCCTCCCAGCTTAGCGAGGCGTCCCCTTTAGGCATGGTAGCTTTGACATACCTTGCTCCTTCGATGAGCCTATACATACCGGCGCCCGTATTGTAGCTGTCATCGCCCCAAAGCGCGGGGAATGTGTAGTAATCGCCGCTTTGAGCAAACCCCTCGTTTTTTATCCCTTCGCCGTTTTCGCCGTGGCAGGCGGCGCATTTTGCGGCGTAAATTTCGCGTCCTTTTTTAGGATCTGCCGCGCGGTCTAAAAACTGCGCCTTCGGCAGCCCCTGGCCTTTTACCTTTGCGCCGACCTCATATCCTGCGGAGAGCCAGTGCATGTAGGCGATCATCGCGCGCATCTCTTTGGAATTCGTAGGGATCGCTTTGCCCGCCATAGAGCGCTGAAAACAGCCATTTATGCGATCTTGCAGCGTGACTAGCTGATCTGATCTTGCGACATACTGCGGAAATCTCGCGTAGATACCCACGAATGGGCTTTGATTGGGCACGACGCCGCCGCTCGTATGACAGCTCGAACAGGATAGGTTGTTGCCCGCAAAGCGCATTTTTTCGTCCTTTGCCTGCGGTCCGAGATATCTCGTCGTCTCGTTGATAAGCTTCGCGCCGTAGATGACGGTCTTTGCATAAGGCGAGTCGCCGAGCTTTGCCTCATCTATGACGCCGTTTTCGTCGATGCCTACGGGCAGCCTAAACTCCTGCGTCTTTTGCTCGTACGGCACGGCTTTTTTGGCGTTGAGTTTGGCTACATCAAAGCCTAAAACGGGCGTAAAAAAGAGCGGAAGCGCTAAAACAAGGGCGGTTTTTCTCATATGTTCTCCTTTAAAAAAGTAAAATATAGATTTGAAATTATTGAATTTTTTAGTTAAATGTGCGTTAAAATTTTAAAAAAGAAGCTATTGCAGGGTTTGCATAGAGGAAAATTTTAAAGGAGCCGAAATTTTAACTTAGCGCGACGATGAAATTTGACGCTAATTTTGCGCGGCCTAGCGATAAAATTTAAAGTAAATGGCGAGATTTTTAAAATTTGAGCGGGTGATTTTGGTAGAACCTGCGCGATTAGATTACTTGATTTAGTCATGCGATAAATTTTGGCAGTGCGGCGAGCTACGCAGAAAAAGAAGTCGAGCCGTGACGCAGCGGATTTTTTTAAGGCTTGCGAGAGAAAAATTTAAAAGATTGCCTCACTCCCGTCACTCGTTTCGTCCGCACCGCTCGGCACGCTTGCTACGCCTATGTATTTTTTATCGCGCGCACGGATCGCTTCATTTGTGCGCCTCTGTATTTTTTTGTGTCACGGATGCGGCATCGCGCCGCGTATAAAATGCGGAGTACATGCAATCGCTCGCGGGAAACGAACGGGTAAAATTTAGACGGGTAATTTCGCTCATTCGTAAAACCGCAGTGTGTCGCCCGCGCAGGCTCCGATATTGCCGCCACAAACGAGCCGTTTGCAAAAACGTGTCGCGGCATGCCGTCGAAATACAAGTCGCAAATTAGTATTTCAGCGCGAGATTTGCAAAAGCATGTCGCGGTGCATCGCAGCAGGATCGCCGCCGCATTCGAAATTTATCGGCGCGATGGGGCGAGGCGGATCGTCTCGTCTATGTGCCGTTTAGGCGGCGCGCGTATTTATGCTCGCCTTGCACGCGCCTTAAAACGGGCGCTAGGTTTGAAATTTAACCCGAGCGGGCTAGGAATTTTAAATTTAAGCGGATTTGGGCTTTGGCGGTCGGATCTGCCTGCGCGCCGCGCAGGACCGTATCCGCGCTAGAAATATTGCCGCCTAGATAAAATTTCGCGCGACAGGCGCCGTAATGCGGCGGTATGAAAATCTAAAGCTCTTGAGTAAAACGTAAAGGAATTGGGGAAATCGAAGTAGCATCGGCAAGTGTGAAATTTTAATGCTTTTGAATAAAACGGCGCGAAACTTAATCGTTCTTAAGTAGAGCAAGAGCAAATTAGCCTTTATCGCCAAGCTCGCGATAGTTATAATTTTGAATTAAACGGCGAAATTTAAATACTTTTGGATAAAACAACATGGAATGAACTTAAACGCCTCGGATAAAAAACGTTAATTTTAACCGCACTGAACTACCGCGCTATCTGAGCTAAGCCGAGTCATATCGTGCTGTGATGGGCGGAATTTGAGTTAAATTCCGTGCTGCGTCGCACCGGATTTGCTTTAAATCTCGCGCCGAGCTGTGCCGTGCCACACTAAATTTGCCGCCAAGCCGCATTAAATTTTATGTAAAAATTTCGCTGCTAAGCTGTGACAAATTTAGATTCAAATTTCGCTAGCGTGCCTATTTGTGGTAATCTTTTACGAATTTTTCTATACGCTCAAAGCCGCGTTTTAGATTTTCCATAGAGCACGCAAAGCTTACGCGGAAGTGCCCATCCATGCCAAATCCGCTTCCTGGCACCGTGGCTACGAGCCCTTTATCTAGCAGTTGCATGCAGAATTTCATACTATCGGGTTCTACCTGAGAGCAATCTATGAAGAAATAAAATGCGCCATCTGGTTTTACGACACTAAGCCCTGGGATCGCACCTATCGCGTCCGTGCCAAAATCGCGCCTACGCTCGTATTCGCGCCTCATCATTTCGATATAATCGTCCGCCTCGCCCCGCAGCACCAGCATAGCGCCTGCCTGGACTATGCTTGCTACGTTGCTGACACTTTGACTTTGTAAGTTTATCATCGCCTTATTTAGCTCATCGATCGCACAGGCGGTGTAGCCGAAGCGCCAGCCGGGCATCGCGCCACATTTGCTTAGCCCGTTGATCGTCACGGTGCGCCCGAACATATCCTCGCTGATGCTTGCTGCGGCTATGAAGCTCTTGCCGAAGACAATTTTTTCGTAAATTTCATCGGCAATTACTAAAATATCCGTGCCTTTTAGTGCTTCCGCAAGCTCTTGCAGCTCCTGGCGCGAATATACGGCGCCTGCGGGGTTGCTCGGGTTGAAAAGGCACAGTGCCTTCGTGTGCGGCGTGATCGCGGCTTTGAGCTGTGAGGCGGTGATTTTATATCGGTTTTCCGCCTTTGTGTTTACGATGACGGGCTTGCTGCCACAGAATTTTACAATTTCGGGGTAGGTGACCCAATAAGGCGCCGGTATTATGACCTCATCGCCTTCGTTTAAGATGCAGTTAAAGGCGTTAAATAGCGAGTGCTTGGCGCCGACGTTGGTGATGATCTGATCGGGTCTGTAGTTTAGAGCATTATCGCGCTTTAGCTTCTGCGCGATTAAATTTAAAATTTCAGGCGTGCCGGCAACCGGCGTATATTTTCCGCAGCCTTTAGCCATAGCCTCTATGACAGCTTTTTTGGCGACCTCTGCAGTATCGAAATCAGGCTCGCCCGCACTTAGGATTACGACGTCTTGCCCCTGAGCTTTCATCTGCTTGGCTTTGGTGCTGATTGCGATCGTTAGGCTTTCGCCGAGCTTGCTTACGCGACTTGAAAGTGTTAATTTCATTGATGCTCCTTGGATTGGTTTAGACAATTTAAAATTTGATTTTTGACGCTAAAAGCTCTGCCGCCGCTTAGGTCTTGGTTGTAGATATCGTCGATTTTATAATCGCCTCCGCTACGGACGAGTTTGTAGATTATCGTCTGCGCGTCGTAGGGGCAGGTCTGCGTCACTACGACAGTATCGCGCTGCCCTAGCTCAAAATCATATTTCGCGTCGTCGCAGACATCTTGACCGCCGATTATCGGATCGTAGTCCAAGCAGCCTACCTCACCTTCGCCAGCAGATGCTTCATCCTGCATAAGCGCAGATTTGAAAGAAGCCGATAAGACATTTTTGTGATCGCCGAAATAGGTGTCCTTGATGTATAGGCTTTTTACTAGGCTTATTCTGGCGTCGTCCGCGGAATTTTTCGCGCTATTAGCATCGCTGCCGCTTGCCGACAAAATAGCAAAAATTGTAAAAAATAGAGCTTTTTTCACTTTAACCCTCTTATTTTAATGATTTTAGATACTCTTCGTAGAATTTATTTAGATCCTCATCCATTGCGGCGATATCTTTTCTGCCGCTGCAGATGCAATCTTCCAAAATTTCGATACGCTTGATGAGATATTTGATAAGCTCCTGGCTGATATCTGGAATTTTGTTATGCGCCAAAGGATCGCTCTCGCAGCCGCCTAAAATTCTAGCCGGCACTCCCACGGCGGTGCAGTTTGGCGCGACATCCTTTACGACGACGGAATTTGCGCCGATTTTGGAATTTTCGCCGATGGTGATGTTGCCTAGCACTTTAGCTCCTGCACCAACTACGACGCCGTTTTGCAGCGTCGGATGGCGCTTACCGTGCTCTAAGCTCACGCCGCCGAGAGTGACGCCCTGATAGATCAGACAGTTATCGCCGATGATTGCCGTTTCTCCGATGACAAGCCCCGTGGCGTGATCGAAAAACACGCCCGAGCCGATACGTGCGCCCGGGTTTATATCTACGGCGGTGATTATGCGGGTAAGTCCGCTGATCGCGCGAGCTATAAGCTTAAAACCTCGCTCATAGAAAAAATGCGCGAAGCGGTAATTTATTAGCGCCCAGACGCCTGGATAGCAGAAAAATATCTCAAATAGGCTATTGCATGCGGGATCTTGACGCAAGGGCTCGGTGAAGTCCTGTTTTAAAATTTGCCAAAAACTCATTTGATCGTCTTTAAGTAGCTATTGTCGTTTAAAAACAGATATAGTTCGCCCAGGATATGCTTTTTCTCTTTTGCGTCTATGAGATCCGATTTTTCGATCCGCTCGTTTAGGCTTTCGCGGATATCTACTACGTCGTAGTCCATATCCTCCAAGATGTCGATGACCGATTGAGATTCGATAAAATCCTTGATCTCAAAGCCACCGTCATCGTGCAAAATCACGGTCGCCTCTGTTGGGTGTGCAAAGAGGTTGTGGCTCATGCCAAGCACCTCCTGATAGGCTCCGACAAGGAAAAAGCCCAAAAAATACTCCTCTTTTTCAGGATCGAAATCGTGCAGAAAGAGCGGATTTTTTTGATTGTCGAATTCTATCTCGCCGTCGCTATCGCAGGTGATATCCCAGATCGACGCAGATAGCGTGGCGCGCTCGTCCAGCCTCTCTAACGGCATGATCGGGAAGTGCTGTTTGATGCCCCAAAAATCGGGCAGGCTTTGAAAGATCGAAAAATTTACTAAATAGCGCTCTTGGGCGTTGCCTAAGGAGCTTAAGAAATTGCTGTATTCTTGCTTGTTGCCTAAAATTCCATACGCCTTTCGCATTATTAGATGAACCAAAATTTCGCCGTTTGAGCGGTCGATCAGATCGACGTATCCCAGATCAAAAAGGGTAAGTACGCTTTCCATGTGCGACATGGCGTCGTGCAGATACTCTAGCGCGTTGGAGGGTTTTAGAGTTTTATACAGATCGTATAGTTCAGCGACTACCGGCGGATTATCCTTTTTTAGGGCGAGCTTTTCTTCTGTGTATTCTTGGGTAAAAAGCTCCAAAATCGGCGCTACGAGCACTGCGTGACTGGCGGCTACGTATCTGCCGCTCTCAATAAAAATATCAGGCTCGGCCTCTTTTTTATCCTCTGCGATCGATTTTAGCAAAAAAACCACGTCGTTGGCGTATTCTTTTAGCGTATAGTTGCGGCTGGAGCTTTCTTTGGCTTGGGAGTATTCGATAGCGAGCCCTCCGCCTAAATTTATGGATTTTAAATTTTTCGCACCCATTTTACGAAGCTCGGTGTAGATATTGCCCGCCTCGATGAGGGCCTTTTTGAGCGGGTGGATCTCTGTAATCTGCGAGCCGATATGAAAATGAATCATCGTAAACTGCTCGATGAGATCGTTTTTCTTGAGTAAGCTTATCGCCTCTATAAGCTCGGTCGAGGTAAGACCGAATTTTGAATTTATCCCGCCGCTTTTCGCCCACAGTCCGCTTCCGGAGTTATGCAGCCTGATGCGTAGCCCGATGAAAGGCTTTGGCGCAAAGCGCTCCTTGGCCGTTTCGATGATGGTTTCAAGCTCGTTTAGCCCCTCGATCGTAAGCGTCACGTTATGCCCCATCTCTGCGGCGATGAAGCCGATATTTATAAGCTCCTTATCTTTAAAACCGTTTACGGTAATCGGCGCGCCGTATTTGTTATACGCCATCGCTAGCAGCAGTTCGGGCTTGCTGCCGGCCTCGAGCCCGTATCCGTAAGGCTCGCCGATATCGACTAAATTTTTAACGAAGCCCGGGAATTGATTTACCTTAAGCGGATAGACGGCGTGGAATTTTCCCTTGTAATCAAACTCCTTAATGGCGCGGTTAAAATTTGAGTAAATTTCAACGATCTGCTTTTTGATGAGGTGCGGAAAGCGCAGCAGTATCGGGCCTCGCACGCCGTCTGCGCGGATCTCTTTTATAATGTCCACCAAAGGCTGCTTGAAATCGGAGTTTAGGCATAGTTTGCCGCCATCTATCGTGAAGTTGGAATTCCCCCAAATATTTAGTCCGTAATCGCTCATGCTCTATCCTTAAAAAACGCTTCGACCTCTTTAAATTTGATCGCAAAGGTGCTTTGATCTTCTAAATTTTTGCACCATACCTCGGCGCGATCAAACTCGTCCTGCCCGATGCAAAGGCAAAATTTCGCCTCCGCCCCGTCAGCTGCTTTTAAATGCTTGGCTAGGCTCTTGGGCTCGTATGAAATTTGAGTTTTACAAAGCTTTCGCAGCTTTAGCGCAAATGAAAATGCCGTGCTAACAAACGCCTCATCCAGCGCGCCGATATAAATCCCTTCGCGCTCTTGAGGGGCTTCGCGCGTTTTTAAAATTTCTGCTATTCGCTCGATGCCGATCGCAAAGCCCACGCCCGCCGTCTTTCTGCCGCCTAAAAACTCCACGAGTCTGTCATAGCGCCCGCCGCCGCCTACGGCACTTTGTGCGCCAAGCTCGCTTGAGACGAACTCAAAGGCGGTTTTGCAGTAGTAATCAAGCCCGCGAACGAGTTTTGCATCGATCTGAAATTTTTGTCCGTTTTGGGTTAAAATTCTTTGCAGCTGTGCAAATTCCGCGGCGCAGGCGTCGTTTAAATTTTCAGTTATAAGCGGTGCGGCGGCTAAAATTTTCTGGCAGCTTTCGTTTTTGCAGTCCAACACGCGGATCGGATTGGTGTCGATACGCCTTTGGCAATCCTCGCAGAGCCTATCTTTGCGCTCTTGCAAGAAATTTACGAGCTTGGTTTTATATGCCGGCATGCACTCCTCATCGCCTAAAGAGTTGATTTTAAGCGTTGCGGAGACATTTAGCTCGCGTAAAATTTGAGCTAACATCAAAATCACACTCGCATCCTCATAGACGCTACTTTGCCCGAAGCACTCGACGCCGAATTGATGAAACTCGCGCAGGCGCCCCTTTTGCGGGCGCTCGTAGCGAAACATCGAGCCTTGATAATAAAATTTATGCACGCCGCCGCTACGGTCTAGCTTTTTTTCGATAAAGGCGCGCACGACGCCTGCGGTACCTTCGGGGCGCAGGCAGACGCTATCTCCGCTTTTGTCGCTAAACTCATACATCTCTTTGCCGACGATGTCGCTGCTCTCGCCGACGCTTCGGCGAAATAGCGCGGTCTGTTCGAGCTTGGGCGTTTCGATGAGACAAAAGCCGTAATTGCGCGCCACGCGCTCGCACACGTTTAAAATTTGCGAGTAGATGCGCGCCTGCTCGCCTGAAATATCGTTCATACCGCGGAGTGCCTTGATCATCTATGAAATCCTTTGTGAAATTTTAAAATTTTTTGCGGCGATTATAGTTAAATTTACCTAAATTTTAAGCCCTGCCGCTCGCGGTTTCGTGTCGGTTCTGCTTATTTTCATCGCGCGCCGCAAAATAAAATACGCTTCGTGATAAATTAAATTCGGCAAAGTACGGATAAAAAGGCAAACCTCAAAGGTCGCTAAATTTCAATCGCCTATGCAAGCTCAAGCGAAAGTATCTCCGTCATCTCGCCCGTTTCGTCCTCGCAGCTTACGGCGATATAATCAAAGCCGTTTGCTTTGACCTCATCCCACGAGGCGGTTTCGCCGTTTATCAGTAGGACCCTGCCGCTCTCGTCTGTTTCGTATTCGTCCATTTCGTCGTCGTAGAGGGTGCTATAGCCGAATTTTAGATGGATTTTACGCGGCGGCAGGTTAAATTTCACTAGCTCGCGGCGGGCTACTTTTTCTGCGTCAAGCTCGTCGCAAAACATCGCGTTGTAGCCGTGCGCGGCGCCGTCAAAAAGTAAAATCTCCTCGCCGGTTTTCACGCATTTGGCTACGAGCTTGCACGGCACGAGCTCGTCCTCGTCGTAAAAATCGGCGATATAATCGTTCGGCAAAGCTTCGCCGCGAAAAAGCTCGCCGAAATAATAAATTTCAAAATATTCGCCGCCCACGCCGGATCTGACTTGGGCATTTAGATAATCGTCCTGGGCCACGTTAAATACGTGATTTGCTAGATAGGTAGGCACCCTCTCGTTCATCTTCGCTCCTTTGGCGTAAATTTTAAAATTTCGCAAAATTATAGCATACCTCGCGTCCGAGGCGTCTGCTTTGTGGGACGCGTATTATCTGGGCTCTACGTCCTACGTCTGCTTGCTACCGCTACAAGCCCGCTATCGCGGCGCGACTTGAAATTTTACTTACTGTCGCGTCTCGAAATTTTGCTTACTGGCGCGATTTGGAATTTTGCTTACCGGTGCGACTTGAAGCTTGAAATTTTACTTATGGCGCGGTTGCCGCTCGCGCTCGCACATATAGGCTCGTTGGCGAGCTAGGTTTAAGAGATGAATAAGCCCTGCCGCCCGCACTCTTTTGTACATACGTAACCTGCGAGTACGGCTTACAAAATTTTAACCCGCTCGCGCCGTTTGCGAATTCTAATCGCTTGTGCCATTTATAAATTTTAATCCGTTTGTATCGCACGCAAATTTTAATCCGATTGCGCCATGCGTAAATTCTAATTCACTTATGCTATTTGCGAATTTTAATCTGCTCGCGCCGCGTGGCTTTATCTATGCAAAACGGACTTTGAAATTCTTTCGGGAGCTGGGTATGTTTGTGAAGTGCTGCTTCGTGATACCTCGCTCCCGCCCGCTTTGAGGCTACGAAAGTGTAAGTAAAGGCCGCACGCCGCAAGCGACACGGACAAATCTAAACGCCGTGCGGAAATTTTAAGCCGCGCGCCGTATGGGTTTGGACTTGTTTGCTTTAAGCAGATTGCGAAATTTCATTACCTTCGGGGTTCAAACCTCGCCCGCCCGCAAGCGGCGAGATAGATCTAAATGCCGCACGAAATTCTAAGCCGCGCGGAAGAGCAACCCGCTGCGGGCCTTTAAAATTTGAGCGGCAGTTCTTACTTTGCCGCAAATCTCGGTTAAAAATTTAAACGGCGAGATCGTTTCGCCACTTTTTTGCGTAAAACAAACCCAAGACGGCTCGCTTCGCCCCCCCCCTGGCGGCGCTAAATTTGTGCGGATATCGGTTAAAATTTAATACGGCAAGTCCTACTTCGCCGCTTTCATAGCCAAGAATTCCTCGTAGCGGCGATCGATGATAGCCTTGATCTCGGCGTAATTTTGCGGCGAGTTTTCTATGTAAAAATAGGCGTTGTCGAAGTTTTTATCGCCAAATTTGCGCGCGACGAAATCGTCGTAATCTTGCAAATACCAGCCGTGCGTTTTGGCAAATTTCGTGCGGTCCGTGGTGTAGTAGGCATTTGCGAAGGTCTTGCCCGCGGTGTTTAGCTCGTCGCTTCCCAGCACGCCGTCCATGGCGCCAAAGAAATACCCGCGATAATCAAAGCTATCGTCCATCCGCGCTATATCGCCCGCGAAATCCGCCGCGAAGTCCTTGGAGTAGAGCTTGCGCTCCATGCACCAGCGGAAGAAAAACGCGATGTGCGTCGCGCCGTTTTCCTGCGGGATATCGGTCGGCGCATTTTTCGCGCCCCAGTGCCATTTTGCCTTGTCGTAGGTTACGTAAGCCATTTTGCTCTCCTTTTTTTGGACTTTTAAGTTGCATAAATTTTAGAAATTAAAAGCAAATGACGCTTGGTAAAGCTCTAAATTTTATCCGATGTAATCTGCGCCGTGAAATTTCAAATTTTATATCAGATCGCCCATTAACTCATAATCGCATTCGCTTCGTAAAATTTTGCCGCGACTAAAATTACGTTTAAATTCTATCGCATCTCGTAGAATTTCATGCACCCCGTCCTGTGTCTTTCAGTCGCTGTTTTGCTGCAGCCGTCACGTCCTCTTCGTAATCGTACCACGCAAACATCGCGCCGTGCTGCACCGAGCCGCCCAGCAGATCGCCTCCCTGGCGGTTTTTCAGATCGATATTTGCGACCTTAAATCCGTCCAGCGTCGCTGCGAACTCGCGCAAGCGCTGCGGCGGGGATTTGAGCTTGGTGTAGAGGTAGCAGCGCCCCGCCTGTCCCTTACGCCCGACGCGTCCGCGCAGCTGATGAAGCGACGCAAGCCCCATCCGCTCGGCGCCTACGATTAGGATGACGCTAAGCCGCGGCAGCGAGATGCCCACTTCGACGATCGTCGTAGTTATCAGTAGCCGCCCCTCGTCGCGGAAGCGGCGCAGGACCTCCTCCTTGTCCTTGTCGCTGCCGTGGGTGATCAGCACATCGGGGAATTGAGCCTTCCAAAACGGCGCCGCCTCCTCAAGGCTTTGATAGACCGAGCTTTCGCTTTGCTGCACGAGAGGATAGACGATGATCGCTTGATTGCCCGCGGCGAGCTCGCGGCGCAGATCCTGCATAAAGCCCGTAAATTCGTCGTTTTGCAGGATTTTGGTTTTGATCTGTTTTTCAAACGGCAGCTGTTTTAAAAAGCTAAAGCTCACGAGCTCGGACTGGATCATGCTTAGCGTGCGCGGTATCGGCGTGGCGCTAAATTGAATGAAATGCGCTCGAAACTCGCCGCTCCCCGTGAGGCGCGCGATCTTTTCGCGCTGGTTCGAGCCGAAGCGGTGCTGCTCATCGACCATTATGAGATTTGACGGCGCGAGCTCGTGGTAGAGCAGGGCGTGAGTACCGATGATAAGGTGCGCGCCCGCAAAATTCGGCTCGCGATCGCCGCTTTTTACGAGCAGGACCTTAATCTGCGGCGGCAGCAGACGGAGAGCTTCGGCGTAAATTTGTTCGGCCAAGATGCTCGTAGGCGCCATCAGATAGCTGATGCGCGGGTAATTCATCGCCGCGCTAGCGAGGATGACGAGCGTCTTGCCGCTGCCTACGTCGCCCATGACAACGCGGCGGCGCGCCAGAGGGCTTTGCAGATCGCTAGCGATGTCCTTTATCGCGCTTAGCTGATCGCGCGTAGGCTCGAAAGGCAGCGAGGCTAGCCAGTCCGAAATGTCGTGCAGCGGGTAAATTTGCGCAGGAAAGCTCGTTTTTTTCGCGCTTAGCTTTTGCAGGTAGTTTAAAATTTCGACAAATTTCAGCGTGCGTAAAATCGCAGCACCGCTTATCTGCGTAACGGCTGCGCTCCTGACGGCATCGGCGGCATGGATAGTTTCAGCCTCGCTTGCGATTTGAGCGATTGTAGGTATGGCGGTTGTAGCTTGGGCGGCTGCGGTCTGGATAGTTTTGGTTTGATAATGCGTAGGTTGCACGGCACAATCGCGCAAAGCGCCCATCGGTGCGGCGAGCGCGTCTTGAACAGCCTCGGCGGTGCTTGCGGCCTGAGTGATCGTAGGCTCTGCGGTCTGCACGGCTACTACCGCCTGAACATTTTCGGTTTGATCACAGGCAGGCTGTGCGCCCGTAGCTTGTGCGTTCAAATTTTGGGTGGTTGCGAATTGTGCGCTCGCTACTTGGCTTGAAGTTTGGATTGCTGCGGGTTGCGCGCCTACCTCTTGAGTTTGGATTGCTGCGGCTTGCAAATTTGCGATTCGAACGTCTGAAGTTTGAACCGCTGCGGATTGCGTATCTACGTCTTGGGCGCTTGAATTTTGTTGTGCGGCTTGCTCGACTACGGACTGCTTGGTCGCGACATGCTCTAGCATGGGTTGCGCGGTTGCGGCTTGAGCGTCTGCTGGTCGTGCTGCTTGGACATTGGATACTAGGTCGTTTGAAATTTTATCGCCGCTTGCAGCCGCATCATTGTCAGCTTTAAGATCGTCTGAAATTTCATCCTCACGCGCCTCGGCGCCGCATGTGGCAAGAAAATTATCGTCGCTTTGGATATTAAAATTTTCGTCGTTACAAATCTCTGCACAGCGCGCCCAAGGCTGATCGCCGTCTAAGATTTCATCGCTTGTAATCCCGCCGTCACGGAGACTCGGGTGGGGCGAAGCCTTCGTCTTCTTTGGAATTTCTCCGCTTAAAATTTTATTCGCCGCACCACGCTTTGCCTCGCAGGCAAGAACTCCGTCGCTTCGCGGATAGTTTGAAATTTTACCTCCAAAAATTTCACCGTTTTGTGATCTGCCCTTTAGAATTTCGGCGGCGACCGAGCTTTGCGAGCTTGGAATTTCTCTGTTATCTGAAATTCCGTCGCCATTTAAAATTTTATCGCCTAAAATTTCACTGCCACTCGGAATTTTGCCGCTGTTTGAAACGTCGTCGCGCTCGCTAAAATTTTCCGCGCCACCTTCCTTGAACTGCCTATTTAGCGCGGCTAGCATTCGCACGCTGCGCGGCGAGCTCTCGTGTAGCGCGAGCAGTACCGCCGCCTCGTCCGCGCGCAGTCCGCAGGCTAAAAGCGCGCCCGCGCTTAGATATTTTTTGATCAGCTTTTGCGCCGCCGCGTCGCTCAGCGTGGCTTTGTATTTGGGTGCGATCCTGCCTGGCTCGCTCACGATTTTTGGGTTTACGAACTGCCACGAGCCGAAGCTCTCGTCGCATTTGCCGTGGATGAAAAATTTTTTGCCGCGCTTAAAAGCGCCGAAGTGCCAGTTTTTGGCGTTAAAGATCACGATTTTGATCTCGCGCTCCCAGCTGAGGCAGTGCGCCGTGACGATGAGCATCGAGCCGCGCCTGTGCTGGAAGAGGCACTCGACCTCCGCCGTGCTCTCGCCCGCGCAGGGCGCGTCTCTAACGCTTAGATCGTCGAAGCTTTTGGGCAGAAGCAGCGCCAGATCCAAAAGCGTCGTAATGCCCGCCTTTTGCAGCGTCGCCGCGTCTTTTGCTTCAAAAATCAATTTTCATCCTTTAAATTTGATAGGCGCTTAAGCCCTCGCGCTGTGAAATTTTATACGCCGTGCAGATCGCTCGCCTAAATTTGATCGAAATTCTATGCGCCGCATCGAACGCTCACTTAATTTTATTCAAAATTTTCGCCCATTGCGGCAAATTTACTCGTCGGCTTCGCCTGTAAATTTTACTCGCTTACGCGCACTTTGTTTGGCAACCGCGTCTTTGCGGTGCGCACCTCGTTTTAAAACATAGTGCGAGCGCTTGAAATTTCACGGCGCGATTTGCGAACCGTACGATCCGAAAGAGATGCATGCGCGCATCATCTTTTAAATTTCACGGCGCGGCTTACAAACGGCATGCGAAATCGAGCTTTGATTTTGTGCGCTGAAATTTTACCGAGCCGTGCAAGGCGCCTTTAAATTTAGCCGTCCTTATAAGGTTTGCAAATTTAACAGCTTCTGCAAAGCCTCGCAAAGTTTTAGCGCGACGCAAGTGCGGTTTTAAATTTAAACGCAAGCCGTCCGCAAACGGAGCGCAAAAGTAAAATTTAGCGCCGTTCGCGCCTTAATATTATCTGCGCCGCTTTACAAATTTTAAAATTTACCCAAATTTTAGGCCGTCGCAGGTATGCGCTCGCTGTGCCGCGACGGGCTAAATTTTAAGCCCCTTTTTCGCGGCTGCCTCGTCGCAAATAACGGAAAAGCTTAGGTTCATAATCTCGTCGTGCGACTTGATGAAATCGTTGAGCGCCCCGAGGTTTAGCGTCTCGATGCGCTTTAAATTTCGCTCGAACTCGCCGAATGCATAGCTCTTGTAATACTCACTCTGCGCGATCGCCGCGCGCTTAAACATCGTCTCTTTTTGCAGCACGGCGCTTCCGATTAGGAATTTTTTGGCGCTTTTCAGCTCCGCTTCGTTCACGCCAGATGCGATAAATTTCGCGATCTCCTCTTTTACGAGCGCGGCGGCGTTTTGCAAATTTTCGTTTTTGGTCTGCAGATAGCCCCAAAACTCGCGGCGGCTAAGCTCGAAATCGCCGCGCGCATAGACCGAGTACGCAAGGCCGTGCTTGACGCGGATGCGCTCCATCAGCCTGCTGCCGAAACCGCTGCTTCCGAGCACGAAAAGCGCGGTGTTTGCGATGAACTCCTGCTCCTTTGGCAGCGTAAATGGCGCGCCGAAGTAGATGTAGGCTTGCTGCGTCTGCTCCTTTTGGATCTTTATATTTTTCGCATCGCTCGGCGTGAAAAACGGCAGCTCGTGCTTTTTGCCGCTTGAAAAGAGGCTTAAAATTTCTGCGATTTTCGGGTTTTTGTCGCTCACGTCGCCGCATAAAACGACGTATAAATTCTCTAAACTCAGCGAGGCAAAAAACTCCCGCACGTCCTTCATCGTGATCCGCTCTATGCTCGCCTCGTCGCCTATAAGCGGCTGAGCGAGCCTCGTGCGCGGATACAGAAGCGCTTTGAGGTTGCATGTCGCGATGTAATCGAACTCGCTTTTTAGCACGGCGATCTCGCCTATGGTTTGCATTTTTAGCTTTTCCAGCACCGAGGGCGTTAGATTGGGCTCTTTAAGCAGCTCTCGCAGCATGTCTAAGCCAAAATCGAAGTGCTCTTTTAGACAGTTTAGCTGGATACCGAAGGTTTCAAAATTGCTCGCGGCGCTTATCTCGACCGCGCGGATATCGAGCTTGCGGTGAAATTCGCTC
Organism: Campylobacter sp.; assembly: GCF_019423325.1. Classification (NCBI taxonomy): domain Bacteria; kingdom Pseudomonadati; phylum Campylobacterota; class Epsilonproteobacteria; order Campylobacterales; family Campylobacteraceae; genus Campylobacter; species Campylobacter sp. Next base: position 724,544 of record NZ_JAHZBQ010000001.1, on the reverse strand, counting down.
ACCCCTAGCGTCTTTGAGCCCTCGCCCAAAACGCCCGCGCAGATGCGCGCAAGACCCAGGGTCTTCTCGCTCACCGCACCGCTTGCTTTGAAAATTAGCTTGAAGCTCGCCACCGGCAGCGAATCGTCGAATTGATACAAAAAGTCGATTTTAGCGCTCTTGCCGCCTTTAGTTTTAAGTGAAATCTCTTTTTTTTCCATCGTTTTCCTTTATAAAATTTTTAAATTTCATCGTTCTTTCGGGCGCGATTTTAAAATTTTGACGCAGCTAAACGCGCCGCTTTTAAATTTGCACCGGGATAGTTTTTGAAATTTCGCGCCAAGGCAGTTTTGCCCGTCCTGCTTAAAATTTTAAAATTTAATCGCGCCGCACGTTTTGTAAAATTTCAGCGCCCAAAACGCCGCGACACGGAATTTCGCGTCCAAAAAATTTTAAGGCGAAATTCCATAGCGGAATGAAATTTTATTACATAAATTTCACTTGCATCCGTAAATTTGAACCCGTACCGATATCAAAATTTTAAATCCTGCCGCGAAATTCCACGCTCACGATCACGAAAATTCGCTATCTGTTTTAAGACAAAATTCTACCGCTAAATTCTAGCCGCAAGCGAACAAAATTCCTGCTGCAAACACGCAAAAGCTCACGCCCTAAGCGTAAGTCTCCAAAATATCGTAGTTGGTGTTGCGCTTGGCGGGTATTTCGCCTACGTCGCGGATCAGCGCTATCATCTCGTCCTTGCTCATCCGAAAGCTCGCGCCCGCGGCCTTTACGACGTTTTCCTCCATCATCGTGCTTCCAAGATCGTTCGCGCCGAATTTCAGCGCCAACTGTCCGATGTAGCTACCCTGCGTGACCCAGCTGCTTTGGATGTTTTTGAAATTATCCAGAAATAGCCGCGAGACGGCGAGCAGGCGCAGGTAGCGGTTCGGGCTTTGCTTTTTGATTTCGGGATGCTCACGCAAAAGGCGGGTGTTCTGCCCCTGAAAGCTCCATAAAATGAACGCTCGAAAGCCGCCCGTGCGGTCTTGCAGCTCGCGGATCTTATCCCAGTGCTCTACGATCTCGCGCGTGCTTTCCAGCGTGCCGAACATCATCGTGGCGGTCGTTTTCATACCGATGCCGTGTGCCTCCTCGTGCACTCTAAGCCACGTGGCGCTGTCGCTTTTGCGCGGCGCTACGAGGTCTCGCACGCGGTCGCTTAAAATTTCGGCTCCGGCTCCCGGCATCGAGTAAAGCCCCTTAGCTTGCAGCCTGCGAAGTACTTCGAGCGTGCTGATGCCGCTAAGGCGCGCGATATAATCGATCTCGATCGCCGAGAAGCCGTGGATCGTGACGCTCGGGTAATTTTTGCGGATGAACTCCACCAGATCCTCGTACCATTCGATTTTCAGCTTCGGATGGACGCCGCCTTGAAATAAAATTTGCGTGCCGCCCACGGCGATTAGCTCCTCGATCTTTTCGCTAATCTGCTCAAAGCTAAGCACATAGGCATCCGCGTCGCTTGCGTGGCGGTAAAATGCGCAAAATTTGCAATCCACCATACAGGCGTTGGTGTAGTTTATGTTTCGATCGATGATGAAGGTCGTGACGCGGTCCGGGTGCAACTCGCGCTTGCGCGCAAACGCCGCGCGCCCAAGCTCGTTTAGATCGGCATGCTCAATTAAATTTAGGGCTTCATCTATACTTAGTCTTTTCAAATTTATCCTTCCGATTTGCCTTTGCGATACGGTTTTAGTGCGCTGGTGATTTTTTGATTTAGCGTTGGCAGATAGTCCTTGATAGCTATCTCTATCAGCTCAAAATTTAGCCGTTCGTATTCGTGCGAAGCGATATTTCTAGTGGCGTTGATAGCTCTTATTTCATCTTTGCTAAAGATCGCCAAAGCCTGCAAATCGTTGCTTTCTTGCAGCCCTTTTAGCAGGGCGTGGATATTGATGAATTGCATCATTATCGCGGGTTGCAAAACGTCCTCATCGGCAAGAGCCTGCGCTACGCCGCCCTCGCATTTTTTTAGGATGGATGAAATTTTATCAGATATCTTTTTTAATCGCTCGACGCTTGATCTTTCAAACATAAATCGCTCCTTGCAGCAGCTTCATTTTTTCTTCGCGACTTAAAGAGGTAGTATCGCACAGATCGACATTAACATTAAATTTGCAGGATAGCTTTTTTTTAAAATCGTCTAAAAAAACCAACGCCGAAAATGGGTTTCCTAAATTTTCTACCATTTTTGCCCCATCGGTTTCGATCGCGATATCGATGTCTGAAAACGCGTCGGCGCTACCCTTGGCATAGCTGCCGAAAAGCCCTAGCTCGGTAACGCCAACTGCAAAAAGCCTCTTTTTTTGCGACGATAAAAATTTTAAAATTTCATCTTTGCTGTTGATCGCTTTTTTTGGTGCGGTTTTAGCGCTCACTCTGCGCCTCTTTCGGATCTTCGGGCGCTTCTTGTTTAGCGTCAGAGCTTTGCGCGCTTTTGCTTGCGGCGGCGTTAGAATTTTTATCGTCGGCACTCGTGCTGTCCGCGCCGCTTAAATTTGCGTCACCGTTATTTAAATTTACGCCGTCTGCGCCGCTAGAATTTCGACTGCTATCTTTTTTAATCACGATCTGGCCGTTTTTTACGCCTAAAATTTCTACTCGGTCGCCCTCGTTAAGATCCGAAATTTCATCGCTTTTCCAAAACGTGCCTTTGAAATAGACCATGCCGTTTTTGACGGTGCCGGTGCCGCTTTCGTCTAAAAAATTATCCTTATGCTTCTCTTCGGGCTTGAAAAAGCGCGATTTTAGCGGCCTTTTAAATGCGATCAGAAGCACGAAAGAAAGCACGAACGAAAGCAGAATTTGTACGTCCCAATCAAGATGAAAACCGAAGCTCAAAAGCCCCGTGATGAAAAATCCGGCGCTGAAAAATATAAAGGTAAAATCCATCACCAAAAGCTCGACGATCGCCAAAATAACGCCGATTATGATAAAAATCAGCGCGTTCATTTAGCATCCTTCGCGCCGTTTTTACTGAGGAATTCTTTAAGCACGCTAAGAGAGCCGATAAGCTCACTCGTTTCGTAAGGGATCAAAATTTTATCCTTGCTAGGGTTTTTAGACAGCTCGCTAAAGGCGTTTACGCGACCCTGCGCGAGCAGGTATTCCGCCGCAAAGCTGGAAGCACTCATCGCTAAATTTATACTGTCCATTGCGTCTTTTTGACCTTGCGCGAGCGCGATCTGCTCATATTTTTTAGCATCCGCCATACGCTCGATCGCCTCGGCTTCAAGCACCTTCTCCTGCTTTAGCGCCTCGGCGTTTCGGATGAGGGCTGCTTTTTCCGCCTCGGCTTTAAGCTCGATCGCGCGCTTTTCGCGCTCTGCCTTCATCTGCATATTCATCGCCTCTTCGATGCCGTGCGGTACCGAAATTTCGGAAATCTCCACGCGCATGATCTTTACGCCCCAGTTGTCCGCAGCGTCGCCCAGAGCAATTTGCAGTTTGGAATTTAGCTGATCGCGCGAGCTAAGCGTGCTATCTAGGCTCATCTCGCCGATCGCGCTACGTAGCGTCGTCATCGCTAAATTTGAAATCGCGCGGCGATAATCCTCGACATTGTAAAGCGCCATCTTGCCGTCGATGACTTTTAAGAATACGATACCATCGACGCTTATGTTGACGTTATCTTTGGTGATGACTTGCTGCTTGCTGATGTCCACCAGCTGCTCGCGCACGCTCATCTTAGCGCGCACCGCGTCAAAAAACGGCACGATGATGTGAAAGCCGCCGTCAAGCACCTTATGAAAGCGACCCAGCCGCTCGATGATTAAAATTTCCGATTGTGAGACGATCTTGACCCCCATCTTTAGAATTGCCGCGATGAGGACGCAAAATACTATTACCGTAGTTACGAACCCTTCCATTTTCACTCCTGAATTAAAATTTCGCAATTATAGCATTTTTAGCTTATTTTGGCTTTTAAGGCGCGTCGTGATACAATTTCGCTAGATTTTTTATATTAAATACGGGATAAAATTTTATGATCAGATACATCGTGCTGCTTCGACATTCACGCAACTACCGCCTGCTCTTTTCGGCAGGTTTTATATGTATGTTCGGCTTGTGGTTTTCTGTGGTTGGGGTCGCTACGCTGCTGATTGAGCTTGGCGCGCCGGTATGGGCGATTACGGCGGTGGGCGTCGTTTCGTTCGTGCCGAACGTTTTTTTAGCCCCCATTAACGGCATCATCGTGGATAAATTTCAACCAAAGCCGCTGATGACGGCGATGTTCATAACCGAAATGATCAGTATTTTCATGCTGATTTTTATCGATAGTTTGGATTATCTGTGGCTGCTGCTTCTGATCGTGGTCGTGCGCAGCGTCGCGGGCACGCTGTTTTTTCAGACCGAATCCTCCACGCTGCCGAAATTTCTAAGCCGCTCCTATCTCAAGCTTGCTAACGAGATGACGGGCATTATCTGGACGATCACATATACCTTCGGAATGGCGAGCGCGGGCGTTTTTATCCACTATTTCGGCGTGCGAGCGGCTTTTATTTTGGATTTTTGCTTATATGTTTTTGCATTTTTCATCCTGCTACGGCTAAATTTTAAAGACCTCGCAAGAAACGCGCGTGAGCCGGTGTTTAAGATGCTAAAGGAGGGCTTTTCTTACCTGCGCTCGCATCCTTTGGTGGTGCATCTCATCGTCCTTCACGCCTTCGTCGCCGTCACCACCTACGACAATCTAATCGCGCTTCTTGCGAAATACCGCTACAAAGAAATTTTAAGCGCCTCGCTAGTCATCGGGCTTATGAATATGTCGCGCTCGGCGGCTGCATTTTTCGGGCAGATATGGCTAAGCAAGATCGTGAATAAACACACCTTTTTTTGGCTATTGCTGGGGCAGTTTGCGGGCATCGCGCTGTGGGCGGTGCTGGAGTTTAACTACTGGCTTTCGTTTGCGGGCATGATCGCGGCGGGATTTTTCATCACGACGGTGTGGTCGTATTCTTTTACGCAGCTGCAAAGCCACGTCGATAGGGAGTTTTTCGGGCGCGTCATCGCTTACAACGACATGGCGTATTTCATCGTCGCGACGCTCGTGTCGGCTGCGATCGGATTTTTTTTCGAGCTTGGATTTTCGCTTTCGCAAATCACCTTCGGCATGGGCTTTATGTTCGCAATCGCGGCGTTTTATTATAAATTTTTGATCTACGAAAAAATTTAAACCCCGGTCGCTATCTTTTCGGCGCGATCTCGGGGCGGAAGATAGCAAATATAAATAAAAAGCTCATCGCCGCGAAAAACACCCAGATAAAGCCGTTTGCGCCTAAGAATTTCATCATCGCGCCGATGATCAAAGGGGAGCAGAGCGACGCGCTTGAATAGATAAAGAGCATCGCCGCTGAAATTTGCACGCGCGAGGCGCCCTCGCCGGTGATGGAGTCGTTTGCGCGCGCGATGGCGAGCGAATACAAAGGAAAGGCGCCAAATCCCAGCAGTAACGCAAGTGCGCACGTTAGGATGAAGCTTTTAGCAAAAAATAGCGCCGCGCAGGAAGCAAGACCTACGGCGCAAACTATCATTATGGCGCGTTTGCGGCCGAATTTATCTGAGATTACGCCGCAGACGAGCTGCGATAGGAAGCCTCCGACCATCGCCGATCCCATAAATGCGCCCACCGAGCCCACTCCAAGCCCCGCGCTTAGCACGAAAACGCTCGCCATCGAAAAAAAGCCGTTAATCAAAATGCCCGCGCAAACCACCGTCGCAAACGCAAGAGGCGGCACGATCGAAATTTGCGGCATCGAGATGCGCATGCGAGCGGGAACTCTGGGAGGGTTGAAGCGAATTAAATTTACCGGCAGCAGCGCTAGGATGATGAAAAATGCGCTTAGCACGAAGACCTTCATCGTTCCGAAATTTAGCGCTAAAATTATAACTCCTATCGCAAACGCGCCGTAAAAAACCGCTTCGTAGATCGCCAGCACGCGGGAGCGGATGGAGTTTGTGATCTTTGAGTTTATCCAGCTTTCGATTATCATCAAAAGCGCGTAGTAGCAAAAGCCCAAAATAAAGCGCAAAATCGCCCAATACACGAGGTTTGAGCCTAGATCGTGCAGCATTGCAGCAATTCCGAAAAGCGCCGTAAAGACCGCGTATGCCCGCACGTACGAGAGCGCGCCGATTATCGAAGGCACGAAAAAGCCGCTAAAGATCGCACCTAAAAAGAAAAATGCAGAAATCGCTCCGATCTCAAGCTCGCTGTGGCCGGATTCTTTTAGCATGATGCCCGCGCTTGCGATGACTAGCGCGTCGCCGATAAACATAAAGAAAATCCCCAGAAATAGGGGGCTTAGCGAGCGTGCCGCGCGCATAGATTCAAACAATGACTTTCCCTTGGAATTAAATTTGGCGTATTGTAGCCTTTTATTGATTAAAGCTCGGTTTTTATATAAAAATATTTGAAAAATTTCGATTCGGATGGGGATTTTAAAAAGATGCGAAAATTTATAAAGGAAAATAAAGCTAAAATTTTATCGCAGATGCCGAAGATCAGGTGCAGGTAACGCGCTGAAAAGCCCAGCGTGCGATAAAATTTTACCGCAGCGGTTTAAAACGGCGCGAGCGTTTAAATTTAGAGGCGAGCCCGCAACGAAGCTCTGAATTTTAAGATAAAATTTTGATCCAAACGTTAAAGCTCTAGCAGTCGTGCCTCGTCGCACAAAAGAGACGAGCTTTATTAAAAAGCACTGCAGCCAAAACCGCGATCCGCGCAGTTAAATTTCATAGCAGAGCCTTGGTCTTTGCGGATAAATTTATGCGGCTTGCTTCAAAGATAAAATTTTAAAATTTCATAGAGCAAAACCGGGGCGCAAAAGGGGCAGAATTTAAAATTCTAGCCGTTTTGCATGATCCCCTTTAGGCTGCGATACTCCTCGCACTCTCCCGTCAGCTTTGCGTCGGTGCCGATAGCGAGGATGCGGCCGTTTTTCATCACGGCGATATTATCGGCGCGCTCGATCGTGGATAGGCGGTGGGCGATTACAAAGACGATTTTGCTTTGTTTGATCTTTTCGATGACGTTTGAGATCTCCTTTTCGCTCGCGTTATCCAGCGCCGAAGTCGCCTCGTCGAATATTAAAATTTGCGGGTCCTTATACAGCGCGCGCGCGATGGCGATACGCTGGCGCTGTCCGCCGCTAAGATTTGCGCCGAACTCGCTAAGCACGGTGTAAATTCCATCCTTCATCGAGCTTACGAACTCATAGGCGTTGGCTAGTTTGAGCGCTTCTATGACGCGCTGCTCGTTAAATTCCGCGCCGTAGCTTACGTTTTGCGCGATCGTATCGTTGAAAATATATACGCGCTGGCTTACGAGGCCGATGTTTTCGCGCAGGCTAGGGATGCTAAACTCGCCGATCTCGTCGTTGCCGTTGAATAAAATTTTGCCGCTGCTTGCGTCGTAAAAGCGCATCAGCAGGTTCACGACCGAGCTTTTGCCGCCGCCGCTGTTTCCGACGAGCGCTAAAATTTCACCCTTTTTGACACTGAAGCTTATATCTTTCAGCGCCGCCTTGTCGCCGTAATTTAACGACACGTCGCAAAAGCTCACCGAGCCGATCTCGCCCATCTGCTTGCCGCCTCCGACGATCGTAGGCTCCAAGTCTATGAGTTCAAACGTCCGCTCGCTCGCTGCGATGGCGTCTTGCATGTTGTTGTAGAGCGATGAGACCTTTTTTATCGGCGTATAGACCATAAAAAGCGCCGTAAGGAAGCTGAAAAAGCTGCCGATGCTCATCTGGCCCGCGATGACCTCCTGCCCTCCGACGATGATCACTACGGCGATGCCCACTGCGCCTAGCATCTCCATGATCGGGCTTACCAGGCACGTCGTTACGACCGCCTTTAAATTTAGACCGAAAAATTTCTTGTTTTCGGCGTTAAATTTCTCCACTTCAAAGCTCTCGGCGTTACTTGCCTTGACGATTTCGATGTTGGAGTAAATTTGACTGAGCGCCGAGGAGATATCGGAGGTTTTCTCTTGAGACTCACGCGAAATTTTTTTCATCCGCTTTGCAAGGCGCGAGAGCGGATATATCGCGCACGGAAAGACCACGAGCGCGAAAAACGAGAGCTTTGGACTCTGATAGATCACGACGCCCAAAAGCCCCAAAATCGTAATGATCTGCGTGAAAAAATCGGGGATCATGTTTGAAACCACGACGCGGATACGCTCGATGTCGTTGATCGTGCGGCTGATGAGCTCGCCCGTGCGGAAGCGGTTGAAAAAATCCACGTCCAGCCGCACGAGGCTCGCGACGAGCCTATCGCGGAAGCGGCGCACCGTGTCTTGACCGATGAAGGCGGTGAAGTAGTTTTGCATAAATGCGCCGCCGCTTTTCATCGCAAAAACCACGATGATCGCGATCGGAAGCGTGTAGAGATACGGCTCGTTTTTTTCGACGAAAATTTTATTTAAAACGGGCTCGACCAGCTTCGCGCTCGCAGCAGTCGCCACGCTCGTCATCACCATACCCAAAATCGCCAATGCAAACTGCGGCTTATAATCCCTAAAATAGGGCTTAAAGCGCGATAGTAAAGTTTTAAAGCCGTTCAAATGCTATCCTTTTTTATAAAATTTTTAAAATTTGAAACCCCAAAATTTATAATTCCAAAATTCTTGAAATTTTAAAATTTCGGCCGCGAGGCAGCACGAAATTTATGGGGCGGCGCGGGACTAATGTGCGCTTCGCAAGCTCACCAAATCAACTCGCTCGCATGCGGCGACCGTGCGGACGACGCCGAGATTTAGCTTTTTTGTTTGCCGCTTTTAAAGTGTTAAGCGCTTAAAGCGAGCGAGTTTTTATTTGTCGCGATCTTTCGCGCTTTCGTACGCCATAAGCGTTAAATGCTTTGAGGCGCCATAAAGCGCTACAAAGTACCGTATCGTAATTGCATCGCGTTATATCGCTATTTTGCAGCGCCGCGCCGTATTGCGCTTTCATGCTACCGCGCCTTAAAAAAAATTGCGCTAAATTTACGCACAGGCACCGCAACGCTGTTTCTGCACTGCACCCATTCGCATCTTCGCGCTACCGATAAAAATCGCGACCCGCTTTGCGCTTTCGCCGCCACACTGCCATATCGCCGAACAAAAATCACGCTAAATTTATACGCAGCACTGTGGCACTACCTCGCCGCGGCACTATTCCGCTACACCGCAACTCGGCATAAGCAATACCGCCGATAAAAATCACGCTTTCATCATCGCGTCGGCCGCGCCGACGAATTTAAAATTGCGTCCGCCTTGCGCCTCTGTCGCTGCGTCGTGTTGCACATCGCATTGCTCCTGCGCCGTATCACTGAACAAAACCGCGCCGCCGTATTGCAATGCTTCAGATAAAAATCGCACTGAAATTTACGTATATTAGCGTTCGGATTTACGCTTTGTATCGTAAAAATCATAAAATTTAACGTAAAATTTTGCGTTAAATTTTATGATTTACTCCGCTGCGACCTCCCAAACGGTGCCGCCAGGCGTATCCATCACTTCGATCTTCATATCCGTAAGGCGCGCCCTGATGGCATCCGCGCTCGCAAAGTCCTTTTCCGCCTTCGCCTGCGCGCGCTGTTTTATCAGCTCCTCGATCTGCGCTCTTTGCTGCTCGCTCAGGCCGAAGCGAAAGTATTCGGTCTCATCCTCATATAAAATTCCGAGCGTCTGCTTCGCAAACTCCAAATTCGCAGCGATACGGGCTTTTAGCGCCTTATCTTTTGGCGCGCGATCTAGCGCTTCGTTCGCGCTTGCTACGAAGCTATCGAGCACCGCAAGTGCGCCTGAGGTGTTGAGATCATCGCTTAAAAACTCCATCATCTCCGATCTAAATTTAACCTCCGTAGCAGGTAGTTCGGGCGCAGAATTTTGCCCCGCAGCGGGAGTTAAAACGTCACGGACGCGCTTTTTAAGGCGGTAAATTTTATCGAGCCTCTTTTTGCTCGCGAGCAGATCGGCTATCGAATAATTAAAATTTGCCCTATAATGCGAGCTTAAGAGATAAAATCTCAGCGCCTCGCCCGGTGCGATTTTTAGGGCGTCTCTTACAAAAAACGAGTTGCCCAGGCTCTTGCTCATCTTTTCGTTATTTACCTGCACGAAGCCGTTGTGAAGCCAGTATTTGCTTAGCGCTCTATGGCGGGCACAGCGGCACTGCGCGGCTTCGTTTTCGTGATGTGGGAAGAGCAGATCGGCGCCACCTGCGTGAATGTCAATGCAAAATTTCGCGTCTCCGCTATCAAGGTGCGCCAAAATCATCGCGACGCACTCGCTGTGCCAGCCGGGGCGCCCTTTGCCAAACGGGCTATCGAACCAATTCTCGTCAAATTTCCACAGCACGAAGTCCTTCTCGTCGTGCTTGGCATCGTTTGAGGCGACGCGGGCAATATTTTTACTAGCGTCGTCCTTTTTACCGCTAAGGCTTAGATAATCCCCGTCTTTGCGCGTGTCGAAGTAGATACCGTCCCCTGCGATCTCGTAGGCAAAGCCTTTTTGAATAAGTGAAGATATGAGCTCGCAGATCGCGGCGATATTTTCGGTCGCTTTGGGCGAAATGCTCGCGTCCGCGACGTTTAGCGCGCTCATATCCTGCAAATATCTGCGGGTATAAAGCTCCGTGATCTCCTCCAGGCTCTTACCGGTTTCCGCCATCTTTTTTAAAATTTTATCGTCTATATCGGTGAAATTTCGCGCAAATTTTACCTCATAGCCCTCCGCTTGCAGTACGCGGCGCAGCAGATCGAAGCTCACGGCGCTTTTTGCATGCCCCAGATGCGCGTCGTCATAAACTGTCGGACCGCAGGCGTAAATGCGCGCTAGCCCCTCGCTAATGGGCTTAAAAGGGAGTTTCTTTTTGCTCAAACTATCATAAATTACCATAATACAAGCCTTTTAAAATGTATAAAATCGCCGCTTCGCCCGCACAAAGCGCCGCGATCGCAATAATTTTTTTTGCGCGGATTATAGCCAAAAAGTTATTAAATCCAAAAAAATAGAGATTAAAGCCGAGCAGAAACGCCCCCGTTATCGTGCTTGCAAACGCAAGTCCCACCGCTCCGAAGGGTTTAAAAAACAGCGCGCACAAAGCGACATTTATAAAAACGCACCAGATCGAAATTTTCGCGCTTAGCTTCTGCTTCATATTTGCATACAGCCAGTGCGAAAAAATCCTAGACAGCCCGAACGGCACGAGCCCCACCATATACGCGCCGAGAACTGCGGCGCATTCGATGGAATTTTGGCGGGTAAATTCTCCGCGCTCAAACAGCAGCTGCGTGATCTCGTTTCGTAGCATCACGCCGCCTATCGCAGAGAGGCCAAGTAGCGCCAAAAGGAAGTAAAACCCGCGCTCCACGAGCGCCAGAGCCTGCGCGTCGTCGTGAGCTTTTACGAATTTGCTCATGCGCGGAAAGATCGCCGTGCTAAGCGCGATTGCAAAAAGCGCGAGCGGCAGCTGAAATATGCGGTTGGCGTAGTAAAGATAGCTGATACTGCCGCTAGCAAGGAAACTCGCAAAGAAGGTATCTATAAACGAGCTTAGCTGAAGCGCCGACGCACCGAGTACGCCTGCGAAAAAATTTTTATAAAAGCCCTGCGTTTGCGGCTTATCGCCTCGTGCAAGCCGCGCAAAGCCGCCGGTTAAGACGCGCAGCATGCCGGTAAACTTTAGCGCATAAACGTGCACCGCAAGCTGTAAAAGCCCGCCCACTACGACACCGAAGCTAAGATAGAGCACCGCCGTGGCGCCGTCCTTACCGCGAGCTAGCAGAAGCGCCGCGATCATCGCTAAATTTAGAAGTGCGGTCGAAAACGCCGTCGTAGCGAAGTGGTCGCGATACTGAAGCAGTGAGGCAAAGAGCGTAACGACGAAGATAAACGTGAGGTAGAAAAAATTTATCCGCACGTAGGGCACCGCAAGACCGATCTGCTCGGCGCTAAATCCGTATGCCAAAACTTTAGTAAAAACGGGCGCGGCGAGCAGCACGAGCGCCGTCAAAAGCGCGATGAAAATGCTAAATTTAATAAGCACCGCTGCGGCAAAAATTCCTTTTTTACGCGCGGCGGTAAAGCTAGGCAAAAACGCCTGCGTAAAAGCTCCCTCGCCGAATAGTCTGCGAAAAAGATTGGGCAGTTTAAACGCTACGAAAAACAGATCGCTGTAAATCCCCGCGCCCAAAACCGATGCGGTAAGCAGGTCGCGCACGAAACCCAAAACTCGCGAAACCAGCGTGCCTGCGCTATTTGTAAAAAAGCCTCTGAGCATAAATCTCCATTAAATTTTATAAAATGCCAAGGTTGATTATATTATAATTTCCCCTATTTTTTGATTTTGGAGAGAAATTTTTGCGGAATTTAGCCTTTTCGCTCGAAAGCTCGGGCGGGAAAAACACCTTATCGCTACGCGGGCAGTGGAACTACAAAAGCTCGCGCTCGCAGCTACTTGCACTAAAAAAAGCGGTAAAAAATCTAAACGAGCTGGAGCTAAGCTTAAGCGAAATTTCAAATTTAGACTATTTTATGGCGCTGATGATCAAAAACGCCCTTGCTGGCAAGCGGGTTAGCCTTGTGGAGGATGGCAGCAAAGCCGCCAAAATTCTAAACTTTATGGATGATAAAACGATCGATTTTAGCTACGTGCCCGAGCCTCGCAGACTAAATTTTTTAGCGCAGATCGGACTTTATTGTCATCTTGGAATTTTAGGCTTGCTAAGCCTTGCAAGCTTTTTGGGCGAGTTTTTCTCCAAACTCGCGGCTTTTGTAATTCATCCGATGAAATTCCGTTTCAAAGAAACCGTAAATTTTATCAAAGATAGCGGCATAGACGCGCTTTTCATCGTCTCATTGACGGCATTTTTGATCGGTATCGTGCTTGCTTACATAGGCTCGGATATGCTTTCTAAATTTGGCGCTAGCATCTA